>JANLSE010000354.1:0-2355 GCA_031362265.1 Roseiflexaceae bacterium
CCGTGATCTGGAAGCCATCGAAAATCGAACACTGGTGCGGCCTCACTACATTTCCGATCAGGTCGGTACGGTGAACGGACTTAATGCGCTGCGGCAAGAATCCGATCTTCGCGAGGGCTTGGTCCGGAAATGGGCCATCCCTGGCACGGGCGCCGAGAAAAACAAAGGCTACGCTCTGCAGTGGTTTACCTTTGCTTTGCTTGGTCTGGTTTTGTTCATCGGTTTTGGATTTAGTCGAGGCCGGAAATAGGGGGCGGAGAAATCTTCGTGAATCATCGAACCAAGTTGTTGTTGCTTGCAATGATTTTTTTCGGGCCTCCACTCGTCGCATACTATTTGTTCTGGTTTGCACCTCTTCATCGGTATAGCAACTATGGGGAGCTGCTACCGGTTTCGGCGGTTCCGCAGTCGCCGCTCATAGGCGTCGGCGGAGCATTGGTTTCACCACAAGTTTGGGCAGGAAAGTGGGTATTGGTTGTGGCGGGTAATGCTACCTGTGATGAGCGTTGTAGAAACAGCCTGGTACTTATTCGCCAATTGCGCCTCACCCAAGGACGGGAGATGGGCAGGATCAAACGACTCTGGTTGGTCAGGAACGACATCTCCAAAGTGGATAATAGGCTGCTCGAGTCGCACCCGGACTTGATCGTCGCCAGCATGTCCACCGAATGGGCACGCGTCCTGGGTACCGAGGTTCCGTTTGAACGTCACGTGTTCCTCGTCGACCCGCGTGGAAACCTGATGATGCGGTTCCCCGAGAATCCCGAGCCAAAGCGCATGATGAAGGATTTGCAGCGCCTGCTCTATGCCAACAAGGCAGCTTGACCTGTGCTCGCCTATCGCCGCCTAGTCCTCGCGTCCTTCCTGTTGGCCTTGGTCGTCATCGTGGTAGGCGCCTATGTGCGTCTTTCAGATGCCGGTCTGGGCTGTCCCGATTGGCCCGGCTGCTATGGACATGTTGGAATCCCGGATTCACATGAAGAAATTGAACTGGCCAATCAGGCCTACCCACACATGCCGGTTGAGAAACCAAAAGCCCGGAAAGAGATGTTTCATCGCTATCTTGCAGGCGCTCTGGGGTTCATGATTTTGGCTATTGCAGTTTTTGCATGGCGCCATCGGAGCACACCGGGGGTCCAGCCACGTCTTGCTACGGGACTGGTTGCCGTCGTTGCGACGCAAGCGACGTTGGGAATGTGGACGGTTACGCTGTTGCTGAGACCGGCGATAGTAACCGCCCATCTCTTGGGGGGGATGGCTACGCTGGCAATTCTTACCATGCTGGCAGCGCCATTCGTAAATCTGCCGCGATGGCCTGCGCATGGGAGTAGGCTGCGCTTCACCGCACGCATTGCGCTGCTCGTGTTGCTTACCCAAATACTATTGGGTGGCTGGGTAAGCACAAACTACGCGGCACTCGCGTGCCCCGACCTGCCGTTGTGCCGCGATCAGGCCATTCCGGAGATGGACTTCAAAGATTCGTTCCATGTCCTACGCGAATTGGGGCGCACGGCAGGTGGCGAGCTGCTGTCGTTGCAAGCACTGACGGCGATTCATTTCACCCATCGTGTGGGCGCCATCGTTGTGCTTGCCCTAGTGCTCGTGTTTGCTCGATCGCTTTGGTATGAGCCCACATTGCGCGGGTGGGGTGCGGTGCTTGCACTTCTGACTTTGGTCCAATTCAGTCTGGGAGTGACGAACGTAGTATTTAGCCTGCCACTGCCCGTCGCCGTCGCCCACAACGGGGGTGCGGCGGTGCTATTGGTGTGCATGGTCATGATAAACTTGGCCGCCTCTCGCAACGAACGACAACATAGAGCCGATGGTCGAACATAGTCTAGGCCGGACAGCCGTTTCGCACCGGCTTTATCACTTTCTCCAACTCACCAAGCCGCGAGTAGTTTCGCTGATTGTGTTCACGGCTGTGATCGGCATGTTCCTCGCCGTTCCCGGCATGGTTCCATGGCGATTGCTGTTAGCAGCGACGGTTGGAATCGGCTTAGTGGCTGGCGCAGCGGCTGCAGTCAATTGTTGGGTCGAGCAAAAGATTGACGCCGTTATGGCCCGAACCCGGTCGCGACCACTGCCTCGCGGTGAGCTAACTTCGACGCAAACATTGGTGTTTGCCGGGATCGTCGGAGGTATCGGACTCGTTCTGCTGAATCAGCTGGTAAATCCTTTGACCATGTGGCTGACCCTCGCCACGTTTGTGGGATATGCCGTGATCTATACGGTCATCCTCAAGCCAATGACCCCGCAAAATATTGTCATTGGTGGCGCATCAGGGGCAATGCCGCCGGTGCTTGGCTGGGCGGCGGCGACGGGCGAAGTTTCGAGCAATGCTCTACTGCTGTT
>JANLSE010000375.1:0-6459 GCA_031362265.1 Roseiflexaceae bacterium
AGTGGAAATGGCCGTCCAAAAACGATGGAAAGCCGAGCAACAACCCGAGCTAACGGTCAGCAAAGGGGTAGGGCCTATCGCGATCGCCCAATACCGCAAGCGCCGAAAGCCCGCTATCCTGGCAGTTAGCACTGTAACAGAGCAAGTTTCAAAGCCACCTACCATTCGTAAAGTTGGCCGAGCAGCAAGCACGCAAGCCCTTATGAGGTTACTTGGGCCTGATGCTGATGACGTTTGAAAGCTCAGGAAACTGAACCACTGCATACTCAATTCATTCAGCCTATAGGAGAATCTCAATGACTCAGAAAAAACGCATGCCACATTTGATCATCTTTTTGCCTGGGATCATGGGCAGCAGGCTACAGAAGAATGGCAAAGATATCTGGGGTCTTTCGAATATCCCCTTCTGGCAGCATCTAAAAGCCATTATTAGCGCTGGGTCGATCCCAGATTTGGCGTTGCACGACGATGACTGGCAACAGGATTTGCATGATGGTGTGGTAGCAACCGATTTGATTGCCGATCTACACTCAGTGCCATGGGTGGTCTCGCATGCTGGCTACAGCCCATTCCGTAATGCGCTCAACATGTTCTTCGAAGTTGTTGAAGGATCAATCCATCAACCTGCCGACAAGGCCAATTTTTACCCATTCCCTTATGATTGGCGGCGCGACAACCGCGCAAATGCGCGCATCCTAAAGGGATTTGTTGATCGGCAGCTACCTCGTTGGCGCACTGCAAGTGGCAACCCAGATGCACAAGTAGTTTTGATTGGGCATAGTATGGGTGGCCTGATTTCACGCTACTATGTGGAAGTGTTGGGCGGCTGGCAGACATGCAATACGCTTATCACAATCGGCACCCCACACTGGGGTTCTGTCGATGCAGTTGAGGCGATCTGCAATGGAAGGAAGATTGGCCTTTCCGATTTCTCACCGGTTGTTCGGACACTCACCTCGACCCACCAACTCTTACCGGCCTATAATATGCTGAAACTCGAAAATGGCACTACGGTTCGAATTTCAGAGGCAGATCTACCAAATATTGATCGCGCCCGCGCCACAACTGCCCGCAGCGAGTTCCATGTGCCGATCTGGGAGCATGCCAAAACCAACCATACGAACCCAGCCTATAAAACCAAAACAATACCCTGGGTTGGTGTTGAGCAGGCAACCCTACAATCGGCGCAGCGCAATGGAAATCTGGTGACAACCAGTAGCCAGCTGCCAGATGGGTTTGATGAATTGCTGGGCGATGGCGATGGCACAGTGCCGCGATTCTCCGCAATTCCACCTGAACTCACCCCATCGGATGGCCGCTTTGCCGTTGAGCAACATGGCTGGCTTACGAACAGCGTCCAAGCCATTGATCCAATTCTGGCAACAATTGTGACTCTGGTCGCAGGGCAGCCAATCGGGCATCTGGGCGGCGAAAAACCCACTCCCGCCATCAATCTGCGTGTAAATCGTTATGTTAATCTATCCGATGAGCCACAAGTTGCGGTGCGGTTAGCTGGGCCGGGAGCAAGCAAGCGCCCATTGCGGTTCAAGGTATCGCGGGTAGATAAGCGCCAGAAGGCAATTATTGGTAACGTTGCTGCTCAAGCCGATTCCTTTGTTGAAGCCACGCTCCCCAAGTTGCCTGCTGGGCTATATACCATTGAAGTAAAACCTGTGCGTACCAGTAAGAACAGTCCAAGCGCAGTTCATGCGGTATTTGAGGTCGCAGGAGAATAGCGGCGGGGCGGGGAGTTTGGTGGATGTTATTCCTCTATGGGAAGCACCGCTCTCCCCGCATCTGTCATCCGGCCATCTGCGATCAGTTGCCGCGCAATTTCACGGTTCGTATCAGTCCAGTGGCTGCGTTTGCGTCGTGGGCTAAAGCGCTGTGCGAAACGCTCAGCATCTAATCCCTTCATCTGGCCATCGATCCATCCATAACAGAGTGCTACCTCAACGAGCTGTTTGTAAGTAACGCGCTGCTTGCCACTCCCCTTCTTATAAAGAACCACCCAGATCTCGCGCTCAGCTGCTCCATGTGCTGCTAACCATTCAGCAAACATCTCAGGCCGATCCGGTTCAATCATTTGGCCGATTTGCATGGCATGCACTCCAATATCTAGGCTACTGCTGCTGCTGTTGTTGCTGCTGTTCTTCCTCGCGGGCATCTTCTACACGCCAGGCAGTTGGCAGTTCTTCAGCATCCGCTTCCGCTGGCGCACTAGGTGGTGCCTCCGAAGGCGAAACCCGCACCGACACCTGCAGATCGTCGGTTGCACCACCCTTGTAGACACCACGTGTCGGCGGGACGGTTGCATAATCATTCCCAACGGCGGTCCGAACATGGCGTGACCCGGCCAAGAGATCGTTGGTCGGATCGAAACCAACCCAACCAAGGCCTGGAAGCAGCGCCTCAACCCAGGCATGTGTGGCGTCAGCAGCAGATCGATCCTGATCCTCAGTGCGATGAAACAGATAACCACTCACATACCGACATGGGATCCCAAGACCCCGCACCAATGAAATCATGATGTGTGCAAAGTCTTGGCAGACACCCTTGCGTGCGTCCAACGCCTCCTCAATCGGCGAATCTACAGTTGTTGTTTGTGGGCTATAGGCAAACGCCTGGAAGATAGCAGTATTCAGCGCCCTAAGTGTTGTCAGCGGATCATTCCCACGCTGCACATCTAACTCGTGAGCAAAGGCCTGTAACTCTGGGCTGGATCGTGCAAAGTAGCTAGGTTGAATAAGATCCCAGACAGTGTGATCATTCAGGAGCTTATCAAGTTCCCCCCAGGCTTCTGGGCCAAGCGCTACAGGCAGTGGCTCTGAATCGCGAACTTCGACCAATGCTTCGGCTGTAATGACTAATTTCGTATGCTGGCCAGGCACACTGAAATGATGAACAATATTACCCAGTTGATCGCTATATTGCTGAATGCGCGCACGTGGCTGTGTCGTGAGTCGAAAGCTATGGCAGCGTTGCACACCTTCACTACGCGGTTGCATCCGCACTTCCATAAGGCTTTCACTGACCGGCAAGCTATAGCGAAATCGAGTGAGATGGCGAATTGAATAGTACATAGTTTAATAGTGGAATATGCGCGTCATATCGTAGCGAAATCTCAAAAAGTACAGATTGGATGCTCAAGCATGTTAGCGATCTAGTACCGCATCGGCGGGATAACTAACATACACATGATAGAGCGCTGTGTGAAGCTGACCACATTGATATTGGATCTGAGTAAGGTAGTCGTGTAGGTCATCCATAATCTCATCGACTTGGCCATAATCCAGGGTGGCCCGTAAGCGCCCTGCTAAGCGCTCAACACGCCCAGCACTGCGTGAACTAGTGGTACGCGAAATAACCTGAAGTGCGCGCTGTACCCCATCAATGGAAAACCGAACTGAGCGTGGGAATTCAGCATTTAACAACAAGAACTCAGCAATCTGATCTGGTTGAATGTCTGCGGTATACACCTTACAGTATGCTTCAAAGGCAGTACACGATTTAAGCATTGCGACCCAATCCAAATAGTTGAGTGAATTATCGCCCACTCCCTGTGCTTCTAACCCAGAAAAATGTGCATCCAGCAACGCAGAGGTGGCATTGGCTCGCTCTAGGTGCCGCCCAATCTGAATAAACTGCCAACCTTCGTCATGGCTCATGGTTGCGTCGGTGATTCCCTGAAACAGGTGCGCGCCCTCCTTCACCGCTTTGTAGAACTGTTGCGGCTCGGCACGCCATTCGGTATCTGCGTCAATCCGGCGTACATGCAGATAGAGCCGATTGATTTGTTCCCACATCTCCGAGCTGATTTGCTCACGCACTTGCCGTGCGTTATCACGAGCCGTTGTAATCGCCGCGACAATTGAATTGGGGATCGTGACATCAAATGTTAACGCACTTGTGAGCAATGCAAGATCGCTCCGATATTGTGGCTCAATGGTTGCCTGGAGACTCCCAATCAGTCGCTCAAGCCGCCGATCTGCTGGGGCCAAGCTCTGTTCCAGTATCTGATGGAGATTCACATCCAGCAAACGCGCTGTATGCTCAGCACGTTCGAGGTAACGGCTCATCCAGTACAGGCTATCGGCAACACGTGAGAGCACAACCAATCCTTATCTGAGCATATCATCAAACGCTCAATGCAGCTGCGTTCCCATCCTACACCAAGAATTTGTTGAACCGAATACCAGGCTCATTGGTTCCACAGCTATTCCGAAAGCACCCAGGTATCCTTACTCCCACCGCCCTGCGATGAGTTGACAACCAGCGAGCCGCGCTGGAGTGCCACGCGCGTGAGGCCGCCTGGCACAATCGTTATTTGATCACCATACAGGACATATGGCCGCAAATCAACATGACGTGGTTCGATTCGGCCATCAATAAAACAGGGTGCCCGCGAGAGCGCGAGTGTTGGCTGAGCGATATAATTACGTGGGTCGGCCAGAATACGCTGCCGAAATTCAAAGCGTTGTGCGGCCGTACTGTGTGGGCCAATCAACATGCCATAGCCACCTGATTCGCCAACAGCCTTCACAACTAACTCATCCAAATGTTCAAGTACATATTGTCGTGAGGAATCATCCGTTAATAAATAGGTATCTATATTCGGTAATATTGGCTCTTCGCTAAGGTAATAGCGGATGATATTGGGTACATACGCATATAGCGCTTTATCATCGGCAACCCCAGTGCCCACCGCATTGGCCAATGCCACATTACCGGCACGATAGGCATTCATCAAGCCAGCAACTCCAAGTGTTGAATCGGCGCGAAACGACAATGGATCCAGAAAATCATCATCAATACGGCGGTATATCACATCCACACGCTTAAGGCCAGCTGTGGTTCGCATATACACGACATTCTCATGAACCAGCAGGTCGCGTCCTTCTACCAACTGAATACCCATCAGCCGTGCGAGAAAGGTGTGCTCAAAGTAGGCCGAATTATAGCCGCCAGGGGTCAGCAACACAATTGTCGGATTAGTTCGATCAACTGGAGCCAACGCCTGTAATGTCGCTAATAAAGCACGTCCATAGTGTTCGACCGGGCGCACGTTATAACGCGAAAAGAGCAACGGAAAGACACGCTTCATCACCTGACGATTCACAAGCATATACGAAACACCGCTTGGAACACGCAGGTTATCCTCCAACACCGCAAAGCGTCCATCCGTCAATCGCACCAGGTCCGTACCAACAACCGCAACATAAATACCGCGTGGCACCTTCACATCACGCATATCACGACGAAAATGTTTGCAGCTATACACTAATTCACGCGGCACAATCCCGTCCGTAAGGATCTGGCCGCGATGATAAATATCATCCAAGAAGAGGTTGAGTGCAGTAATGCGTTGCGTTAAGCCACGCTCAATCGTAGCCCACTCATCATTTGTAATAATCCGCGGCAGCAGATCATAGGGCCAGACCCGCTCAACGCCTTCATCGTGACCATAGACAGTAAATGTGATTCCTTGATTGAGAAACATCAGGTTGGCAGCCTGTTGGCGTTGATGCAATGCCTCCGGCGAGAGCTCACGCAATCGATCAACAAGCGTTACATAGGGTGAACGTGCAACGCCACTGAGAACAAACATCTCATCAAAGGCTTGGTCGAGCTGATACGTTTCAAACATAACATCACCCAGCCGACAGCATTGCGCCGGATACACAACCAGCCCACACGACACTCGTGTAGGCTTCATTGCCAGGAAAGATATGACACTCCGCGGCTATGCTGAGTATCCTACGCGGAGATAGTGATTTCGTCAAATATGCTCTACTCACTCTTGCCAGTTTTGCGCTGCTGTGCTACTGTTCTACGTAGCGGGATCGCTGTGTGGAGAGGAACAACGGCACGTGCAGTCGAACAGCATACCAGGGCATTGGCAAGGCTGGGCCTCATTGGTACATGAGGCGCTTCGTATGGAGGAGTTGATCCCGGCCGATGAATTACTATTGGTGCGTGACTCTCATGGGCAGCATCTGCGGCCATTTGCACCACCGCCAGGTATAACGCCAAGGCAGGGTGCAGTACTAGCATTGTTCTACCCGGATGGCGAAGAGTTATGTTTACCGCTGACAGTTCGAAGCGAGCGGCTTGCCAATCATCGCGGTGAGGTTTCATTGCCAGGTGGTGGGGTAGATCCACACGACATTGATCGACATGCTACAGCACTGCGAGAATGCCACGAGGAACTAGGAGTTGATCCAGCAACAGTTACAATCTGGGGGCAACTCAACCCGATCTATATTGCGCCAAGCAACTTCCAAATCACTCCAGTTGTTGGCTTCTGTGCAGCGCCGCCAGTTCTTGTGGCAAACCCAGGCGAGGTCAGTGCTATTATTACCACGACAGTGCGTGCATTACTTGATCGGACTACCGTTTCAATTGAGCCACGCAACCTGCGCGGATACGATTTACTCGTACCGTTTTTCGCGATAACGG
>JANLSE010000385.1:0-8255 GCA_031362265.1 Roseiflexaceae bacterium
TTTTCGGCAAGAGATCGCCCGCCAGATAAGTCACATGATCAGCATGTAGTGTGCGATCCAGATGCCGCGTGGCCAGCGCATCGTCATAAGCAGCCCCTACAATTTCAGCGCTGTCAATGGTTCGAAACATATCCAGCCAGCGATCGGTATAAAGCGCCAACTTTTCCTCGTGCGAAAAGTATGATCCCCAGCGTACCAACGATGCCCGTTCTGTGACTGCCGAGAACTGACCAAGCCGTTTTAGCCCCGTGATTAGGTTACGATCCTCGGGAATCTCACCCAAATCCGGCAGGAGGCCGGTGATCTGTGGTATAAGCCCCTGTGTTATCGCCCGCGGTAAGCGTGCGTAAGGTGCAATTAGATCATCGAGCATATAGCGACGGTAGCCCGCTAATGTCTCATCACCACCATCGCCGCAGAGCGCTACAGTCACATGCTTACGTGTCTGACGGGCTAACTCATACAATGGTAGCGCAGCCGGATCCGCAAAGGGCTCATCGCAGGCTGCCACAACCCCTTCGATCGTCGCGACCAAATCGGCAGGCCGGAACGTAAACTCATGATGCTCGGTCGCATAGCGCTCGGCAACCATTCGTGCATAACGTGCCTCAGAATAGTGCTCTTCTTCAAACGCGATAGAGAATGTCTTGACAGGCATCGACATTTGCTCGGCCATAAGTGCCACAATGATCGATGAGTCGATCCCACCACTCAAGAATGCACCAAGTGGTACTTCGGCAACCAACCGCCGCGCTACAGCATCACGCAGCAACTTACGTGCCTGCGCAATCGCGTCCTCATCTCGGATCTCGCTGAGGTTCGCATTCGAGTTCCCGGATCGGATCGCGGACTTTAGCCCGCCACCCGCCACCCCGCCACTAAACCGCAACTGCCACCACCGCTCAACGCGCGGCGTTCGGCCTTCTTCTAACACCAGCTTATGAGCCGCTGGAAGTTGCTGAATCTCCTTATAGATCGTCAGCGGGTCGGGCGTGTACTGTAATGTAAGATAGTGATGGAGCGCTAGTGGATCTAGTTCTGAGCTGACCCATGGTGCCAGTAGCACACATTTCGCTTCAGAACCAAACACCAGGCCGCGTGGCCCATGGTGCCAGTAGAGTGGTTTTTTACCCATTCGGTCACGTGCAATCAGCAGCCGCCGTGCGCCAGAATCCCAGAGCGCAAAGGCAAACATGCCATTGAAGCGCACCAGCGCCGCATCGCCCCATTCTTCATACCCATGAACAATCACCTCCGTGTCGCTGTTGGTTGCAAAGCGATGCCCACACTGCTCAAGCTCCTGGCGTAACTCGGCAAAGTTGTAAATCTCGCCATTGAAAACCACCGCCACGCGGCTATCCTCCGAGTAGATCGGTTGCTGCCCGCCAGCCACATCAATAATCGCTAAGCGCCGCATTGCCAGCCCGACATTCTCTGCCACGAAGAAACCATCTTCATCTGGCCCACGGTGATGAATGGCATCATTCATCTGTTCCAGCAGTGCACGCTCAACAGGCTGAGTTGTATCACAATGAATGATTCCGCAGATTCCGCACATGCCTCTTTACCTATCTCTCACTCAGATCACCGCACGCGTATATACACTTGATATCCGCCAATCTGTTCCTTGAGCTTGAAATATCCAGCAGTAATCGCCTGGCCATACAACAGATTTGATGGGCCAGACCCTACAACGACAAGATAATCTGGATCTGCGACCAATGGATTGTATTCGAATGTCGGTTGATGTCCAAACATCCTGTATTGGATCATTGCAACGTTTGCTTCGTCTGGCGGGTAGTGGTAGGGCTGGTTCAATAAGAAATGCAGCTCAGTCTCATAGGTCTCAATACGTGTCTGTGGCGGTAGTGCATTTAGTATGTTGGCTACACGTATAGCTGAGTCATCACTTGCGAATACATAATACTTTGCAAGTGCAACCAGACTAAGGCTTAGGCTAAGGATGACGAACAATGTAGCCACATAACTACGCCAGGTGATACGTGTTAAGCGGCGTTGCTTGATCTTTTCTGCTACGCTGCGTATAGTAAACCCATCGGTCAGGTCATGCAGAAGTGCGGCAGCAAAAACTGAGCCAAGAAAATAGGCAGGAAACAGATAGCGGGTTATCCCTAATGCGAGTGTTAGGAACCAGAGTAGCCAACTGCCTACTATGCCTAACAATATCGCCCGTACTATTAAGGCAGCCTGATCACAGCTAGCCTGCTGGCGAGCCTTAATCCATGTACTGGCTGCATAGAAAACTCCAAATACGGTCAACAATCCAAAGATACCCACCGTCAGTAGATTGAACGTTCGATGTTGAAGATCAGTAACAACAGCTGTTACTTCGAATAACCCAGCCAATGGTGTCAGTGGGAAGATCGGCTGTGCGACCCAATTCAGGAGTGCACCAAAGGGCTTCAGAAGTACGAGATTGCAGATCAATATCACACCAAGCATAGCTGCTACACGCCGCTGTTGCAGCACAAATGCACTTGCTACTCCTGATATCAGGCCGAGTACCCAAAATGGTTGCACCTGTAGTTTGATGCTCATTGTCAGTGTGCCCAAGAAAATGGCTGGGAGAATCAAAAAGTAGCGCCCACGTATCATTGCACCAATACAAAGCAGAGCTCCCAAGAGTGCTACAAGCATTGGTACCTCGCCCAGTACTTGGCGAGCCATAACCAGTATATTTATATGTGGATGGCCGGCTAAGAGTACATTTGAAAGTAGCGCACACCATGCAACACGCGGGTTATAAAGCTGGCGCGCCAAGATGAATAGTAACCCAAGAGCTAATGACCCAAAGAGCACTCCTGGAACACGACCTTGCCATAACCCAACGCCAAGTAATCGGAAACTGAGTGCTACCGATTCCGTGACTGGTATTGCTGCCTCCAAGCCACTCGCAGCCGGTTGGCCATTCAATAGCCGAGCATACATACCGCGCTCAACGATTGTACGTGCAACCGAAAGCGTCCAGCCCTCATCCCACCAGGGAGCGACAGCCCCAAGATTCCATAAACCTAATGCGACAAACAAAAGTAACGTTGCCCCGAGTTTCCAATTGCTGGCCCGGCCTGTGAATGTTACTGCATTGCGGTAGATAGTTGTGAGTGAAAAGTTCGTCAATGCGGTACCTCATTGTTCGATCTCATGATTGTATGCTGTAGTAGAAGATGCATTAGGTGGGTTCTACGGTTTTGCGCTCTTGGTTGGTGGTTTGGTCAATGCCTCAAATAACCCTAGATACCGTTCTACCGCCGCATCCCAGCTGAATTGCGCTGCACGCGCACGCGCCGCTGCACCCATCCGCTGCGTCAGGCTACGATCATTCGCTAGGCGTGCCAGGTGTGCCGTAAGGGTATCGATATCACCCCACCCGAATACTAGCCCGCTTTCGCCATCGGCCACCAGTTCAGCTGTACCGCCTGTACATGTCACTACTGTTGGTAGGCCAGCCGCCATTGCCTCCAACGTTGCAACACTCATCCCTTCGTTGAATGAAGGCAGTACAAACACATCAGCAGCCGCATAACGTTGCGCAATCTGTTCGCGTGGCACATACCCACTAAACTGTACTCGATCTGCCACACCAAGCTCTGCTGCCAGCGTGCGGTTTTCCGCTTCGGCATCTCCCGTACCAATCAGATTAAGGGTCACATCCAACCCAGCATCCTGTAATTGCCGTAGTGCGCTAATAAGGTGATGCTGCCCTTTACGCTCGATCAAGCGTGCAACACATACAATCCGCAACGGTCCCGATTTGCTGATCGACGCCGGTTGGAAGCTGGCCAGATCGACCCCATTGGGGATCAGCGTAATATCAACCGTGGAATCCACGGCGCGAATCATATCTGCCTCACCAACACATTTCGCCACAACAGCCGCAGCCCCATGCCATGTCGCACGAATGATTGGTGTGAGCAATGGGTAGATGCCACCATAGCGCTCCTCGAAACCAGGAATATCTGGCCCACACACTCGTACCAAATAGGGTAGGCCCGTCAGCCGCCGTAGTGCAAGGGCTACACCACCCGCCGGGAGCGCACTCCAGGCAAAACATAGGTCGTAGTACCGCTCGCGATGTAGGTTCAGCGCCTTTGTTAGTGCCCGTGCCGCATATGTCAATAGTTCGCGATTCGAGGAATGATGAATATTCTGGTTATTCACTGGTACTTTGAGAATACGAATGTGTTGGGCAAACTGTTCTTGCTCGCCA
This sequence comes from Roseiflexaceae bacterium, assembly GCA_031362265.1. GTDB lineage: Bacteria > Chloroflexota > Chloroflexia > Chloroflexales > Roseiflexaceae > JANLSE01. The sequence goes on from JANLSE010000385.1 coordinate 4,229, forward strand.
ACACGGCCTAGCGCCGCTGTCACCAGATCGATCTCTAAATCTGGCACACATGCCAGCCGCTCGAGGATCGCTCGGTTCACTGTACCTGTGCCACCACCAAGTGGCGGAAATTCATTATTGAGCATCAGAATACGCATAACAAGTCTCTATGTTATAAGCGCCGATCATGACGCCGCGTTTGCTGTGTGCCTCCCCCAATGCGCTGATTGACAACATACAATGGCCGCCGTTTGACCTCATCGAAAATCCGGCCAACATACTCGCCAATCACCCCGATTGTCACAAGCTGGATTCCCGAAAAGAAAAACAGCGCCACCGTCAGGGTCGCAAATCCAGGCGGGCTTAGCCCAATCGTAATCTTCTGGATAGTATAGGCAATCGCTAGCAAAATCGAAACCGCCGAAACCGCGAACCCCATCAGTGTAATCACCCGCAGCGGCAGAAAACTAAATGAGACCAAGCCATCCAGCGCAAGATAGATCAAGCGCGAGAAGGTATATTTCGGGTTGCCAGCATGGCGAGCCTGCCGCGCATACGGCAACCCAACCTGGCTTAGCCCAACCCAACTGCGAATGCCACGCACAAAACGATTACGTTCGGGCATGCCATTCAGTAAATCGACAACCCGCCGATCCATAATACAGAAATCACCAGCATCCAATGGGATCTCAATCTGGGCTACCCGCTGCAACAAGCGATAGAATGCTGCATATGTCGCGCGTTTGAGTGCGCCTTCCTTGCGCTGTTCGCGAATGGCATACACAACATCATGGCCCTCACGCCATTTCGCAATAAACGCTGGTAGCACCTCCGGCGGATCTTGCAGATCAGCGTCCATAATAATCACACCAGCGCCACGCGCATGATCAAGACCGGCACTGATCGCTACCTGATGCCCAAAATTACGTGCTAGTTCAATCACTACCATGCGCGTATCGGCATAAGCAAACTGACGCAACAAATCACGGCTGCCATCACGGCTGCCATCATCGACAAAAATGATCTCAAACTGTAGATCTGCCCCAGCCAGCACTGTGGTCAAACGATCTCTGAGCGTACTGAGATTTTCCTGCTCATTGAATACTGGCACTACCACCGATATTTCTGGCTGTAGTTCAGGAATACCTGGCACATCCGTCGATAGTGGCGCATCCTGCGCCTGGAGCAGGCCGGCGAGTCGACGACAAAATGCCAGTGCTGCTGCCGCATCCTCTGTCGGAATCGTGATTCCAGAATCAGTCTGTACCTGAATTGTTTGCTCTACCTCACCCATGTCCATTACACCATCTCGAAACCTAACCATTGCATGCCAATATACCGATTCGCCTTGCGATGAACGAGCGCATTCACTAAGGATTCATTTGATCGGCTCAACGATGCCCCTTAATATGGTCAGTCATGCTTGCTCTGTTTCTGGCCCTAAACGCAGACATTCAATCGCTGCCAGTATGTCAGGCAGTTGTCGTACCACAATGTTCCGTATAGCTCTCACTTTACACTACCAAACGACAAATGTGGTGATCAAAACGGTAACGAACACGATAATCTAGCGCTCGCTGATCTCAGCCCAACGAACCTTTATTGCTTATCAGAGAGGTGTGTATATGAGGATTTGGCGCTATGAGGGCCAAATAGCGCCAAAAGCGCTATCTATAATCGCTCAGCGCTGAGCATATTCATATGCCTGTTCTACCACTACGGCTAGCCGCGCCCAGGCAAATAGCTCCGCTCGCATACATGCCCCAGCCGCCAATTGTTGCCGTAGTTCTGGGTTCACAAGCAACGTAACAGCCCGATCTGCCATGGCCTGTGCATCACCTGGTGCGGCCAAAAGGCCACTTTCGCCATCAACCAGATATTCCGCTACTTGGCCAACCCGGCTGGCAACAATTGGTAGCCCGGCTGCCATCAATTCCAGTAATTTGGCTAGCCCGCGTGCACGGTTCAGGAGCGTATCGGCGATAGGCACTAATGCGACATCCGCCGCTGCCATGAATCCCGCAATCGCCTGTGGCTCGGCCCACCCACGATAGTCAATCACAGGACCTAGCCCTTGCGCTTCTGCCATTCGTAACATTTCGTGCTCTTCGCCATTCTCCCCTCGCCCGACGACCAGAAGCCGCACATGCGGTTGCCGCTCAATGATACGTGCCAGAACCGTAATCAGAAATGGCAACTCAAACTCCCAAAAACGCGTGTAGAGCAGGATAGTCGCTTGCCCACTTGCTCCAATTGAAGCTCCCTGGCCGCGCTCCGAATCCAGCCCCAGTTGGCTGAGTTCCATTGTTCTTGGTTCTGCGCTCTCTAACACGCCATTTGGCACATAGAATACACGCTCTGCTGCTATCCCAAACCCGCGTATTTGATACTCAATCACCCGGCTCACAACCGTTACTGCATTGGCATGGCGTGGCAACGCTCGTTCTTGCCAGGCAAAGAGCCATTTGGCCCAGTGTGGGTAGGGCAGCACATCATTCCAGCCACCCCAACCCTCCCAATCATCACTATCGACGACCAGCGGCACATCAGATGGTAGCCCTAGAACTGCTAGCCCACCATAGCCTTTTGGCTTAAAGAGATGGACAATATCAGGCCGCATCGCCAAAGCACCTGCACGCAGTAACCAGGCTTGTTCAATTGCTCCCGCAGGTCCAGGTAGCTTCGTCTGTCGTGTATGCCCAACGAGTACATCGCCATGCCGAATCTGTGTGCCAGCATCTTCTGGATTCTGCACAGGTGGCGCAATGATCTGAACCACATGCCCATGCTCCATTAGTGCCTGAGCTAGTGGTAACATGCGGGCCGAAAGGGTGCCTTTAGGTCGTATTCCAAATGGCGCGATCATTGCGATCCGCATAGATACCTCATCATAAGCACCTCATGTGGAAACCACGCCGTTTTAACAGCAGTGGAGGAACAGGAGAACAGCGCAACGAACAGCGTCCACGTTCAGGTTGGTAGTTGTTGACACATCCGTTCGCCTGTGGGACAATGGCTTTATGCGTGATACCACCTCCACACGAACCATATGCTGTAAAGTGGTACTTGATAGTACGGCTGATGCGGCCTTGCGCCTGACCCAGGTCGCCTTTAGTCGTGCGGCAACGTACTGTGCTGGCGTGGCGTGGGATCAAGGTGTTACCAACAAGAACAAGCTGCATCACCTGGTCTACGGCCCAACACGGATGGTCTACGGTCTTGGGGCGCAACTGGCGTGTTGTGCCAGAGACAAAGCCGCTGAAGCGGTACGCGCCGTTCGTGCCGCTCCTGAACGACGAGATCGGGATACCAACGCGATTATCCCGAAAACCTGCCCCACCTTTCGTGATGATAGTGCCATCCGCTACGATGTGCGTACCTATCGACTGATGCGCCTGGATCAGGTCAGTCTCTACACCATGAGTGGACGCGTGATTGGTCAGATGGCGTTGGGGAGCTTCCAGCGCCAGACGCTCTATGATCGGAGTTGGAAGATTGGTGGCGCAGAACTGATACGGCGCGATGGGGTCTGGTATCTGCACATCACCCAAACCAAGGCCAACGCCGCACCGGATGAGCCAATCGGCTATCTTGGCGTTGACCTTGGAATCGTGAGCATTGCAACCGACTCGGATGGAACCACCTACACCAGCGCGCATGTGGAGCGGATGCGCCGCTGGTATGCAGGTCGCAGGGCGGCGCTCCAACGGGTCAAAACGAAGTCGGCCAAACGGGGCTTGAAGAAGCTGAGACGCAGGCAACAACGGTTCCAGAAAGACATGAACCATCAAATCAGCAAGCGGCTGGTTGGAATTGCGAAAGGCACCGGACGCGGGATCGCCCTTGAAGACTTGAAGGGCATTCGTGAACGGGTAACGGTTCGGAACGCAGACCAACGAGCACGACACAGCAATTGGGGTTTCTTCCAGTTGCGCCAGTTTGTTTCCTACAAGGCACAGCGAGCCGGGGTGCGGGTAGTTGCGGTCGATTCGCGCTACACCAGTCAACGCTGTAGTGCCTGTGGGCATACCGAACGGGCCAACCGGAA
>JANLSE010000387.1:0-1859 GCA_031362265.1 Roseiflexaceae bacterium
GTCCCGCAAGACGCGGCTGGCCTTTCGGCAGAGATGTTTATCGCTCCGAGATCTTGGAAGTCATCGATCAGACCTCAGGTGTCGATCACGTTGAGGACCTGGAGTTGGTTGGCGAGGCAGGTGAGCCGCAATGCGGCAACCTTTGTGTAGGGCCTATGATACTGGTGACGCCGGGAGTGCATGACATTAAGACCCTTCTGGATCGAGGAACAAATGGCATTTCGAGTTGCTAAACAGAACGAAAGACTAAGTCATCACGACGGCCAGCTGCTATCCGCTCGTGACCTCCAGGGCGATGTCAACTACGACGCACGAATGCGCGGATTGCATGTTCGTGCATTGCATGGCGTTTGGGGTATTGCGTTGGGCTACGAAGTACTTCCCTCCGGCGACCCGCGATTCCTTCAAATAACCCAGGGAATGGCATACGACTGTGCCGGGCGAGAGATCATCATGTCTGAGACGTTACAGGTTGAGTTGGAGCAGCCGCCACGCGGCAGCACCGCCACTGCCTGGTGGTTTGATCTCCTCATTCGTTACAACTCCGACCTGAGTGCTAATAAAGGTTGCCCGGATATTGGCCCAAGCGTCGTTCAGGAACGGCCCGCCTGGCGCTGGTCGTATGCAGGAGATGCGCCGACCCCGTTGATCAAGGCACCTGGGTTCGCCGACGATGTCCGTGTGGGCGAGGAGATTCCCCTGGCGCGCGTGCGAATAACTGACAAGGGGACGTGGACTGACTTAGACCTCACAGTGCGTCGCGTCGCGCGTAGTCTCACTCGACCGCATATTGCAACCGGTCAAGTTAGAGCAGGCAGTATCGCAATCCAGGGGTCGCCATTGCACTGGACAGCGCGGATCGATACCGCATCCGCTGGCTTCAACACGTTTACCCCCTTCTATTTTGTGACCTTGACCGAGCACCCGCTGCTCGGTGCTACGTCCGGTTTCGCGGATCTGACGAGGTCGTTTTCGGACAAGCAGAAAGGTCAGCTCCTGGGCCCGCTCATCAAGATCGGAGCACTCTCCAGCGCTGGATTTACTCTTGATGTGCATACAGCAACCGTTAATCAGGCGTCGCTCGATGCCATGCCACTCGCGCTACAACGTAACGCGGGATTCAAGCTTCCGATTTCATTGAACTGGGTCGGTATCGAGCCGAATGGCGGGTGTGCACCGCCTCTGGCATCACGCCGCCTTTTGATCAGTAGCTACACGAAGGTTAACAGTTTTCATTTGTGACAGTCGCGAATGTTCCACGGAGAAGCGAGCGATGAGCAACACTGACGACATCCCCTTGCTGGAGCGGCCGGCTTTCTTCAATAACCAGCGGCTCACTGCGAACGATTTGACGGCCGCACAAACCTACAATCGTCAACTGCGCTGGTTGCACAACCGCAGCTTGCACAGTTGGGGCATCGCTTTTGGGTTCGCTGTTTCTGGAGCACGCGGTGCTCAATCGGTGACCGTCCATACAGGATACGCCATCGATTGTATTGGCCGAGATCTTGTTCTGGATAAAGCGCTGGAGATGCCCATACCGGCTGTTGCCAGCGATAGCAATGGAAGTCCTGCGATTTACTATCTCACGATCTCCTATAAAGAGGACGCGGACCTGGAGCCGGTTAACCGCGCCGGAGAATGCCAGACGTCTGGTGCCGTGCGGCGGCCAGAGATGCCATTCATTCGCTGGCAGGATCCAAACGACTCAAATCCTGCCAGCCGTTACCGGCAGGGGTTTGATGTAGTACTTGGAGCAATCCGTGTTTTGAACTGCCAACTGGCTGAAGAAATCTCTGGACGCGAGCGCCGGGATGCAATACCTCCTCAACAACCATATGTAGCGGCGGGACGAAGCG
>JANLSE010000405.1:0-13004 GCA_031362265.1 Roseiflexaceae bacterium
TCGAGACCCGCACCACCACATAGTTGGTTTTCGAAGAGTTGCGCTGGTGAGCCTAGATTATTGACGACAATATCCAAATCGCCATCGGAATCAAGATCGGCCATCATCATGCCACGCCCACTACCGGTGCTCGCGAGATTCCAATCTGGTACAGATTCGAAATGCCCGCTTGCTGTATTGCGGAATGCCTGGTTAGCCTCAATCAGTTCACTATTTGGCAGGTACGGGAAGAGCTCGGGTGCCATCATACCATTGACGACATAGACATCCTGGAGGCCATCGTTGTCTAAATCACCGAACAACCCAGACCAGCTCCATCCAGTAGCATCAATTCCACGCGTTGCAGCCTGTTCTTGCCAAGTGCCATCGGATTGCTGTGTTTGCAATACATTCGCCATGATCTGGCGATCCCCAAATGGGTGGGTCTGTGGCATCTTCTGCATCATCGGTAACCAGGCAGCCAGGGTTTTGACGTCAATTGTAAACGGCTTCATATCGGTCGCGAGAAGCGCCAGATGGCCACTGTTATCAATATCGCCCCAATCGAAGCTCATTGTGCTGTGGCTGGTTGCCTTGAATGGCTGATTGAGTTGCCAATGATTGCCGCGCTGAAGCCAGATTGCATCAGGTACACCAAAATCGTTGCCTACAACCAGATCACGCTGCCCATCCTGATCAATATCGATCGTGGCAATCGCCAGCGCCTGTGCATTATCTGCAAGGCGTGACGCTGTGTATCGATCAGTTTCTTGGCGGTACACATATATGCCGTTCTGTGAAGAGTCCAACAGACTATTCGGATTCTCTTTAGAACGCTCGGCATCATAACTGCCAGTGATTAAATCCAATTTCCCTGCCCCCGTGAGATCGGTCCACGCCATGCTGTATGCTGGCGCTAAGACACCCCTCAAGCTGGTATGGGCAAAGCGCCGCGCTCCCAGGTTATGCCAGATGGAAACCCCCGCGCCGCGCTGTGTGAAGGCGATATCAAGATTGCCATCGCCGTCCTGATCGACAAGCGCGACCGCACGGGTATTATGCGCTTCCAGATCCGCAGGCTCGAACTGAAGCTGGCCGCGATTCCAGAGCACCTTACTTGGCCCTGCGAGGTTCGCAAATACAATCTCTGGTTGGCCATCCTGATCAAGATCGCCAACAGCGACACCAGCGCCATTGCTTTCAAACAGATGGATAGCCGGGGTTGAGGTGTTTGTCTGATAGGGCAAGTCGTGCGCAACAAAACTGCCACTACAGGCTGTTTGCCCAGTAAGCGGGTAACGCCAGGCTGTATGAACCGGCGCCAATTGCTCGGAAGTATAGTGCGGTGGGGAACTCAGCGAAGGTGTTGTGTCTGGTGCGCATGCGTGGAGCACCAGACACAGGCAAATCATACATGTTAGGATGTGAGTTGTCCGTCTCATGATCTGCCTTGTGGAGCGCTGGAGTATTGGAGTATTGGAACGCCGGAGGTGATATTCTGCTCCAACGTTCCGCCGTTCCAATGCTTTGCGCTGTTGTGCTTACTTGAAGGTTGCGTTCACTTTGTCGTTCGCGTCCTTCAATATGTCGGCCGCCTTGGACTCACCAAGCATGATGCTATCCATGACTGGTCCCATGATGGTCGCAATCTCGGCACCATTGTCGGTAATTGGGAAGAGGAAGGTGCCACCTGGCTCCAGAGCCTGATTGGTGAATGCACTGACATCCAGGCCATTGCCCTTGCGTACTGCTAAGGATGCATCGACACCACTCCTGATTGCGGGGAACACAACGCCAGTATTACCAACGATGTCCTCACAGGTCTTCGAGGAAGCAAACTTAACCCACGCCCACGACTCTTTCGGATACTTGGTGCCAACCCAGATCGAGTCGGCCAAGCCATTGAACATGCTCTTACGGCCCTGTGGCCCTTTTGGCAATGGTGCAAAGCCAAGTTTGAACTTGGAATTTTTGACATAATCGCCAATTGTCCATGAGCCATCACTGGTGAGCGCGCCCTTGCCACTCTGGAACAGTGTGCCAGCGCCTAGGCTGGTGATGTCCGAGTTTGCTGGCGCAAAGCCTTTGACAAGGTTCAGATCGGCATACCACTGGAGTGTCTCAGCCAACTTGGGGTCGTCGTAGTAGTACTTCTTTGTCCAAGGGCCATCGGTGAATTTGAAGCCGTTGCTCACCGCTAACCAGCTCCACTGTGTTTGGCCGGAGAAGCCACCTGCACCCTGGGGGATGAAGCCATACTGAACAACCTTAGTCTTATCGAATGCTGGATCAAGGCCATTCTTGCCATTGGCGTCGATGGTTAGCTTGGCAATCATTTCACCAAACGAGCCACCATCCTGGGCATTCCAGGTCAGATCATTGAGGGCGGCTGGATCGATGCCAGCCTTTGCCAGCATGTCGGCATTATACACAATCGCAATTGTGTCCCAGTCCTTTGGCAATCCATAGCGCTTGCCTTCGCGCACCCACAGATCGGCCAAGCCAGGTAGATACTGGTTGGTATCAACCTTATCGGCATCAACGAATGCCTGCAGATCGAGGATCTGCTGCTTGACGGCGAATTCCGGGAACTTGGCCAGATGGTCGGTGAAGACATCCGGTGCCGTTCCGCTGACCATACCGGTCTGGACACCATTCCAGTAGTCGTCCCAGCCGAGTTGTTCCACCTTAACGGTGATGTTTGGATTTTGCTTGGTGAATTCAGTGGCACATGTCTCATAGGCTGGCTGCTGGTTTGCATCCCACAGGCCATAGCGAATCGTGACCGCTGCTGCGGCTGGCGCTTCTGGGGCAGTGGTCGGGGCTACTGCTGCCGGGGCCGCGGTCGGGGCGGCTGGAGCGGCTGTCTGGCCACAGGCTGCCAGGATCAGGCCGAACGCTGTGACCAAGCCAAGGATCAGAGATTGGGTCCGATGTTTCATTGCGAGTCAACTCCTCTGTTGATGAATAAGAATCTGCCAAACCGACATTCGGATGGATTCGCGACACATAGTGTTGGTGGTGCGCGTGTCGCATTCAATGACCACTGCTCCTTACACCTCGATATCACTTAATGCCAGTAAACTGGATTGCGTTCACAACTCGACGCCCAAGCACCAGGAATAGGGTTACACTCGGGATAATGCTGAGGAGTGTGCCTGCCATCAGGCCACCCCAATCGGGCGCGCCCTGTGGTGTTTGAGAACGGAAAATGCCAAGTGCGACAGTCAGCACGCGCACCGATTCATCCTTACCAATCAGGAGCGGCCAGAGATAATCGTTCCAAGTGCCAATGAACGTTAATATGCCCAAGGTTGCCATTGGTGGCACGCTTAGTGGCAGGATAATGCGCCAGAAAACGCCAAACAGCGACGCGCCATCGAGCTTTGCAGCTTCTTCAAGCTCGCGGTTGACACCAAGGAAGAATTGACGTAGAAAGAAAATTGCAAACGGTGCCATCAAGATACTGGGTGCCACAATGCCTTGGAAGGTGTTGAGCCAGTTAAGGCTACGGATCAGAATAAAGTTTGGAATGAGCGTTACAACGCCTGGTACCATGAGCGCAACGATATATAAGAAGAAGATCTGTTCACGCAGCGGGAAGCGTAAGCGTGCAAACGCATAGGCGGCCATGGAGCTGAAAACGAGTTGGCCGACCACCATGATCCCTGAAACAATCACGGAGTTCCGCAGGTAGAGCCAGAAATTGAGTGCTTGGCCAGAACCACCCGCCGCCACGGCTTTACTAGTGTCGAGTTGGCCAAGCACCCGCGCAAAATTGTCGAACGTAAAGCCGACTGGCAGTGGGTTCCTGGGGTTGGCATACAACTCGCGGTTTGTTGAGAATGATGTACGTATAACCCACCAGAGCGGAAGGAGTGTAATAATCAGCATAAGGATGAGCGCTGCCCAGCCAAGAATCGCCCCGATCGAGATGCGTCGGCGCTTCGGCGCCTGTGCTGGTAGTATGGTTGCAGTCATTGCGAGCCTCTATCGTCTCAGTTCAAGCTAAATCACTGGAATCGGCCTGGAAGTAACGCAACTGAATAATAGTGACAATCAGTAGAATGAGAAAGAGCGCGAACGCCAGCGTTGTCGCATAGCCCATATCGAAGCGACTAAAGGCGTATTCATAGACGTACCAGTAAATCACACGGGTTGCATCGACTGGCCCACCCTTCGTCGTAATCGCAATGGTGTCGAAAATTTGAAACGAGCCGATGATACTTGTAACCATGACAAATACCAGGACGGGGCGTAAGAGTGGCAGGGTGATCTGGAAGAAAATGCGCCCTTCACCGGCACCATCGATTGCGGCGGCCTCACTAATATCGATTGGGATCGTTTGCAGGCCGGCAAAAATCAGCAGTGCAGTATAGCCAACATGCCGCCAGATATTAATCCCAGCAATCGAGGGCATGGCTTGGCTTGGCGAACCAAGAAAGGGCAGCCGCTGAACACCGAACACGCCGAGAATCTGATTGATCATGCCTAGCTGCGGATCTAGCATCCAGAGCCAGAGTAACGCAACCACCACATTGGGGATGAGCCAGGGCAATACCAACAATCCACGCACAAGCGCAGATTTTGTAAGGCGGTGCATGGCTACGGCTAACCCAATTGCCAAAACCGTTTGGAGCGGAATATTGAGAAGCACATAATACGCGGTTGTGCGCAGGGCTTTCCAGAATTGCTCGTCGTTTATCAGCTTCTCGTAGTTGGCCAAACCAATAAACGTTGGCTCGCTCAGCAGATCCCAGTCGGTGAAGCTGATCAGCACACCGCGTACCGCTGGCACTGCATAGAATGTAATAAAGCCAATCATGCTCGGGAGAATGAAAAGCCAGGCCAGGAGTGCCTCACCCGAACGCCACCCTTGTAACCAGCTTGGCAATGCTTGTTTCCGCCCAGCAGATACGATTTCGACACTCTTTGTCATAGCATCCTCACCACTCCAGTATGGCTTATATGTTTATTGCGCCCCTGGTAGATTGGTATCGAACACACTTTGGATCGTGTGCATCAGTTGCGATGGCAGCGTTGGCTTGATCAGATATGCAACTGCACCAATTTCAAATCCACGGCGACGTTCATCTAAGGTGCTACAAATCACAAGTTGGGTGCCACGGGCTGCACATAGCTGGCCTACATAACTAAGCCGCTCCCAATCGTGTTCCCTAATCAGAGTCAACTCCAGAACAAACACATCAATTTTGCTCGATTGTAAGATCTGAAGTGCTGTCTCTTCATCAGCCGCTACGATGACATCGAATGACGCGCGTAGTGTGCGCTGATACAGCGCGCTCGTTACGTGGTCGGGATCGCCGATCAACACGACGCGATCACAGAGGGCCATTGCCTGTACCCGATATTGAGAATTGCTTGTATACTTGGAAGTATAGCGACGCTATTGTGAAATGTCTTTAAGAATCGCGCGCTGATATTGCGGAAAAGCGACATTGTGATTGAGCTATCAAAGGGGATGGTAATGCCAGCAGTAGCGCGGATTGGCATTCAGATTGTTCCTGGCGATCCATTTTGGGTTCAGGTGCGCGAAGTTATTTTGCAGCGCGCGACCGAGCTCTTAATTGATATTGTCGAGTTGGGCATCCATGAAGTTGCGCTGCTTGCCACCGATGTGCAGATTGAAGCAGTTGAGGATTTGGTTGTCCAGGAGCTCGATGCATTGATCCTGAATATGGGATCGATGGAACTCATCGACGCAATCCTTGAGCGGAACCTGCCGGTGATCTTTGTCTCCGAGTTCATCCGCCATCATCCACGCTTTGTATCGCGCATTGGGTTGACCCAAGCCGGGGCCATGATTGGTGATTACTGCAACACGCATCTACCCGCTGGTGCCGCAATCCTGATTGTTGGCGGGGTGATGTTGGATGAAATGGTTGATACCGCACATTTCGGCGACTCAACTGACTGGGGCATCAGTCGTATCACAGGGTGTCTTTCAGCACTTGATCCAGCAAAGGCTTTCAAAATCTATCGTCTGCCATGCCTGTGGTCGCAGGAGGAAGCCTATCCTGTGATTGAGACCTGGTGTCACGACCATGCGCATATGAACGCCGCTAGACGAATCGATGCAATTTTTGGCCTTTCCGATCTGTTGGCACTAGCCGCGTGCGAGATCTGTAGCTCATATGGGATCTCAGATTCCAAGACGCTGATCTTCGGTATCAATGGCGATCCACTTGCGCTAGCGGCTGTTGCGGCAGGCCGAATGACAGCGACAGTTGAAACGGATGTTGTGGACATTGCCAACCAGGCTATTGATCTCGCCCTTTGCGCAGCACGCGGCCAACCGCTGCCAGACACCTTTCAAAATGCGCAGCGGCTGGTTACTGCCGAACAAGTGGCCGAGGTGGCAACACGCAAGCTGATTAGCCTGGCTGCCCTGCCAACCCGGTTAGTCGGGGTGAATCGCCAGAGCGAGCAGCTGCGAGTCGTGCAGCTTGAGACCAGTATGGCAATTGATCAAGAGGTAGGGGTGATTCTTGATCGCAACCAGCTCTCGCTCGCGATTGCGCGACTGATTCGCGATAACTATGGGTTTGATCAAGCACGCCTCTGGCTATGGAATGCGGCAGAAGGCCGCCTGAGCGAGGTGAGCTCTGTAGAAGCCGGTACAATTGGCGATTCAATCACTCCAGATAGTGCTGGCCCGCTGAGCTATGCGCTCGTCCATAATCAGTCGATCTTTATTCCGAATGTTGCGTCGAGCCATCGGTTTGCCGCCGATCCGCTCTGCCCAGAAGTACATTCTCGCGTGATTGTGCCAGTGCATCTTGGTGGACAAATCACAGGCTTGCTTGATCTCCAGAGCTGGCAGGCGATCCATCGTACACGCGAGGAGATTGCTGGGTTGCAACTACTGGCCGATCAGCTCGGAATCGCGATGCGCAATGCTGAATTGTATGGTGAAGCACTCGAAGCACGCGCAATTGCTGAACGTGCCGATCGGCTCAAGACAGCGCTGCTTGCAAATGTAAGCCATGAGCTACGCACGCCACTCAATATCATTCTTGGGTACAGCCGCACCGCGCTTGATGCACTCACAGCCGGTGTAGCCCCTTCGCCCGATCTTGCGCACGACCTACGTCATATTTATCAGAGCGGCGAGCACTTATTACGTCTCATCAATGATCTCCTCGATCTTTCGCGTTCGGAGATTGGGGAACTCGATTTGCTGATTGAGCGGGTGGATACAAGTGCGCTACTCGAAGAGGTCTTTCGCTCAAGTGCCGGGAGCTTCAACGCACCAACTGATGTCAAGTGGCAATTAATGCTACCGGCCGAGCCGCTGCCTGCGCTAGCGGCAGATTCAGTACGTTTGCGCCAGATCTTGCTCAACCTGCTCCACAACGCACATAAATTCACAGAACAAGGGCATGTCACACTTGGCGCTGATTCAGCTGGATCGGAAGTTCATATCTGGGTTGCCGATAGTGGCATTGGAATCTCGGAAGAGCTTCAGGGGCGCATGTTTGAGCCGTTTGTCAGCCATAGCCCTGGCCCACGCCGGCGTGAAGGAATCGGCTTGGGGCTAAGCATCACACGGCGTCTCCTCGAACTCCATCATGGGCGCGTGATCGTTGAAAGCCAACCTGGTTTGGGTAGCACATTCCATATCTATTTGCCGATCCAAACCCAGCCTGAGCTTTCCGCAGACGCAGTGGGAAGCAATAACATGCTCTTATTTGTGAGCGAAGCTCCTACGCAACCTGCGTCGTTACTCACGTTTGCGCGCCAGCGCGGTTTGGTTGTTCGTACAATCCAGCCGAGCACTAATCTGGTACAGGCGGCTCGGTTGCAACATCCTGCATTTCTGGCACTCGATTCACATATTCCCGAGATCGAGAGTTGGCATATACTGGAAGCATTGCGTAGCCAGCCGCAAAGCCTGCAGTTTCCGGTTATGCTCTGGTATAACGCCACGAGTGCTGCTCAGCACGTTCCAAGCCCGACAACCGGGATTCTATTGAAGCCGCTTGGCGATCAAACGCTTATCCAAGCGCTCGATATCCTTGATCCACGCTACCCGGATGGCAGCATCTTGCTTGTCGAGGATGATCCACACATGCGCAGTTTCTACCGTCGCCTGATCAGTCAACATTTCTCAAGCTATGCGATTCTCGAAGCAGCTGATGGCCCTGAGGCACTTGAGCTCTTACGATTAGAGACGCCCTGCCTGATCGTTCTGGATCTCGTGATGCCTGGGCTTGATGGTTTTGCAGTGCTCGAGGCATTACGTGCCGAAATGCGCACTGCCTCAGTACCGGTTCTGGTACTAAGTGGCAAGGCGCTCTCCACCGATGATATTCGCCGGTTGAGTGCTGCACGAGTCGTGTTTCAAGCGAAGGATATTCTCTCTAGCCATGAGCTCGCTGATTCCTTGCGCTATTCGCTTGATCGCACTGGCTATTTGCCGCCGCAAACCAGCGCGCTAGTGAAAGGTGCTGTCGCATTCATCCAGGATTGTTATGCACAGCCACTCACCCGTCAAGCGATCGCCGACCATTTGGGGGTCAGTAAGGATTACCTTGGCCGCATCTTCCAACAGGAGTTGCAGCTTTCACCATGGGAATTCCTGATTCGCTATCGAGTTCTGCGCGCGAAATATTTATTGCAAACCACCAGTTCCAGTATCACCGAGATTGCTGCTCAAGTCGGCTTTGAGACCGCCAGCTACTTTAGCACGATCTTCCATCGTGAGGTGGGTAGCTCGCCACGTGAATTCCGTAACAAGCACTGATCGACAATTGAACGATTCAGCTATCCGCTCACATCGCGCATACTGAGCGCAATCCTGCCACGCGCAAGATCGATATTGAGGACGCGTACATCGACGATATCGCCCACGTGGACAAGCTCAAGCGGGTTACGTACAAACCGATTGGCCATTTCGGACACATGCACAAGCCCGTCCTGCTTCACACCAATATCGATAAATGCACCGAAGTCGATCACATTCCGCACGGTGCCCTTGAGGGTCATTCCCGGCTTCAGATCTTCAAGCTTGAGCACATCGGCGCGTAGGATTGGTGGCGGCGCATCATCGCGCGGGTCACGCCCAGGTTTTGCCATGTCATCAAGCATATCGCGCAGAGTCGGCTCACCAACCCCAAGTTGGGCAGCCAGACTACTTAGTTGTAGATTCCCACTACGGATCTGTTCTTGTACACGCGCAGCAACATCGGGCAGGTTTTGCTCTGCTCCAGCAACCTTAGTAGCCAGGGCACGTGCTGCGGCATAGGATTCAGGGTGAATGGCAGTACGATCAAGCGGGTCAGCTGCATCTGGAATGCGCAAAAATCCTGCACATTGTTCGAAGGTTTTTGGGCCAAGCCCCTTGACACTGCGCAGTTCGGCTCGTGAGCGAAATGGCCCACTGCTGTCGCGTTGTGCCACAATCGCGCGCGCTGTTTTTGGGCCAAGCCCTGCAACATAACTCAGCAATTCCGCCGATGCGGTGTTGAGATCGACACCAACATAATTCACACAGCTCTCAACGACGCCAGACAGTTGAGTTCCTAAGCGCTTCTGATCGACATCGTGCTGATACATGCCAACACCCAAGGCTTTCGGCTCAATTTTCACAAGCTCAGCCAGTGGATCTTGCAGCCGCCGCGCAATTGAGATATTGCCGCGCTGCGTGGCATCCAAATCCGGGAATTCGGCACGCGCCACATCCGATGCGGAATAGACTGAAGCGCCTGCCTCGCTGACGAGCACATACTGGACACTCGCCTGCTTACTGCCCGGTCGGTTTGCCTCTTTATCGTGGATCACCTCTGCAACTAACGCTTCTGTCTCGCGGCTCGCCGTGCCATTGCCGATTGCGATAATCTCGACGCTGTGGCGCTCAATCATGGCGAGCAATTGCTCCTTCGCCCGATCTGGCTGGTGCAGATAGATCACGCCGCCTTCAAGATATTTACTGGTCTGATCGACCACCGCAATCTTGCAGCCCGTCCGAAAGCCGGGATCGACTCCCATCACCACCCGGCTGCGTAGGGGTGGTTGGAGCAGAAGCCCACGCAGGTTGGCGGCAAAAATCGTTAGTGCATGGGCTTCGGCCTGTTCGGTCAGTTCATTACGGAGATCGCGTTCAATCGCAGGAATAAGCAGCCGCTTATAGCCATCGCCAATTGCGGTGCGCATTTCTCCGCCGACCCAACCGCCAGCTGGCGCATTGCGGCGCTGTAATGAGGCGATGAAGCCTTCGTGATTAGCCTCAATTGCCACCTTGAGCGCTTCTTCACGCTCAGCACGATTTATTGCCAAGGTACGATGTGGTGGAGTATTAGCGAATGGCCCTTGATAATCGTAATAGTCGCGATACTTACCCTCTGTATCGGCCTGTTCATCTTTGCGGGTTACGCGTAACACGCCGGTTTTACGGGTCGCCTCACGCACGGCCTGCCGTACTGCGGCTGTCTCCGCGAATGTCTCGGCGGCAATATCGCGTGCACCAGCCATGGCCGCTTCGGCATCATTCACCCCGCGCTCAGCATCAATGAAGCTTGCGGCAACCTCTTCACGTGTACGGCGTTCTGGTTGTTGTGCCAGCAGAATATCGGCCAGCGGCTGGAGCCCTTGCTCACGGGCGATCATGGCGCGTGTGCGGCGTTTTGGCCGGAACGGCAGATACAGATCCTCGATCGTCTGGAGTGTTGTCGCTGCTGCTAGTTGTGCCGCCAGTTCAGGCGTCAGATGCCCGCCCTGTTCCAATAATTGGCCAACCTCGGCACGGCGGGCTTCGAGTGCGCGCAAATACTCCAGGCGCTCGGCCAACTGGCGAATCTGCTGCTCATCCAAACCACCTGTCGCCTCTTTGCGATAGCGCGTAATGAATGGTACGGTATTGCCCTCATCAAGCAGCGCAATCGTTCGCGCCACCTGATCCGGGGTGAGGTTCAATTCACGAGCTAATATTGTTTGCATAATTACCATAATAGTAGATCACGACGCTCTATTGCTCTGCGTTCTGCGCTACGGCGCTCTCACACCCAAGGTCACCCCGGTACCACGCTCAACGCGTTCGCCGCCGCGTGGGACAGAACTGACGACCTGGCCAGGAACCGTTGCGGCACAGATATCGGCTGGCAGGCGATCGCAGCCCTGGTTATCCTCAAATGAGATAAACAAGCCAGCTGCGGCAATCCGCCTACGCGCCTCGTCAATCGGAAGATTAGTAACCTCTGGCATGGTGGTTTTGTTCCCGATGCTATAAACAACAGTAATCGTCTCGCCGCGTGGTGGCCGCACTCCGGCCGTCGGCTCGGTACGAATGACGAAACCCTCGCTCACATTTGCGTTGACCTCTTCCTCAACCTGGACCACAAAACCAAGCTGCTCAAGTGTAACCTTGGCGTTAATAATACGTAGGCCAATGACATTAGGCACCTCAACCGCTTCCGGGCCAAGGCTCACCGCAAATGTGATCACGGTTGTCGCATCTACCAACTGCCCAGGTGGCGGATATTGATCGAGCACCGTACCAGGGCTAATAACTTGGCTGGCACGTGGCGCTGCTTCCTGGGCAAATACTCCAAGGCTTGCCAACGTATCGCGAGCCTCGCTCGCTTCGAGCCCAAGCAGGCTTGGCATAGGCACTTGCGCGACTGCGGTAGCCCCTTCGATTGTTGCTGTCGCCTCACCAACCACTGTTGGCCGTATGATGGGAGTTGGCCGGTTAGGCGTATTGGCAAGTGAACCAAATAAACCATCAAGTGCACCAGTCGCAAACAGATACACACCAGTGAGAATCACGCCCAACAGGAGGATACCAATCAGGAGTGAGCCAATACCTGGACCAACCGCACTCTTATTCGGCAATGGCACTGCTGAACGTGGTGGTGGGAGCGTGGAGCGTGGCGATGCTTGTGCTGTTGAGGGAATGCGTGGCATGTTGTTTGGTTGACGCACCGGGTTACGTTGCGGAACAGGCCGCGCGATGGTTTCCTGTTCACTGGCGTTGCGTTGGCTTAGCAATTGGCGGGCAAATTCACGTGCCGAAGTCGGGCGCTCTTCAGGGTCCTTATGGAGTGCCTTGAGGATGAGTGCCTCAACTTGGCTTGGGATGCGTGGGTTAAGCAGATGCGGTGCTGGTGGCGGATCATTCACATGTTGCATCGCCACCGCGATTGAACTATCGCCGGTGAATGGTAATTTACCGGTGGCTGCCTCATAAAGGGTTACACCTAATGAATAGATATCGGAGCGTGGTGTTGCGGGTTGGCCGCGCGCTTGTTCGGGCGAAATATAATCAGCAGTGCCAAAGGTCACCCCAGTTTCGGTCATGGCCGTCGAGAGTGCGCTCTTTGCAATGCCAAAATCGGTAATTTTCACCTGGTCATCGTTGCCGAGGATGATATTTTGCGGCTTAATATCGCGATGAACCATCCCCATGCGATGCGCGGCCTCAAGCCCTTCGGCAACTGCTGCACCAACACTCAAGAGTTCATCGATCGATAATGGGCCTTGTTGTAATAAGCGTGATTTGAGATCACTACCGGGGATATACTCCATCACAATATATTGGACATCGCGATCCACACCGACATCATACACATCGACAATATTTGGGTGATGGAGGTTCGCTGCGGCCTGTGCCTCGTGGTGAAAGCGATTCACAAAATTAGTATCAGCGGCATAGTGGCTATGAAGTACCTTGATCGCAACCTGTCGATTCAGCCGCAGATCACGCCCACGGTAGACACGCGCCATGCCACCTTCACCGATCTTCTGATCGAGCTCATAGCGATTATTAAGAACCTTCTGCTGCATTGAGTACTATGCCTTCAAGACGTTCAAAAACGAGGTGTCGCAGATCGACACCCTAATACACCGAATCACCCCAAGCTAGCCCCCGGTCTTTAGACCGTGGGGAGGAATTGGGGTACGGCGAAACGAACGGCGTGTACTTCCGATTGGCAGCCGTATGAAACATACGTTCTTGTGTAATCGTTCGTTGTATGTTATAATAGACACTATGCAACGAACAATCC
>JANLSE010000404.1:0-2336 GCA_031362265.1 Roseiflexaceae bacterium
GATTGGGATTCCGCTGCAGAGTGATGGGATCGATATTGAGCGATTAGAGGCGCAGTTAAAGCGTCAAGTGCCGGCCTTTTTGTATGTCATCCCGGATTTTCAGAATCCGGCTGGTGTGACAACTTCGCTCGAAAAACGTAAGCGGATTGTGGAGCTTGCCGAGCAGTATGGTTTCTGGGTATTAGAGGATGTACCATACCGTAAGTTACGCTACCGTGGTGAAGATGTGCCAATGTTGCGTGAGATTAACCCAGCACGGGTGGTTACACTTACATCGTTTAGTAAGTTGCTCAGCCCAGGCATGCGGGTTGGCTATATGGTTGGGCCAACTGCAATTGTGGAAGCGGTGACAAAGCAGGGCGAATATAGCTACCTCTCGCCAGTTCTACCAACCCAGGCTGCAGTTGCTGAATATATGCGGCGTGGCTGGCTACAGCCAAATATCGATACACTCAAAGCGATTTATCAGCCACGCTGGGCCGCGATGCTCACAGCTATTCGTATCCATCTGCCAGGGGTTGTTTCATCTGAGCCGGACGGCGGATTTTTTGTGAGCCTAACGCTTCCCGAAGATGCAAATAGTGCTGGTTTGGTTGAGCGCGCTAAGAATATTGGACTGATACTAACACCAGGACAAGCCTTCTTTTCCGATCCAGACACTGGCCCTGTGCCCAATGGGGAACGCTTTGTGCGGCTGCCATTCTGTGCAGTCACCCCTGCGCAGATCGATGAAGGTGTACGGCGGCTGGCAAGCCTGATATAGCGCAAGAGCGCAGAGCATTGGAGCGGAAAGCGCAGAGCGCAAGAGCGATGGAGCGATGGAGCCGGGTCTTGTTCTCTTGTTCTCTTGTTCTAGTTCTGCGGTTCTGCGGTTCTGCGGTTCTGCGATTCGCTATATGCGCTCATTGTTTGTGTTTGAGAGGTAATGTGTGGATATTGCAGCACTTATTTTTGATTTCGACGGGTTGGTGGTGGATACTGAGACACCCGAATTTGCGGTACTCTCAGAGCAGTATCGGAGTTATGGTGCAGAGCTACAACCCGAGCGTTGGGTTCTGGGGTTAGGGACATTCGGTGGCTATGATCCCTATGCGGAGCTAGAGCAGCAGATTGGGCAAACGCTTGATCGCGTTGCATTACAGGCTGAGCATCGTGAGAGGTATCTTGCGCGTTGTGCATCGCAGCCGCTTCAACCGGGAATCCCAGCGCTTATTGGGTATGCGCGCTCAAACAATATTCGTATGGCAGTAGCTTCCAGCGGAGCGCGTGATTGGGTCGAGGGTTGGTTGGCAAAGCATCAGATTCGCGAATACTTTGGATGTGTGCGAACGCGCCACGACGTTGAGCGGGTGAAGCCTGACCCAGAACTGTTTCTGAGTGCGGCTGCGTGCCTTGAGATTCCACCCGCGGCATGTGTTGTTCTGGAGGATTCGCCAAATGGGATGCGGGCCGCAGCCAGTGCGGGGATGCGCTGTGTTGCAGTGCCTCTGCCTTTGCTGAGTACCTTAGAATTGCCACCACATAGCTTACGCTTGGCGACACTCGCGGATCTGTTGCCAGCAGAGTTACTTGCACGCCTGCAATAAGCGCTATATGCTGATTCAGGATTGTAGGGTTACTCTAGCGCTCGGTTTCTATGGCACTGGAGTGATCTTCACAACCTGAATAACCTTGCTACCCTCGACCATAGCATCGCACGATGGCAGGCGCTTTGTCTGCCATGCCTTTTTCCAGTAATCGGGGTGGCGCCAATTGGCTTGTGCCCGTATACGAACGATGAGCCGTGATGGAAAACCAAGTTCTGGATCGTAGCTTGCGTCAATCCGGATGATATCATCACAGATACAGCCATTGAAAATACACTCCTGTGCCACACTCCCATCGCGGCGAATCAGGGTGAACAAATCATGGATTGACCGTGGTGGCGCATCGCAGCGGTTGGGAGCTACCTTGACAACGCGCTCATTGCGGACATCAATCTGCTGTGGGCAGCGCTTATCGGTTAGTTCCAGATAATAACTGCCGAATTGGCGTCGCGACCAGCGGCGTTCGGCCTCATTCAGTTCTTGCCTATGCGCCCAGGTTGTTGCTGGCCAGAAGAGCCATGCGGTGGTGCCGAATGCCACAAATAACAGCATGCCAATGCTGATGAGGATTCTTCTCCGTAGAGTCGGGCGCGAGGTCGTGTTCATCGCATCCCCTGGTTGGGTGATTCTGTGGTGGCGTGAACTGTACCACCAGGGGCAAACAGTGTCAAGGGTATGTTCGATGCCGATATGGCGGATGCGAGTTATATGCGCATGCCTTTGTGTGGCACGAGTACGCACCGATTGTCG
>JANLSE010000410.1:0-17910 GCA_031362265.1 Roseiflexaceae bacterium
TGCAGCATAACTGCTGCTGCAAGGTCGAGCGTCACACCAACTGGCACAGGCACTAAGCGTGCGGCTGGAACAATGGCATGCTCGGCATAGCCTCCTTGTACACTCGCATAGGCTACCTGGTCACCCAACTTGAGGGTATCCACCTGTGTGCCAATCGCATCAACGATTCCAGCACCTTCCTGCCCAAGAATAAACGGTAGCTTGCCAGGATACAGCCCTTTGCGATGATAAATATCGATAAAATTCACCCCGGTCGCTGCGAGCTTGACGCGTACTTCACCAGGGCCAGGCTCAGGTAGCGACACATCTTCGTAGTGCAATACTTCTGGCCCACCAAATTCATGAATACGAACGGCTTTCATTCTCAATTCTCCTCGATCTATTCAGGCAAACATCTGCGGCTCCATGGAATCATACCAAGCGCGTATATGCTTCAATCAGAGAATGGCAACTCCACTAGTGTAACATGCTCCTCACTGCACGTAACAAGCTGTCATTTGGCCGTTATCAGCGTAACTACTCGTGGTCTGTTCAGTAGATTATAATAGAGCGGTTGGGATGCAGCAGCAGATATGCAAGCCCTGCCTTTCGCAGTCCGTCTAGAGGAACATATGCGCCAACAGCTTGCCAGACTTCTCACTATTGCGCACCCATGAACTGACGAATGCGCTCGCATTGCAGCAAGGCCAGGCAAACGAATTGCAGGCCAGCCTGGAGCGACAGCAAACGCTAAATGAACTTGTGAATGCCCTCTCACTACCACTTATTCCAATCAGCGCGGATGTTTTAGTAGCGCCACTCGTGGGAAATCTCGATACAGGGCGAGCCGATCAACTGACGAACCGGGTGTTGGAAGAGATAGTATCGCGGCGCGCTCGTACAGTGATCATTGATGTCACCGGGGTTGCGGTAGTCGACACCAACCTCGCACAAGTACTGGTGCGCGCGGCTGAGGCAACGCGCCTACTGGGCGCTCAAATTGTGCTGGCGGGGATTCGCCCAGAAGTAGCTCAAACCCTGGTGAGTTTAGGGGTAGATTTGAGCGGTTTGCGAACGGTTGCAACCCTACAGGAGGGGCTGATTGCGGTCAGATAGTTGCCTATATCTACTAGCCAAGCGCTTGGGCAAGGTCGGCAATCAGATCGTGCGCATCCTCCAAACCAATACTAACACGGAAGCATGAGCCGCCACGATAATCGCCGTACACCATGATCAGGCTCTCATCATGCCCCAAACTGGTAGCATGCGTGAACACCCGCAGCTTTTTAAGTACCTCGTATCTATCACCCGCTTCCGGACGAAGATCGAAATTCAGCATCCCCGAGAATCCAGCCATCTGGCGTGCAGCAATTGCATGCTGAGGGTGGCTTGGCAATCCAGGGTAGCGAACCCAGGCAACCTTCGGATGCTGTTCGAGAAATGCGGCTACAAGCATAGCATTGGCATTATGGCGCTCCATGCGCAATGGCATGGTTACAATACCTCGCATGATCTGCCAGGCATTGAATGGGCTAATACACGCCCCCATATCTTTGACAACAAAACGCCGAATTGTTTCGATTGTAGTTTTTGAGCCAAATACGGCACCACCCAGCGCATCGCCATGACCATTAATGTATTTGGTGAGGCTATGCATCACAAGATCGGCACCAAGATCAAATGGACGTTGGGTTGTCAGGCCAGACCAAGTGCTATCGACCGATAGAATCGCACCGGCTTCATGAGTGATTCGGGCGGCCGCAGCGATGTCCGAAACCTCTGTAGTTGGGTTACCGGGTGTCTCAATATGTACCAGTGTAGTTCTATCTGTCAATGCATCACGAATGCATTCTGGATCAGTCGTATCTACCAGTGTGGCGGTGATGCCAAATCGATTGGGCAAATAGTCGAGCAGCATGGTTCGTACCGAGCTATAGGCTATTTCTGAAGCGACAATATGATCACCGGAACGCAGGAGCGCCAGGAAGGTTCCATTGATTGCACTCACGCCACTGGCCGTTACAACACAATCCTCGCCACCTTCGAGTGCCAGCAATTTCTCCTCAAGCCAGCGCGCATTCGGATGCCCATCGCGTGCATAAATATACTCAAACAAAAATTCAGGCTCAGCTGGCACAGCATAGCTATTGGCCATCACTAACGGACGCCGGATCGCCTTGGTTGTATCATCGGGTGCAACTCCTGCATGAACAGCACGTGTTGTCAGCCCAGGGGTATCGGCATAGTCTGGCATGGTTGTGTCCTTCAACAACTGGTAGTATAAGCGCAGCAACTTAAGAATACGAAAACGCAAAGACGCAAAGACGCAAAGAAATGGTAGAAATATGATCGCTGTGTTGAATCAACCTATACTGGCATCAGATGTGTGCTATAGCGATCCTAACGCATTCGTAAACGGGCAAGGTCATTCTGGTGCATCAACGTGTGGTTCTTGGTTCTGTCAGGCTTGCTATATTGGATACTACCAGAATTAGAGTTTCAGTTTACGTTGCGCACTGAGATCGCCAATTGCGACACCGGCTAAAGATGACTGCCAGGCCAAACCTCAGTACTGCCATTTCCGCCGTGAAGTCGCAGAGCGGCACATTACGTACCATCGTGACAGTTGGATGGGGAACACTTAGTTCGGTACTAAATGAAATAAGCATCGTTGCTTCCTCCAATATATTGACTTCAGAAAACCAGTTATTTTGCTTACGCCATATTCTCAACCACCATCGCTATACCTTGCCCAACGCCAATGCACATAGTGGCCAGACCATACTGAACACTAGGCCTCCGGCTCATCTCGTGGACAAGTGTGGTAAGAATTCGTGCGCCAGAAGCACCAAGTGGATGGCCAAGGGCAATTGCACCACCATTCGGATTCAATCGATCATCATCGGGATCGATCTTCCAGCCATGGAGCACGGCCAGTGCCTGGGCGGCAAATGCCTCATTCAATTCAATCAGCCCAATCTGATCAAGGGTCAGGCTAGCGCGCTCCAGTGCTTTCTGGGTGGCTGGAATAGGCCCAATACCCATCACTCGTGGTGGTACACCAGCGCTGGCCATGCTACGAATCTTTGCCATTGGTTTCAGACCATGAGCACGAGCAAACAGTGAGGAGACAAGGAGAAGCGCGGCGGCACCATCATTCAATGGGCTCGAATTACCTGCTGTGACACTGCCACCGGCCTTAAAGACCGGCTTTAGTGTGGCCAATTTTTCCAAACTGGTATCGCGACGCGGCCCTTCATCGGCATCAACAATCGTCTCAGCCTTGCCAATACGTACTGGAACTGGCACGATTTCAGCCTGAAAGCGTCCTTCTGCAGCTGCGCGAACTGCCTTCTGGTGGCTACGCAAGGCAAATTGATCCTGATGTTCACGCCCAACATGATATTCCGCAGATAGCTGCTCTGCCTCATGGCCCTGCGCGGCAATTGGGTATGGTGCTGCAACGAGATTCTCGGCGGTTATGCCGAGTGGGTCAGTGTGACCGAGTTGCTCCATATGTGGGTTGACCATGCGCCAGCCTAAGGTTGTATCGTAGAGCGTGGCATTACCAGTTGGAAAAGGACGCTCGGTTTTTGGCAGCACCCAGGGTGAACGGCTCATCGACTCAACCCCGCCACCGATATAGGCATGTGCCTCACCAAGCATAATCGCACGTGCTGCGCCAGCTACTGCTTCAAGCCCTGAACCACACAGCCGGTTGACTGTCACACCACTAATATGATCTGGCAAACCAGCCAAAAGCGTTGCCATCCGTGCTACATTCCGATTATCCTCACCAGCTTGGTTCACACAACCAAGGAAGACATCCTCAATTGCTGCGGGCGCCACACCACTGCGTTGCATCAGAACCTGCAATGTTAGCGCCGCAAGGTCGTCGGGGCGGATGCTGCTAAGCACCCCACCATGCCTACCAACAGGCGTTCGGGCCGCAGCAACGATCCAAACTTCGTGTGCATGTTCGTAGGCCATGGTATAACTCCTTACGCGTTACGAATGACTTGCATGGGTTTGAAGCCAATTAAGCACATGTTCCAGATGCTCATGATGATGGTCGTACGAAGCCAGAAAAATCAATGCGAGCGGATACCCTCCTAACCAGGGGTATTTTCCACTATCTAACAGGTCTTTTTCTGAAATTGCTTTCGCCCCTGCTAAGAATCGGAGAAACCCCTCACGCCACTGAGCGTAAACGGCAGCCCATGGCTCATTGCGGTAGGATTCGTACACCCATGCATTGATCTGATCGGTAGCGTCTTCTGAATTTGGATCTAACGTGTCCGGCCATACGGGGAACTCTGGTTCCCGATCGTGGATAGCGGCCTCTACACGTGCAATCGAACGTTGTTGCCATGCCCATAAATGAGCAAGATCATCTTTGATCGACATGTTGGAGGGCACTAATGGCCTCGTCCGTTGCATTTCGTTCAGGCCAGCAAGCAGTTCCTCCCAATGATTGAATTCTTCTTGCAATGCTCCCAGGATATGCTGTTTCATATACATAACTGTCCCTCCATTCGATACGATCCCAATTGCCATTTGCCAGCGATATGTGCCAACCGTCCAACACCTGGCCTACAAACGCTCCCGCTGGCAAACCTAGTAAGGCAAAACCTAATTGGCCATCACTCAGTTGAAATTGAGCTTTAATATCTGGGATTCGCACAACTCAGTTTGCGAGTAACAAACCACTAATCCATAAAGAAGATCGTAATCGTGAGGCGTATGGGTCGTGGGGATGCAAGTTCAGCGGTCGTGTGAGCAACATTCACAGATCAGGTACTCCTTCGTCGCAAAACCCCATCAGCGGCTCGATTCGTGTATCATGCTCAACCTTGAGAGATTTGGTTTCACCTATTGGCGAGATTCCACAAGCGATCATGTGTGGCCAGATTGTGATATGAGCCTGCAACACGTGCGCAGCGTATTGTACCATTTCTCGTTCACAGCGCGTTCTTATGCACAGCTAGCAGATCCGCTGGCAATGAGGAAATGAACTATGGCACGTGTATATTCACAGATACTGCGGGCATCTCCGCCACTTCTTGTGATCATTGGTTTATGTATAGCAGCCCTTCAGCCACAGCCAGCTGCCGCTGCTTGCCCACTGGTTTGTGGGCAGGTGCGTATTGTTGGCAACGAACTACGCGACAGTGGTGGTATTTGGCGTATGGCCGGGGTACAACTCTTTTTGCCACAATATGGCATTAATGGCAAAACCTTCCGCGATGATAATTATGCTGCGGCGCTCGCCGATGGCTCACTGACCTTCTGGCTCGACAAGGCTTCTGGGTATCTACACGCCAATCTACTGCGAATCTTTGTTGATTTACCTTCTCGGCGTTCCGATGGCAGCCTGTTCACCCCGACAAGCTATGCAACGCTTCACGATATTGCGGCTCGCGCCGCACAGCGTGGTATGCGGCTTGGGCTCGTACTCCATAACAGTGCCGATTGGAATATGGCACCTGAAGAAGCCGCTTGGCTTGATGGAATGCTTGCCTCGTTTAGCGCACGTGGCGAACTTGAGCGTATCGCGTATCTAAGCGCCGATAACGAGATTAATAACCATTGCGCGAATAGTGGTGGGGATTGCTTTGACCCTGGAGTAGCGCACAATGCCCAACCATATATTAATGGTGCCATCGCTTGGACAACCACATTTACACAGCTTGTCAAAGCACGGGCACCACAAATGCTTGTAACTGTCGGGATCTCTACAGAGATGAACGATCTCGATAATACGCGCGCAGCATTCAACTATTTCCGGCGTGCCTCGAACCAGCGTGGCCTTGTGGATCTCATTGATTTCCTCGCGCCACATAACTATAGTGGGCAAGCTGGCCCGATCATCGATGATATCCGCATTGGAGCAGGCTATACTGGGGCGGTTGTGCTCGAAGAATATGGGTTTCCCACCGATCCTGTGCCACGCAACCAGTTATGGACCGAAGGCGCGTTCCGCTGTCGTCTAGACCCGTTCAGTATCGGCTGTGTCAATACTGCTGCCTATTTTGTTGCGAAAAGCACGCTTGCAATTGGATCAAAGAGTTATGCTGGCAGCGTGGCATGGATGTTGGCTGACATTGGTGAGAAAAATGTGAGCAATGCCTGTACCAGTATTGCGGTACCGTTTGATTTATGGACTGGCCTGTTTGCGATTGGCGGCGCCTATTGTGATGGTGGAACGATCAGCCGGACGCTTGGGCAACCCAAAACAACCGGATTCTTGGTTTGTGCATTGCACACACGCAACCTTAATCGTTGCGAAGATCCTGCACATCCCTTCTTCCATGTCATGTTCCCGCGCATCGCACGCTAGGCCAAGGCATCTATGGAAACGCTGTCAATACCACAACCGATCGCGCCATTGTCTCATACTGATTTTTGCCGATTGCAGGTGCGGCACTAGGCTCACAGTAATCGTCAGGAGTGGCAAGCGATGTGTCAATCACCCTTCGCCATTTGCCATGCGCAGGCGCAGGCAACTCGAAGGTCAGAGGTTCCCAATAGGCATTAACGATAATATAAAGCTGCTCACCGCCTTGGGTAGCGAACAACTCACACGCCAGGCTATACGAAGCATTGCCCCAATCTGGCTCATACGGCCGAATGCCATGCCAGATCAAGCGTGTGGCATCTGGTTCACCCCAGAAACGCTCATCCGCGAAGATCCCATAGCTGCGCCGTAGCTGGATCAGCCCACGTGTAAACCGCAGCAGATCCTGTGCGCGAATTGTATCGCCCCAATTGAACCAACTCAGCTGGTTATCCTGACAATACCCATTATTGTTACCAAGCTGTGTGCGGCGGACTTCATCACCCATCAGCAGCATGGGTGTCCCATGGGAAAGCACCAGCAATGTGAGCAAGTTACGAACCTGGCGTGCGCGCAGCGCTTCAATTTGCGGATCATCGGTAGGGCCTTCAACACCACAATTCCAGCTATCGTTCTGACTCATCCCATCACGGTTCTGTTCTCCATTGGCAAGGTTATGCTTCTCGTTATAGGAGACGAGGTCGTTCAGGGTAAAACCATCGTGACTCGTGACAAAGTTTATGGTTCGATCAGGCTGACGCCCCACTTGGCGATACAGGTCGCGGCTACCACTCAGGCGTGTGGCCAGCTTATGAACCATACCACCGTCACTTTTCACAAAACGCCGGATGTCGTCGCGGAAAACCCCATTCCATTCGGCCCAACGATGGCCAATGAATGAGCCGACCTGATAGAGTCCAGCGGCATCCCAGGCTTCGGCAATGATACGTGTATCGGCCAACACAGGATCCGACTCGATCTCCCAGAGAATGGGGGGATTTTCGAGCGGCAGGCTGGTATCGTCACGCGAGAGTACAGAAGCCAGATCAAAGCGGAACCCATCGACATGCATCACCTGCACCCAATAGCGTAGGCAATCCATAATCATACGGCGCACAATCGAATGGTTAGCCTTGAGTGTGTTTCCAGTACCACTAAAGTTTGCATAATGGCTTGGATCAGAGGCCTCCAGCATATAATAGGCGCGATTCTCCAGCCCTTTGAACGAGAGTGTTGGGCCACTATGGCCGCCTTCGGCGGTATGGTTAAAGACCACATCAAGAATAACTTCGATCCCAGCTCGATGTAGCGCTTTGACCATATCACGAAACTCATCGATTGGCCCAAGGGCATCCTGGCGCGAGCTATACCCACGATGCGGCGCAAAGAACGCGACCGGACTATAACCCCAATAATTGGTATGCCCCTCAGGTGCATCCTGTGGATCAAACTGCTGCACCGGTAGCAATTCGATTGCGCTCACACCCAACGCTTGCAGATAGGGGATCTTCTCGATCAGCCCAGCATAGGTTCCACGTAGATTGGCGGATACTCCCGAAGATGAATCGCGTGTGAAACCACCAACATGTAGTTCATAGATCAGTGAACCAGCATACGATTGGCGGAGCGGTATATCGCCTTCCCAAGCATACTGGTATGGGTCTACAACAACACTCTTGATCGACTCGGCACAATTATCACCCTGGCGCACCGCAGCCGACCGATGGTAGTTATCGCCATACATCACTGCCAGCGCATATGGATCAACCAGCACCTTCATTCGATCGAAACGCAGCCCGTCCGACGGTGCAAACGGGCCATCGACACGATAGCCATAGAGTTGGCCAGGGCCAATACCCTTTACAAAGACATGCCAATAATAAAAGGTTCGATTGATAGTTGGATCGAGCCGAATCACTCGCACTGGGGCGGCATCATCATGCCGATCGAAAAGCAGGAGTTCCATGGCGGTGCAGTTGCGCGAGAAGACACAGAAATTAACGCCATCGGCCTGTACAGAAGCACCCAACGGGTAGGACTGGCCGGGCAGCAAGTCGGAGTTCATGTACGCTCCTTAGCGACATTTCAACCACATACTGTATGTAGCGAAGCCTTCATGAAGTGCAACGCTTCATCTTAATGGAGTATAGCATGCCTAGCTTACTACGAATGAAATTTTTGAACTGGCAGCATACGCGAAAAGCGCAGAATGAGCCATTCGTGTACAATGGCACTACATGTTCTGGTTCGAGCAACGCTTTAGGCGAATAGAATAAATTCTAGACACGGCTAAGTAGTGAGGATGGGTTTATGGCTGTCGATGTGGATGATCTCGGGAATCAGGCATTTGATGCTGGTGATTATGATGCTGCAATCAAGCACTTCTCGCATGCACTTGCCAAGCAGCCGAATAGCGCCCTTTTGTATCGTCAACGCGGCTTTGCGTTTCTGGAGCAACGTGAATTTGACTCAGCGATCACCGACTTTGAGCAAGCGTTACGACTCGAACCAAGTGTGATCGATGCCTATTATGGGTTAGCTGAGGCACGCTATGGTGGGAGTGGAGATGTAGAGGCCACGATTGCGGCATACAACCAGATTATCATGTTACGTCCAGATGAAACACTAGCGTTTACATTTCGCGGCTACTGTCATTTAGAGCTCAGAGATGCTGATTCGGCACTTGCTGATTTTGATCAGGCGCTACGGCTAAAACCCGATGATGTCGATGCATTAAACCAGCGTGGCTTGGTTCTTCGTGCTCTTGCCGAGTGGGATGCTGCACTCGCATGCTATCAGCAGGCGATCCGACTAGCTCCAGAATCGGCGATACTATATGTTAACCGCGGTTTGCTTTATCGTGATGTTGGCAGAATTGATCAGGCGCTGGCAGATTTCAACCATGCACTTGCCCTTGATTCCGAAGATTATAACGCGTTGGTGGGACGCGGGACTGTGTATATGGCAATGGGCAAGCCAAAAGAAGCGTTGGCCGATATTGACCAGGCAATCACACTCAATCCAGAATACTCACAAGCCTACTCGTCACGTGGGGATTTGCAGCGTGCGTTGAACAAGCTTGATGAAGCACTTGTGGACTATCAGCAAGCTCTTGCGCTTGACCCAGACGATGCCGATGGGTATCTGCGTCTCGCAAACATCTATAGCGATCTGAAACGACCTAATGATGCGCTTGATGCGCTTAATCAGGCCTTAGAAATCCAACCAGAAAACGCTGAGGCCTACCTTATGCGTGGTACTACTTGCGTTACCTTAACGGAAGTTGAAGCGGCCTTGGCAGATTTCGACCAGGCAATTATGCTCGTACCAGAATATGCTGATGCCTACCGAGCGCGCGGAAACCTGTTTAAGGCGCTTGGCAAGCGTGCACAAGCACGGCTTGATCTTGAGCGAGCCGATGCATTGGCCGCCGAATAGTTATCACCGTTGCGTTTTGTGAGGAGCGACCAATGTCTCATAGCTATACGGAATTTGAGATCGAGTTTCAGCCACGGAACGGGGATACCTACCCAATCGCTGCGCGTGGACCAGCTGGCGAACAGACTGGGACGCTGCGTTCACCCGGCGATGACCCTGCCTTCCAGCAACTTACTACACGTCTGGCACTGTTCGATACCGATGAAGCGCTCCTGCTTGATATTGGACAGCGCCTTTTTGCCGCACTATTTGATCGCGAGATTGGCAAACTATATGCTGCGAGTCGCAGTATGTTACAGGACGATCAGGGGATCGTGATCCGGCTGCGGATTATGCCTGGTGCCGAAGAACTTGCGGTACTACCCTGGGAATTCATGGCCGACCCAGACAGTGGGCCGCTTTCCATGCTTGATGCACCAATTGCACGCTACCTGCCCCAACCAACCCCGCTTCCGACATTTCATGCCACACTACCATTGAAGGTTCTACTGACTGGCGCGCAAACCCCGCCAACGGTGGATATTGCGCGTGAGCTCCAGGCAGTTGAAGCGGCACTCCAAGGGCTTGGCGAACAGGTTACAATCCATGTCGAGCCGCACCTTACCGCTAGTGCTTTCCGTGAATTTCTGCGCGAGGGATTTCATGTATGGCATTTCATTGGCCATGGCGGATTCGACAAGGCCGGGAAAACGGCTCAGCTCCTATTTGAGGATCAGAACGGCGATGCTGATCCCGTTACCGCAATGGAACTGAATATCATGCTTAATCGCAGTGGGCTACGACTGGTTGTCCTGGATGCCTGTAATAGTGGGAAGCTAGCGACCGAGCCGTTCCGCAGTATTGCGCCCGCATTAATCCGTGCACAGGTACCAGCAGTGGTCGCACAGCAATTCGCGGTTCCCGAAGAAGCTACACGCGAGTTTGTGACCGATTTTTACCGCTCGCTTGCCAGTGGCTTACCAATTGATGCCTGTATGACCGAAGGCCGCAAGGCGGTAATGAATAGCGCGGGTCTTGGTCAAGCTAGCTGGGGTATTCCAGTATTGTATACACGCATGGCGAGTGGTCGCCTGTTTGAGCTACCAGAGGTGACGCCAGTTGCTCCAGTAGCCACGCCAGCACGCACCGTACAAGCACATGCAACTACTGCGGTTGAAGCGCCCACCGATGAGCGTGCGGTGCAGATCGCCCTGCTCACCACACAAATCAGCACCAAGCGCCGCGAACGCCTCCTATACCACCTTCGCAGTGCTTTGTATCAGCGCCCACAGGCCCATCTAACACACCCAACCGAGCAGCTGCGTACCGAAATTAACGAACTGACCGAACAACTCAAAGCCCTACAAAGCTAAGCTAGTTCGGCCTACTATAGCGCTAGCGTTTTGATTGCATATTCACTCAGGGGAACGTGCTTCGCATCATGGCATTGGTGCGAAGCCCTCCTGATTGTAGCAAATATACACGCGCGGCCCACTACCTGTATCTGGAATCCAGATGTCACTCGCAGCGCGAATCCCCGTATGCAATATTGCGCCAGTGCGTGGATCCACCACCCGATAATGGCTTGGCACCTGATCACTAAGCAGCATCATCCGGCCACCTTTCTCTGCGTAGCAGATAAAGAGTTGCCCTGGGATAAGCAACCCGCGGCGCCCAAGTGTCACCTGCCAATTGGGTTCTATATCGGTTAATGGCAGCCCATCCAGAATTTGTGTAATCAAGCCTACATATTGCACTAAGCTGATCGAATTCCTGGAAATAGGATGGATTCAGCTGGGTAAGATGTCCATCTTGAAGATCTTCAAAACCAACAGCGAAACCTTCATCTGCAAGCCGATCGCGTGGGCCACGCGCATGCATATCGGGCTGCACACTCATGAGCAACGCGGCATTAAAGCCCTTGGCCTGGCGATCAGCAGCATAGACCTGACATTGTTCGGGAGTAGCGCGCCATGGTAGTGCCCAGGCAGTATCGGCAACCAAAATCGCCGGGGCACCATCGGCGTGAACAAGGTTCCGCCCACCCGGCGACATACGCCAAAAGCCATGCTGCTCGAAGCGTGTCACACTTTGGGATGATGGCAGACAATCTAGCTTTCCGGTTTGCCCATCCAGCCCAGTATCGCCAGTTGGGCAGAAACTACGCCAGGCCCAGCCACCATCGGCCAGTGGTGAGGCAAAGCGTACCCGCCAGATGCGATCACCATCCCAGAACGCTGGGCGACGCAAGGTGACCCCTGAGTTATGGCTAAAATCAACCCATACATCCACATCCATATAGGGATTGGGGTATGCGTGCTCCGCTACAAAAGTAAGCTCGATCTCACGCCATGGTTGCACCTGCATGGCTACTCTTTCCTACTGTTATCTACTGCCAGGAAGGCCAAATCCTGCGCTTGCATCATCGAGCACTAGCACCCAATCCGGGCCACCACCAGGCGGAGTGAAGTGTGCATGCGCTTGCTTCGGGATGACACCGTTGGCATGCGCAATACCAGTGCGTGGATCGAACCAGAAGCAGGTCATTTCGGTTCCTGTCAGTTGGGTAAGATTCAGTTCGACTGGTTGGCCAGCCGGGAGATAAATGAATGCATAGCTGCCAGAACTATCGCGTGTTGCCCGTATATGGTAGCTTCCAACACCAACCTCAGAGGCGATCAGCGACTGATCGGGGATGCGACTGAGGAATGGGCGGGAGAGCAGCAATCGGCGTGCATACTGCACCTGGCTAGCCCCAGGTAGTTGAAGTGCTTCTTGCCATGGGCGGCGCGCACCAATCAGAGGTCTATGGCTGTAGCTCCACATCTGCCAGACAGGATTACAGCCATAGGTATGGCCATGTGCGCCGGAGAACAAGCCCCAGTAAAGCGCCTTGCGCACATCATAATCATCCAAATAGCCACCATCAAGCGTATGTAGGCCATCTGGCATATCTTCATAGCCCGGTTCGGCATCCATGACGGGGCGGATCGGTGTGCTTGCATAATCCTCAGTAATAAAGCGCCAATTATCAGAATTACGCTTATGGCCGCTCTGGCACATGTGCAGATCAAGCCAGGCTTCATTATGGACATATTCGGAGGAGGAGTGTGGCCCCCAAGTATGAAAGCCTATCAGATTACGCCCACCATCGCCAGCGCGGACACCCTCGGCCATGGCGCGCACAATTGCACGCTGCTGTTCATTCTCGATTGGTCGGTCGCCACCCAAGATCCAGATAATTGGCTGATTAGCGTAGCGCCGACCAATGAATGTACCATAGCTACAGGCATTTTCGGGGGTGAAGATTTCCGGCCCGACACCCCACTTCTGGTTCCACTTATCGCCCCAGGTTGGCAACATGCCAATGAAGAGGCCAAGCGCAGCAGCGCGTGCGATTACCGCATCCACATGCTGAAAATAGGCTTCGTTCGGGCGGGTTGGATCATCATCATGCAGCGGTGTATGGCCCTGCCTATTTGGCACATGCAGGCCATCGATCTCGGCCAATGCTACCGCCTGAATGACCGTGAATCCCTTTGCGGCGCGATCACGCAGGTAGTGTTCGGCCTCATCGATGGTACAGCGGTGGAATAGTTCCCAGGCAGTATCACCAAGGTAGAAGAACGGCGTCCCATCAGCGCGTACAAGAAAGCGCCGGTTGCTACTAATCTGTAGCATCATTGCTCCTCAGATGAAGCGAGGCAATGCTCTATTGCCCCAGTTATCGTGCTTGTGATGTATGATACTACCGATACTACCGCTTGTACATGCCATACTGGAGTAGGCTATGTCAATGATGAAGCGGCGGAGGAAACCATGAAAACGATTCAAGAGGGCGATCTGCTCTGGCAGCCAACAGCCGAAGACAGCGAACATGCCAATTTGACCCACTACATGGCCTGGCTGCGTGAGAAACGTGGCCTGGCTTTTGGCAGCTATCCCGAACTCTGGCGCTGGTCGGTCGACCAGATCGATAGCTTCTGGGAGAGTATCTGGGACTATGTTGGTATTATCGCGTCGCAGCGTGCAGAAGTAGTGCTGGCCGAACGCCATATGCCAGGTGCGCGCTGGTTTCCAGGAGCGCATCTCAATTATGCCGAGAACATTTTCGGCAAGCGCAACGATTCGGAACCAATGATTCACTATCAGGCCGAAGGGCAGCCACTTGTCTCCTATAGTTGGGATCATATGTACGACCAGACCCAACGCGTGGCGGCGGCACTGCGCCGCATGGGCATCCAGCCTGGCGATCGGGTGGTTGGCTATCTGCCAAACATCCCTGAGGCGATCATTGCGCTGCTAGCAACCGCCAGTATTGGCGCAATTTGGTCGTGTTGCGCACCCGACTTCGGTAGCCGCAGTGTACTCGACCGCTTCAGCCAGATTGAGCCAAGCATTCTGATCGCCGTTGATGGTTATATCTATGGCGGCAAAACTTTTGATCGGCGTGAAGCGCTAACTGAACTACAGGCCGCATTACCCAGCCTGCGGCAGACAATCCTGATCCCACAGAATAGCGCAACTACGGATCTGGACCAGACGACACTCTGGAATGATGTGCTCGCTCAACCTGTTGCGCCAACCGAGCCTAGCTTCACACAAGTCCCGTTTGATCATCCGCTCTGGATTGTTTACTCTTCTGGCACCACTGGCCTGCCCAAGCCAATTGTGCAGAGTCATGGTGGTATTCTACTTGAACACGCCAAGGCGACGATACTACACAACGATCTAAAACCTAGTGATCGCTTCTTCTGGTTCACTAGCACCGGCTGGATGATGTGGAATTATCTGGTTGGCGGCCTACTCTCGGGCTGTAGCATTGTTCTCTATCATGGTAGCCCTGGTTGGCCGGATCTGAATGCACTCTGGGAACTGGCTGAACGCGCTGGAGTGACCTACTTCGGTACATCGGCGGCGTTTATTACGGCGTGTATGAAGGCTGAATTGCGGCCAAACCAGAAGTACGACCTACGCCAGATTCGGGCGGTTGGATCAACTGGCTCACCGCTGACGACCGCTGGGTTTGCCTGGGTCTATGCGAACATTAATTCACGTCTGGCGCTCGAGTCGCTCAGTGGCGGTACTGATCTCTGCACCGCATTTGTAGGCGGCGCACGGGTGCTGCCGATCTACGCAGGCGAGATTCAAGGCCCGTCGCTTGGTGCCCATGTCCAGTCGTTTGCTCCAGATGGCACAGCCCTAACCGATGAGGTAGGCGAATTGGTGATTAGTGCGCCAATGCCCTCAATGCCGATCAGGTTCTGGAACGATCCCGGCCAT
Organism: Roseiflexaceae bacterium; assembly: GCA_031362265.1. Classification (GTDB taxonomy): domain Bacteria; phylum Chloroflexota; class Chloroflexia; order Chloroflexales; family Roseiflexaceae; genus JANLSE01. Next base: position 15,017 of record JANLSE010000410.1, read on the forward strand.
ATGCGTTACTTAACCAGTTATTTCGAGATGTACCCTGGTATCTGGCGACATGGAGACTGGATCAAAATCAATACGCGCGGTGGATGTGTGATATATGGCCGCTCCGACTCGACAATCAATCGTCAGGGCATCCGGATGGGTACCAGTGAAATCTATCGCGCTGTCGAGTCGATCCCGGAGATTGTCGATAGCCTCGTGGTCGATCTCGAACTACTTGGACGCGAGTCGTATATGCCACTATTCGTGGTGTTACATGAGAGTGCAGCGCTGGATGAAGTGCTTAAGCAGCGCATCCGCCAGACGCTGCGACAAGCCATTTCGCCGCGCCATGTGCCGGACGAAATCTTCGCAATCACTGAGGTTCCCTACACCCTAAGCGGGAAGAAGCTTGAGGTGCCGATCCGTCGCATTCTGCTTGGGCATCCAATTGATGCGGTAGTTAGCCCTGGCTCGCTACGCAACCCCACTGCTCTCACCTTCTTCATACAACTTGCCGAACGCTTGAATGCGTGAGATGTATTCATTACAGGTTGCCGCCTTGTCCATTTAAGCAGATTGTGAAGCAGAAAACGCCCATCATAGAATCATCAATTGTGGCCGAACCAGCTAAGCTATTTGGCGTAGCCGCGTCGTTTCGGCTTCCATAATGGCCGTTGTTTTTGTCATGAAATCGAGAATCGTTGCCCGTTCAGCCTCGCTGTAACTGCTCACCAATTCCATAACTGCATGCCCAAGCGGTGCATACAATTGGTTGAGCTCCTGCTCATGCGCAGGATTACTAAGTAGTTCAAGAACGACCCGTCGCCGGTCGTTTTGGTCGCGCACACGCTGCACCAAGCCTACCTGCTCTAGCCGATCGATGACACCCGTAATCGCCCCGGTTGTCAATCCGACCCGCTCGCCAAGCTCACCAGCGGTGATCGGCCCGGCCTGCCTCAGAATACTGTAACACTTCACATCAGTCACACTTACACCAAGCCGATCTGCGATTGCGGCATGGAACAAGACGGTAGCGGTGCTAAGCCGAAAACCAAGCAACTCCACAATCGGATCGACTGGTGATTCGTATTGAACAAGCGGTCTTGACATTTCAGTCATAATATCTTATACTCTCATTATCTTATTCACTAAGATAATTACCTATAAAGAAATCCGATAGAAAAGTCTAACCCAAAAAGGAGCCTTTTGCAAGATGACTACCAACCCCAAACACCCAGCATTTTATCTTTGGTGAACAAGCCTTCTTCGGTTATCTTGTGAAACCAACCGGCGAGATTTACTGGTTTAATAATCTGGCCTATCCAGATGAACCGCGCCGATCTGAGCTCGAAGCAATTCCTCAGGCAGCATGGCAACAGCGGCTGCTTGCCTTACACAGTAAGGATCAGCCTTTCATCCCGGATATTATTCGCGCTACCGAGAGCCCTATCGGGAAGTATCCAATCTACGACATCCCAACCTTACCGCGCTGGCATGCTGGGCCGGTTGTCCTGATTGGCGACGCTGCCCATGCCACATCACCAAGTGCAGGCCAGGGCACATCTCAGGCACTTGAGGATGCGGTTGTCCTCGCTCAATGTGTACGCGATATTCCTAACCTGGAAGATGCATTTGCGGCATACGAGCAGATTCGGCGCAAGCGAGCTGAGAAAGTAGTTCAGTTTTCGCGGCAAACGGGGAGTAACAAAACAGCGGCAAACCCGATGGCACGTTGGTTCCGCGACCTGCTGATGCCGTTCTTCCTCAAGCGGCTGGCGCAATCAACTGCACTCACATGGCTGTATAGCTATAAAATCGCCTGGGATGAGCCAATTGTGGAACACATGCGAGATAACTAAGTTCAGAAACGGAGCGCTTAAAGTAGCGGGCGAATACGCTTGGAGGAGACCCACTCATTCCATTCGGAGCCATGGCCCTCATAGGCAATTTGGTGCACGCCCGCGCGCTCATCAAGTACAGTAGCAAGATACCAACGCTTCTTCCACTGAACCTCTACAGTCGTGCCGATTGGGTAGCGCGGTCGGCCAATCGTGCGAACTTGATCCTGCTTAACCCATTCATTATCGGTGCTATCATAGCCGTAATAGCGCACCTCTAATGAGCCATCGCGGACACCAATCACCTGAGCTGCATACCATTGCCCTTCGGTCTGGACGGCGACATTGCGGCCAAGCTGTGGATCGCGCCGAGGCTTAGCGGCAGAGATCACCAAATAGGGATCGAAACCAGGGCTGGTCGCGAAGGCCGAAACCTGTTCCTCTGCAAAGGCCAGCTCGGCTTGGATGTGGCCAGCAAGCTCGGCCAGCGTAATCGTGCTGCTGCTATCACTATCGGCGTATGCCTCACCACTCAGGGCAGCCAAAATCGCCTCGGTAAACGTCCAGTTCCCGGTCGAGAGTTCACTTGCCAGCGATGAGCCCAGGCTCGCGTAGGCAACGCGCCGCTGATGCGTGGCGACGGCATCGGCCAAGTGGCCTGAGTGGCAGCAATCTGTAGGTATTGGGTGCGACTGATGTAGTAGACAACTGCAAGCAATACAACAGCAACAATGGTTTGCCGATAACCTGTATAGTTCGCCCAGTCAATCAAAAAGGCTGTGACGATCTCAACGACAATCGCGACAACAATCAATGCCAGCAAAAATCCCGTCAGGAGGGTTGCCTGCCGGCGTTGATCAGGTTCTGTGATCTTGGGAGACGGCTCAACGAACCAACGCCAAAGTTGTTGCCTGCCAAGCCTGACGTGGAGTTTGCCTCGCGTTGGCGGTGGAAAGGTTGGGGATTTTTGTCGCGTCATCAGGTACATCTAACCGTATCTAGCTATATGGTGGAGTTTGCTAAGGCATATCCTTACGAGACCACAACATATCACTAAATCCTATAGGGGCAACGATA
>JANLSE010000423.1:0-2011 GCA_031362265.1 Roseiflexaceae bacterium
CTCTGTTTCTCTGTGCCTCTGTGGTATAAAAACTCTGTTTCTCTGTGCCTCTGTGGTGAAAAGCCTACTTGTTCCTACTGTAGCCGCCTAGCCAACCCGGTGTAGCGCCCAGCCACCTCGTGGTTTTGCACCGCCGTTGCAATTGCGCGCCGGTCGCCAGCAATGACGGCAAGTTTGCGCGCGCGGGTAACGGCAGTATAGAGTAGATTACGCTGCAATAGGGCATAGTGCTGCATAACAAGCGGGATCACAACACAGGTATATTCGGCACCCTGCGATTTATGTACCGATATGGCATACGCCAGGGTGAGCTCATCGAGTTGGCTAAAATCATAGGCCACCAAGCGTGTCGTATCATAGCGGACCGTCAGGCGTTGTTCTTCTGCATCAATAACCGCAACCTCGCCAATATCACCATTGAACACATCCAGATCATAGTTGTTACGCTGCTGCATCACCCGATCACCAACCCGCAGTAAGCCTTGCCCGGTGCGACGCTCGGCTTTATGGATTGCCTCCGGGTTAAGGGCGGCCTGGAGTGCAGCATTCAGGCTCTGCACCCCCGCAGGGCCACGATGGGTTGGCACCAGCACCTGAATATCGCGGCGTGGATCGAGCCCAAAGCGGCGCGGGATGCGCTCAGCGACAAGCTCGACAGTGAGAATCGCACATGCCTCAGCATCGGGTTGCGGGAAGAAGAAGAAATCATCGGCCACACCAGCATCCTCGGCGGCAACCGCGCGCCCTTCGGCAAAGATTGGTGGCTGGCCCTGGTTGATGCGGTGGGCATTGGCAATGATACCGCTGCCCTCGGCCTGGCGGAAGATTGTGTCGAGATGCACACTTGGCAGCGCCATACTATCCAATAGATCGCGCAGCACCCGACCCGGCCCGACACTTGGTAGTTGATCGGCATCGCCAACAATCAGGAGGTGGGCATGCAGCGGGATCGCCTTGAGCAGATGATGGGCGAGCAAAATATCCAGCATGCTGGCTTCATCGACCACAATCACAGCCGCCTCAAGCGGGTTATCGAGGTTACGGCGGAAGGTGCCGCTCGAATGCGGGGTATATTCCAGTAAGCGATGAATAGTGAGTGCCTCACCACCGGTAGCCTCGCTCAGGCGCTTAGCCGCACGGCCAGTGGGCGACGCCAGCAGGTAGGGGATGGCGCGCGCCTGAAGTGCTGTGATTACCGTACGCAGACAGGTCGTTTTACCAGTACCAGGGCCGCCAGTGACAATGCTTACCTTGTTGGTAAGCGCCATAATCACAGCTTCCTGCTGGCGCTCGCTCAGATTAACTGCACGCTTTTCGGCCAGATGGGCAAATACACGCGGCCAATTGGCGTTACGATAGAATGGAGCGATTTCGGAAGGCGCATGGATGAGATCAAGGATACGTGTGGCAACACCCTGTTCTGCAAAGAAAAAGGGGCGCAGATACACCCGCCGCTCACCATCGACATGTTCCACATGGACTTCCTGAACCTGAGCGCTAGACTCTAACACCGCGGCCACTTCGAGATCTGGCACTTCTAAAAGCTGTGTCGCGGCCACAATCAATTCTTCCCATGGTAAGTAACAGTGGCCCTCATCAGTGGCGCGGCTCAGGGCGTAACGCAACCCAGCCGACACGCGCTGCGGCGAGTCGCGCGGTACACCCTGCGCCTGAGCGATCCGATCGGCAGTTGGAAACCCAACCCCAAACACTTCGTCCGCAAGGCGGTACGGGCTGGAGCGCACCATTTCGAGTGCCTGTTCGCCATAGTGCTTATAGATTCGCACTGCTAAACCAGGGGCGATATTGAGCTCCTGTAAGAAGAGCATGATTGTCTTGATCTGCTGCTGCTCGCGCCATGCCTGAGTGATCAGCGCAGCCTTCTTCGCGCCAAGCTTGGGCACCTCACTCAGCCGCTCGGGAGCATGATCAATCACATCGAGGGTCTGTGCGCCAAAGGTATCGACAATTCGCTGCGCAGTGGTGGGGCCAATGCCCTTGATCAGGCCCG
>JANLSE010000463.1:0-4634 GCA_031362265.1 Roseiflexaceae bacterium
CTTCAACCAACCCAACCCGCCCATACACAATCAATACGCTGGCTGAGCACCTGGATATGCTGATCGTTTGCCATCATCTGAACCCGAACATTGCTGAGGATGTTGCCTTCGCCGAAAGCCGTATTCGTAAGGAAACCATCGCTGCTGAGGATGTACTCCACGATTTGGGAGTGATCTCCATGTACTCATCCGATTCACAGGCCATGGGCAGGGTTGGTGAGGTTGTGACACGTGCATTCCAGACGGCGCATAAGATGCTGCTGCAACGTGGCAAGTTACCAGAGGATCATGCCGATCACGATAATGAGCGCGTGCTGCGCTACCTTGCCAAACTGACGATCAACCCAGCAGTGGCGCATGGGATTTCGCATGAGGTGGGGAGCCTGAACCCTGGCAGCCTCGCCGATATAGTGCTGTGGGATCCGGCCTATTTTGGGGCAAAACCAAAAATGATTATCAAGGGCGGCATGATTATTTGGTCGGCGATGGGCGACCCAAATGCATCGATCCCAACGCCACAGCCGGTCTTCTACCGCCCCATGTTTGGTGCGTTTGGCAAAGCACTGAGCCGCACTTGTGTGAACTTTATGTCGCAGGCTGCAATTGATCTGGGGGTGCCAGCAAAAATCGGCCTTGAGCGCCGCTGTGTGCCAGTTCGCAACTGCCGCACGCTGGGCAAACGCGATATGATACGCAATAGCGCGACTCCCGAGATCCGGGTGAATCCCGATACCTATGAAGTCTTGGTCGATGGCGTCCTTGCAACATGTGATCCAGCTGAGACCCTGCCACTCACGCAACTCTACTATATTGTGTAAAAGGGCAGAACCGCAGAACCGCAGAACCGAGAACCGCGGAACCGCAGAACCGCAGAACCGAGAACCAAAGAACCAAAGAACCAAAGAACCAAGAACCAACTAGAACCAAGAACAAACAAGCCCTTTGCGCCTTTGCATCTTTGCGTCTTTGCGTTCGTTCTTTCGGCGTTTTCTACAACGTAAAGAACCAAAAACGCAAGTTTTATTACACACTGTTATGACAAACCTTCTTGCAGCACTCCAACTGGCCGATTCATTCTTCCCAACCGGGATGTATACCCAATCACATGGGCTAGAGCGTTATGTCGAGCTAGGTATGAATGGCGAGTTCGCGATCGGCCTGCTCATCGAGAGTTACATTCTCCATGTAGCAGGGCCAGCAGAGGCGTTGGCGGCGCGTTGGGTTTGCCGAGCTGCACATCAGGGTGATCTAGATTTGGTGACACAAATTGACCGACAACTAGATGCGAGTAAACTGGCACAGGAGCCACGTGAAGCCTCACGGCGTTGTGGAGGCCGCATATTGCTGCTTGGTGCGGAGCTATTCCCAAATGGCATAACAGCGCGATATCACCTGCATTTGCGGGAACAGCATGCTCCAGGGCATCAGGCAATTGCATTGGCACTGATCTCAGCCGACTCAGGGCTTGAGGAAGAGGCGGCTGTACTGATTGAACTGCACTCGTATACGGTTAGTCTCCTGAGTGCAGCAGTTCGTTTGGGCGTTTTGGATCATATTGCTGCACAGCGCTTGCTTCTGCGTGTTCGGCCAGTATTGGCACAGGCAGCCGAAGCTGGTCGTGGCCGTGATTGGCGTATGATTGGTGGTTTTGCACCTGAAATCGATCTTATGCAAATGCAGCACCAATCGGCCATGGCGCATATGTTTGTGAGTTGAACAGCCTTTACAGCGCAAGAGCGCAAGAGCGCACAGCGCAGGAGCATCTCTGTTATGAACAATTGGCAACCGAGCAATCTTGAACGATTCACCATAGAGGCACAGAGGAACAGAGGCTGCACGAGTTTCTAACTCAGTGTCCTCTGTGCCTCTGTGGTGAAATGATATCTCGTTTTCAGCTGGCGCAGTGTTTGCCAATTAGGTAGGGTCTGTGGTTCAATCAGTAATAAATAGCGGCGCATTGCGTCGGTTAGGATAAAACTCATGTACGCTAATGATCTCCCTCAATTTGGTCAATCCACACGGCGCGGGCGGGTTCCAAGAATTGGCATTGGCGGGCCGGTTGGTAGTGGCAAGACCGCCCTGATCGAGGCGCTTGTGCCAATGCTGATCGCCCGTGGGCTACATCCGTTGGTTATTACAAATGATATTGTGACCCGTGAGGATGCTGAGCATGTCAAACGCACCCTCGCTGGCACACTCGATTCGGATCGGGTGGTTGGCGTGGAAACAGGAGCATGCCCACATACGGCAGTTCGCGATGACCCGACAATGAATCTTGCTGCAGCAGATGAGCTTGAGGCGCGGTTTCCCGACGGCGACATTCTGCTGCTTGAGAGTGGTGGCGATAACCTGACATTAAGCTTCAGCCGCGCGCTTGTCGATTGCTACTTTTTTGTGATTGATGTTGCGGGCGGCGATAAAATCCCACGTAAACGCGGCCCTGGTCTTATTCAGGCCGATCTGCTGGTGATCAATAAGATCGATTTAGCACCCTATGTAGGAGCGAGTTTGGAAGTAATGGAGCACGACTCGCGTATGGTACGCGGCACACGGCCATTCGTCTTCACCAACTGTAAAATCGGCATAGGGTTAGATACTGTCTTGGCGTATATCGAGCGTTTTACCATAGGCACGCACGTTTGAGTCATCCGAACATGCATCCGGCGGGCCAGGCACGACTTGATCTAAGCTATATTCGCGATCGGGTAGGAACAACACGACCTGATCGTGCGTTTGTGCAACCGCCCCTTCAGCTTTCACGTGTACGCTATGATCAGCCACAGCGGCCTGAAGTGGCAGTGCAAACCTTACTCCTACTCGGTGGAATTCTAGCGGGAGATAGGCAGACTCTGCATGTGGAACTGGCCGAAGAAACATCCGCACAGATTGTTATGGCTGCCGCTACCCAAATTCTAAGTATGCTAAACGGCTATGCCGAACAATACCTCAACATTCAGCTTGGGAGCCATAGCCGCCTTGATTGGCTGGCTGAGCCGACTATTCTATTCGCCGATGCAGCATTTCATCAACACACCAGCATTACGCTATCAGATACAGCCACGTTAGTATTTCTCGATATTCTTGTGCCAGGGCGGCTTGCGCGTGGAGAGATACACCACTATCGACACTACCAAAACACCTTCGATATTCGTGATGAGCACCAGAATCTCTTGGTTTGCGAACGTCAATCGCTCGAACCCAAGCGTTTACTAACTGACGTACCAGGAGTTCTTGGGCAAACGCCAGTTGTTGGCAGCCTCTATATGATCGGAAAATGCCTGGACGCTGCCCGATTGGTGGGCGAGATACGCATGCGCGCAGAGGGAGCGATTGGCGCATCCCTGCTCCCGAACCAGGCGGGTCTTTTGGTACGGACACTCGGCCCAACGGCGAGTGATGTTCGTGAGCGACTAAGCAAACTCGTGCCAACATAGGGCAATAAGGTACCAGATACATTCGAAGTGTTACAGAGACGCAAGCGTATATCGTTTGGCGTCTTTGTAATCGCCTATCAACCGCTCGTGTCTTCGGCTTTGAAGCTAGAGTGTGTCCATAGCGCGCTCTGCTGCCACTAAGGTCGCGTCAATCAACGCATCATCATGCAGCACCGAAAGAAATGCCGCCTCAAACTGCGAAGGTGCCAAATACACGCCATGTTCTAGCATGGCATGGAAGAATTTTGCATAGCGCGTGGTATCTGCGGTTTTGGCACTTGCATAATCCACAACCTGTTCGGCAGTAAAGAAGAAGCCCCACATACTGCCAGCATAGCCCGCCTGTAACGGAATATCGCGCGCCGTGGCAAGCTGCTGTAAACCGGAGCAGAGTCGTGCAGCGGTGGCCTCAAGTTTTGTGAATACACCCGGTTTGCGGATATGATCAAGCGTAGTAATCCCAGCTACCATTGCGAGTGGGTTGCCCGAAAGCGTGCCAGCCTGATACATCGGGCCAGCTGGAGCGACAAGCTGCATGATATCGCGCCGCCCGCCATATGCCGCAGCTGGCAGCCCGCCGCCAATCACCTTGCCTAAGCATGTTATATCAGGAGTTACGCCATAGCGGGCCTGTGCACCACCCAAGGCAACCCGAAAGCCTGTCATCACCTCATCGAAGAGCAGCAACACTCCATGCTGATTGCACAACTGGCGTAGCCCTGCGAGGAAGCCTGGCTGCGGCAGAATAAACCCAGCATTACCAACAATCGGCTCAATCGTGATCACCGCAACTTGGTCGCGATTCTGGTTGAGAAGCGCTTCAACTGCGGCGAGATCGTTAAACGGGGCGGTGAGAGTCCCAGCGGTTACCGCAGCTGGCACCCCTGGGCTATCTGGCAGGCCAAGCGTCGCAACACCACTGCCAGCCTGAACCAGCAGGCCATCGTAATGCCCATGGTAACATCCGGCAAACTTAATAATTTTCTCACGACCTGTATAGGCGCGCGCTAGCCGCAGCGCACTCATCACCGCCTCGGTTCCACTCGACACAAAACGTACCAACTCAATACTTGGCATCAGCTCAATCACCCGCTGTGCCAGTTCGCTCTCTAGCTCAGTTGGGGCACCAAATGTTGTGCCGCGCGCTGCCTGCTTGGTAATTGCCGCCACAATATCCGGGTGTGCATGGCCCAGAATCAG
>JANLSE010000505.1:0-3570 GCA_031362265.1 Roseiflexaceae bacterium
CGCCCTGCGCCTGCTGCGGCAATCCAAACATCCTCCTACACAGTTCAGCGCGGCGAAGTAGTCGAGGCATTGGTCTTTCAAGGGAGTATTATTGCCAGCCAACGCCAGGATCTGACCTTCACCCAGCCTGGGCAGATCAAAGCGATCAATGCTCCACTCCAGGGAAGCATCAAGCAGGGCGATGTACTTGCCACACTTGATGATACTGATCTTCAACCACAACTAACTGATGCACAGGCAGTCTATGATCGAGCCAAAGCCGCCTACGACCGTTCGCTCACGACTGCAAGTATTCCGGTACGCAAAGCTGAGATCGATCTCGCCTCTGCCCGCGATGCACTTGCGGAAGCACAGCAGCCAGCATCCCCCGAGAAACTTGGGGCTGCACGCGCCGCTGTAGAAGCTGCCGATGCTGCGCTGGCGCGAACACGTAATGAAGCCTCAGCAGCCAAAAACCAGGCGCAGGTGTTGTTCCGTGATGCCGAGATCGCACTTCGCAATGCACAGACAGAATACGGTGCAGCATCTGTCGATTATGAAGCACATAAGAGTAGCCCAGTGGCTGAAGAGCGCTACTTTCGCGCAGCCAAGACTCTTCAAGAAGCGCAAAAAGCATATGATCGATCAAAGATCGATTTCGATACCGCATACAATAATGAAATTGCCCTTGTACAGGCGGCTAGTGCTCAAGTTACCACTGCCCAAGTGAACCTCGATGTCTTGCTGAAACTTCCCGATCCATTCATGGTAAAAAAAGCTGAGCGTGCGGTAGCATTGGCCCAAGTTGCCGTGGATGAGGCACGTAGCCGCGCAGTTGGCGATCCTGCCCTCCAAACGCAGCTCGATGATGCCAAAAAAGCTCTGACCGATATTACGACACAGGTAGCTGCCCGATCCCTACTCGCCCCCTTTGATGGTAATGTTGTTGCAATTGTGGCTCAAGTAGGTGCCCAAGTGCAACCAGGCGATCCAATTATCACACTGCTCAATCCACAGGTATCGGCTGACGCGCGTGAGATTCAGTTATCGCAAATTAGTGAATCAACCAATATTCGGCTGGGTCAAATTGTAACCATTCTCCTCGCTGATTCGAAAAACGCCTATCCTGGCCGCGTCACTCGTTTGGTTGGTGATCCAGCGGGCGGTGCTAAAAGTGCCTATGTCGCATTTGATCAACAGAGCATCAGCGCAAACCCAGGCGATACAGCAACCGTTGGCATCGAGCTTTCAAAACGCAATAATGTCCTTTGGCTCCCGTCTACGGCCGTTCGAAACGATGGCCGGTCATATGTCCTTATACAGGATGGCGATAACGTCAAGCGAATTGATATTGATATTGGCGTTGTTGGTATTGATCGGGTCGAAATTTTGCGTGGTTTGACTGAAGGACAAACAGTGCTAGGCGCGTAACAGCCTGGTGCTACACAAATGCTATAATGGAATTCAAGAGGTGCCAGGCTGCAAACAATGATGCTCGCTCCTGGTACCTCAATATTATCCTCATCCGGTTGTTGGAGTTGTGCCCATGAGCACATTTGATTTTGCAAACCAAGCACTACGGCGCGATTTGGCTGCCTACGCTACGGCGCTCAACACAATCGTACATGCACTACCCCGCGCCCGCGATCTCTGTGATCGGGTTGTCAAAGAAACGCGCCTCGTTCAGGCATTATTGGCGTTTGCAAGCGGCCAGCAAGCGATGGAGCTTTCGCAGACCGCCTATCGACTACGCAATCTCTGGCCATACCGTGAGCGGCCATTCGCGCGAACGCTTGGCTTCGGTGATGAGATCGCCGAAGCAATAACCCTCCGTGAGGAAGCATCCCAAAGCATGAAGTTGTTATCGCGACAGAATGGCGACCCACTTACGATCGAGTTAGCTGCGTGCCTGGGTAATATTGGCGTGTACCTCGAAGAACAGCAGAAACTGCTTGAGGCCTGCCATGCACGAATCCAACCGCACGCACAAAATATGGATCTCACACGCAAACGCCTCGATCTGTTGATTGCCGCAATTGATGCACGCGTCCCTGATAGCGAATCACAGCATGCTACGTTACGTGCATACCAGGCTACCGCTAATCTGTTACGTGATTGGGAAAGCGGAGTCCCGATTGACGAGCAGGGTGTTCATATTCTACAGCGCTGTATTGAATGCCTGGAGCAAGCCGATTTGCTTATTCTCAACCTCCTCAACCCCATCCATCCGGTTCGTGTCACCCAATAGTTTTTTTGGCCGCGTAGGCAAGCTTATACAACATCCCAGGCGCGATACGGTATAATCAGCGGCACATCTATTGGGAGAACATATTGTGCCGTTGCGCCTTGCCTACATACTGATCGTTATTTTGGCATTCCTGCCGCAACCAGTTGCTTTGCAAGGCCAGAACGAGGTTACCGAAATCCAGATCGGTAGCTCCTCACAAGGCAGCCCCATCACAGGGCTGCGGATCGGCAATGGGCCGCGTAAGTTTGTACTCATTGGCGACACACATGGCTTGCCAGAAGCAAATACATTCGAGCTTAGCCGCCAATTAGCAGAATACTTTCGTACAAATCCTCAGCAGGTTCCAGCCAGCGTGCGCCTGTATATCATCCCCACGATCAACCCTGATGGTATGGCGCTTGGTACACGCTTCAATGCACACGGCGTTGATCTCAACCGCAACATGAATACCAACCTCGATACCTGTGCTGAAAATGATTGGAATGTGACGGTTCAAGGGGCACGCGGAATCGTTTCGGATACTGGTGGCGCGTATCCCGATTCCGAGCCCGAAAGTCAGATCGTGCGCGATTTTCTGCTTGATGCATCCGCTGTAGTTTTCTATCACTCGAATGCAGGTAATGTCTTCCCGGCATTCTGTGAGCACGCGCCATCAATCGCACTGGCGAGAGCATATGCCGATGCTGGCAACTACCTCTACGAGCGCTACTGGAGTAACTATACGATCACGGGTGGTATGCACGATTGGGCGGCCAGCCTGGGGATTGCTGCGATCATTCCAGAACTGGTCAGCCCGATTGATCCTGAGTATGATCAAAATTTGGCAGCGGTACAGGCAGTTCTTGCGAATGCCGAGGCACTCTTGCCGCTACCAGAGGATCGGGTAGAGCAGGAGATCCCGGTTCAGTCAATCATCTGGCGCTACTGGAAGATGCACGGGGGGATGGATTATTTTGGCCCACCACTGGCCCCACCTGAGCCATATGGTGCCGCTACCCGACAGGTATTTCGTAATGCCATTCTGGAACTTCGCCCAGATCAGGCCGATACACCCTACCTCGTTCAGCCGCTTCCATTAGGGCGCCTCGCATCGCAAGGAATTGACCCCCGCGCTACCGAAGTACCCACAGATGCAGTGGTGTTTCCAGAGACAGGTTATGCAATCTATGGCGCATTTGCGGAATTCTGGCGGCGGGGAGGGCTGGATGTCTATGGCTACCCGCTCACAAATGAGTACCAAGGGCTAGCAAGCGATGGAGTGCGCCGCTCGATGCAGATTTTTGAACGGGCTGTCTTTAGCTACGATAACGATACCCAGCAAGTACACCTAGAACCACTCGGTT
>JANLSE010000420.1:0-32675 GCA_031362265.1 Roseiflexaceae bacterium
CAAAAATTGAGCAAGATGTGTTCCTCTTCTCACGTAGCATCGCCGACAATATTGCTTTTGGCGCACCAGGCGCCACGCGCGAGGCAGTTGAAACTGCCGCTAAGGATGCCCAAGCACATGAGTTCATTAGCGCAATGCCAAATGGCTACGATACAGTTGTTGGCGAGCGCGGTGTCACCCTATCTGGCGGCCAACGCCAACGGATTGCCTTGGCACGTGCGTTTCTGAGCAACCCACGCATCCTCATTCTCGATGACTCAACCAGTGCGATCGATAGTGCCACCGAAGACGAAATTCAGAAGGCGATTCGCCAGGCGCGCCATAATCGCACCATGCTGCTGATTACACATCGCCTCTCACAGATCCGCTGGGCCGACTTAATCATTGTGCTCGATAAGGGCCAAATTGTCGCTCAGGGATCGCACGAGCACTTGCTGCGCACATCACCACACTATCGGCGTATTTTTGTACGCTATGATGCAGAATTACCGCCACTCGAAGTTTCTGAAACATCTGATTCAGAAACAGTCTTGGCGAGCTAACCAACAGCATTCAACACCAGTATCGTATTGTTATTAACAACATGCGCTTTATGCGCCTTGGGGTGAGATCATGGGATTTCTGATGGATGGCCTCGATGCCGAGGGCTATGACCGAACCTATAGTGATGGTGATCTTGTACGCCGCATTGTTGGGTATTTCCGCCCACAGAGCCGCAAGATGGCGATTGCGGTTAGCGCGATTATTCTGGCGACACTGCTCGATACGGCCTTGCCAATCATCATCTCGCGCGGGATCGATCAGTTGCAGCTTGATACATCAATCACACGGATCCTGACCTTCTTTATTATTCTTATCGCACTTTCCTGTGTTTCGTGGGGGTTCAGCGCACTCCGCCAGATCTTTGCTGCGCGCGCCGTAGCCGATGTTGTGCTGAAACTACGCGAAGATGCCTTCGATGCCATTTTGCGGCGCGATATGTCGTTCTACGATACCTTCGCCTCGGGCAAAATCGTCAGCCGGGTTACCTCCGATACCCAAACCTTCTCGGCAACGATGACCCTAACGATGGATTTGCTCAGCCGCTTACTGCTGGTAGTGGTGCTGGTAGGCTACCTGTTTAGTGTGAGCTGGCGGCTTGCAATGGTTCTGGTGATTCTCACGCCTTTTATTATGGCCGCTGCGCTTGGATTTCGCGTCTTGGCGCGCAAAACGATCACCCGATCGCGGCGCATTAATGCAACAGTGAATGCGCATGTACAGGAGACGGTTAGTGGAATAGCGGTTGCCAAGGCATTTCGCCAGGAAGCCGCAATCTATAGCGATTTTGTGGAGGTCAACACCCAATCGCGTCGTATTAACCTGCAGACGGGGTATGTCTTCAGCAGTATTTTCCCGATCCTCAATGTTCTGGCAGCCTTTGGTACCGCTGCACTGGTCTATTTCGGCGTATTGCAAGTACGCGAAGGCACGCTGAGCGCTGGGAGTTGGTATCTCTTCATCCAGGGGCTTTCGATTTTCTGGTTTCCACTTACGAGTATCGCCTCGTTCTGGAGTCAGTTTCAGCTTGGCCTCGCAGCTGGCGAGCGAGTCTTTGGATTGATCGACGATGAGCCACGCGTGATCCAGATCGACAAGCAGAAACTACCAACTATCCGTGGCGAAATCAATTTCCAACATGTATCGTTCAGTTACCTTGCAGCACGCGATGCCACGCCAGAAACGAACTCAGCGTATGAGAATGCACAATCAAATTGGGTGTTACAGGATTTCTCGCTCCATATTCGCCCAGGCGAAACGCTGGCACTGGTCGGGCATACGGGATCTGGCAAGAGTAGTATTGCCAAGCTGATCGCGCGTTTCTATGAATTTCAGAGCGGCAGCATCAAGATCGACGGCGTCAATATTCGCGCGCTTGATCTGGCAAGCTATCGCTCACGTTTGGGAATTGTCACCCAAACGCCATTCCTCTTCGATGGAACCGTTCGTGATAATATTCGCTATGGGAAACCAGAGGCCAGTGATGCTGAGGTTCAAGCAGCGGCGATGAGCGTTGGTGGTGGCGATTGGCTTGTGAGCCTACCACAAGGGCTAGGCACCCAGGTTGGCGAACGCGGTAGTGGCCTATCGATGGGCCAACGGCAGTTGGTGGCACTAGCGCGTGTGCTGCTCCAAAATCCATCGATCGTCATCATGGATGAGGCAACAGCCAGTGTCGATCCATTGACGGAAGCACTGATCCAGGAAGGGCTTGATGCGGTTATCGCAGGGCGCACCGCAATCGTGATTGCCCACCGGTTGAGCACAGTACGCCACGCCGACCGCATCATCGTACTACGCAAGGGGGCGATCATTGAAGAAGGCAACCACGACCAATTGATTGCGCAAGGTGGACACTATGCCGAGCTCTACAATACCTACTTCCGCCATCAATCACTTGAATACATTGAGCGCGCACCTCTAGCTGCCTGAGAGAGGATCATAGCCATGAAGCTAGCCGATATTCAGCTGCTCTATGCGTATAACTATTGGGCAAACCAGCAGATTCTGGCCGCTTGTCGGCGGGTCAGCCTAGAACAGTTTGTGGCCCCGGCATCCCCCGATCCTGGAAAAGGTGGCCTGCGTGGCACACTCGTTCATGCCCTGGATGGCGAGTATGTCTGGCGGAGGCTGTTCCAAGAACAAAAGGTTACCTTTGATCTCCAAGAGGCAGGGTTTCCAACGCTAGAATCAATGGTTGAGCGTTGGAATGAAGCAGAGCAAGCCATGCGGCGCTATCTGAACAGCCTCGATGATCAGCTTATCACAAATATCATTCGCTACACAGGCGATGGCGGAGCGCTGCGTGAGCGGGTGCTCTGGCATTGCCTGCTGCATGTTGTCAACCATGGCACACAACATCGTGCCGAAGCCGCAACCATGCTCACCGGCTATGGGCAATCGCCAGGCGAGCTTGACTTTACCGTTTTTCTCTTGGAGCAACGATGACATACTTCAGCCACTATGAGCGCCATACTGGCGTGAATCCGGGTCGATTCTTCAAATCGACAATCTTTCAGAGCGAGCACATGTTGGTGGGGATGGATTGTTTGGAGCCAGCGCAGGTTCAGCAACCCCACCAGCATACTGGCCACGACAAATTTTATTTTGTGATCGCTGGAACGGGCCGCTTCACGATTGGTGACGAAACGCAGGATTGCGGGCCTGGTAGTGTGATCTGGGCGCCAGCCGATACCATCCATAGTGTTATCAATACCGGTGATACACGCCTTACCATGCTCATTGGCATGGCACCTGAACCGAGGTAGCCTAGACAGGGAGACACGGAGATTGATTTCCTCCGTGTCTCCCTGTCTCCTTGTCTCATATTACGGTCGCGCCGATGTCCCATCTGGCAGTCGTGCAAGTGTCCACTCATCAAGGAAATCGCTGCAGGGGTATTTCGCAGCTAGCGCCTCATCAAGATCGATCCCCAGGCCAGGCTGTTCGTTGGGGTACATATAGCCGCCACGAATCTCTGGGCACCCCGGGAATACCGCACGCGTATTCTCGGGGAAGTAGTAGCATTCCTGTACGCCAAAGTTCGGGCTACTAAGATCCAGGTGCAGGTTGGCTGCATGCCCAACTGGGGAGACATCACCAGGGCCATGCCAAGCGGTGCGAACGCCATACAGCTCACAAAACGCGGCCATCTTACGCGCTGGGGTGATCCCACCAATCGCGCTGATATGTGCACGGGTAAAGTCGATCAGTTGCTCCGCAACAAGTGGAATCCATTCACGTTGATTGACAAACAGCTCGCCCATGGCAATTGGTGTAACCGTGTGATGCCGAAGTGTACGAAACCACTCAACCTGTTCAGGGGGCAGCGGGTCTTCCAGGAAAAAGAGCCGATACGGCTCAAGCGTTCGCGCTAGCTGAATAACCTGTGCTGGCTGTAAGCGCTCATGAACATCATGCAGGAGCTCAACATCTGGCCCAACCACCTGGCGCACCCGCTCGAATAGCGCTGGAACCGCCCGCGAATAGCGCACTGGATCGTAGTATGCCCCTGGTAATGCGCCATCGGGTGCTGGCCGTAACTCTTCACGACCGCCATAACCGCCAATTTGGCAGCGAATATACTGGTAGCCCTCTTCCTTGAACGCTAATGCACGCTCGGCAACCTGATCCGGGCTTATGCCATCGGCATGGCGATAGAGCGCCGCAGCCTCACGACACTTCCCACCAAACAGCTGATAGAGTGGCATATTGGCGAGTTTGCCCTTCAGATCCCACAATGCCATATCCACACCCGAAATAGCATTATTCATGATCGGGCCATTGCGCCAATAGGCATTGACCATACTCGTTTGGAACAGATCCTCAATACGATGAATATCTTTACCGATCAGGAATGGCCTCAGATGGCGCTCAATAGTGGTTGCAACCGCAGCATAGCGTTGGGTAAAGGTTGCACAACCAAGGCCATATAAGCCAGGCTCAGAAGTTTCAACTTTTACAACGACCAGGCGAATTCCATCGGGAGCGGTGAGAATAACCCGAACATCACGAATCGTCACCGGCATGTGCGTCTCGCTTTCAGTTCAAATCGCTTGCGCCACTGATTATAGCGCGAGATGCCTGTGTCAAGCCACACGCAAGGGTTAGTAAATGAGGAGCAAACCATTTTTATGCTACCATGGCTCATAGCCCAACACACTGTTAGTATTTTCATTTTCATCTATTCGACACAATAATGATCACATTCCGTTGTAATCGATCTAGGAGCATGTAACACAATGCGTTTCTCCATTCGATGTAATAATGATTTGCCAGCAACTGTGTACCCGACACTTGCGCAAGCGGCTGAACAGGCAGGCTTCGACCAGTTCTGGGTGAGTGACGATCTATTCCTACGCGGGGTCTGGCCGCTACTTACAGCTTGTGCCCTCAGCACAACACGTATCCAGCTTGGAACATGTATTGTTAACCCATACACCTGCCACCCTGCTGAAATTGCAATGCAGGCCGCAGCACTGGATGAGCTAAGTGCTGGACGACTCAATCTTGGGATAGCAGCAGGCGCCGCTGATTTTCTTGGCTGGGTTGGAATCACCCAGGAACGCCCACGTGCAACCACAGCAGAGGCTATTTACGCATTGCAGGATTTATTTGCCGGCCAAAGGCCAGCCCATAGCCTACATGCGCCGCGTGGTTGGGGGGAGGCAGCCTATATGCGCATACCCACGCGGCGCATTCCGATCTACCTAGGCGCAATGAGTCCAAATATGCAACAACTGATTGGTGAATTAGCTGATGGTGGGCTACCACTCTTATTCCCACCCGAACAATATGCCGAAGTTGCAGCACGGGTGGCGCGTGGTGCAGCGCTCGCAGGCCGCACAATCGATCAGATCGACCTAGCCGCATGTATCTGGGTTTCAGTCGCTGAAGATCAAGCCCATGCCGAAGCGCCACTGCGCGAAAAGATTGCCTATTATGGGCATGCCTTTAGCGCAGAGGTATTAGGGCGGCTTGGGCTCACCCATGCTGACTTTGCCGAGATTGACCATATTGCTCAAACCGAAGGAGATCTTGCTCGTGCAAGTGAACTCGTCAGCCCAGCAATGCTTCAGATCGGCATTACTGGAACCGCTGCGGATCTTATTCCACGCTTAAAACAGCTTATTGCCGCAGGTGCCCGCCACCTAAGCTTCGGCCCACCGCTCGGGCCAGATCCAATTGCAGCAATTCGCATTCTCGGCAATGAGGTGCTTCCACATTTGCGTGGCTAAACACCACTATTGCATCTCTATTCCAAAACTACATCCCCACTACGCCCGCCACGCTTTTCTGCCAGGCGGATATCGCTGATCCGCATGGCACGATCAACAGCCTTACACATATCGTAGATCGTCAGCGCAGCGACACTCACCGCAGTGAGGGCCTCCATCTCAACACCAGTTGGGCCTGTCGTGCGAACAGTAGCCTCTATCTGGAGCTGTTCGCCATCCGCAGCAGGCTGCAATGACACTGCGATATGCGAAAGTAAAAGCGGATGACAGAGCGGGATAAGCTCGTGCGTACGCTTCGCTGCCATAATTCCCGCAATACGCGCAACAGCTAATACATCTCCCTTTGGCATCGTACCAGCCAGAATCAGTTGCAATGTCGCGGGGCGCATAAAGATCGAGCCGCGCGCAATCGCTTCACGCTGAGTCGCTAGTTTTTCGCCAACATCTACCATCTGCGCGTGGCCATCTGAATTCAGATGCGTGAGTTTTGGTTCGATTGACATGATGTTAGTGCTCCTGCTTGTATTGTACCGCTACTACGACCAACAATAGTATATTGAAAAGGATTCAAACATTATTGAATCGATTGCCATATTGCACCAAAACGATGGAATTATGCAATTACTGCTTGAAAAGATCGCTTCAGTGGTATATAATACCCACATTGTGGGGCAAAGTGGGGTAAAGTGGAGGAACAGATAAAAACATCTGTTCTATTATACAATAAAATAGGGAATTAACGTGTTTCTGGGCGAATACGAACATACAATTGACGAAAAGGGGCGTTTGGCAGTGCCAGCGCGTTTTCGCGATTATCTCGCCCAAGGTGTTGTTATTACACGTGGCTTTGATCCATGCCTGATTGGATTTACGCGCCAACACTGGGATCGGTTAGCAGCCAAAGTAAGTGCGCTTTCGTTTGGGCAAGCTGGTGCTCGGGATATTCAGCGGCGGCTTTTCTCTTCGGCAACCGATCTTCCTGTCGATAAGCAGGGGCGCATTCTTGTCCCACAAACATTGCGTGATTTCGCAGGCCTTGGTGAAACGGTTGTGGTTACAGGAATGAATGAATACTTTGAAATCTGGTCGCATGAGCGTTGGCAGGCCATTTTAGAGAAGATTGATACCGATCCGCAATCATTTGCGCAACAATTGTTTGATCTTGGAATCTAAATCGTAACAATTCTAGGCTACTACTTATGATAGTATTAAATATCGGTAATGTTCCATATACGGAGGGAAGTCCAGGATGACCCCTGAGGGTGTCCGCGCTGACGGCCAAGGTGCGCAAGATCTGCGAGTATTCAAGCATATACCAGTGCTTATGAGCCATGTACTCGAATGGCTCGCACCGCGCCCAGGGTTTCGGCATATCGATGGCACACTTGGTGGTGGTGGGCATGCAGCGGCAGTGTTGGAGATGAGTGATCCCGATGGTCAGTTGCTTGGGATCGACACCGACTGGGAGGCTCTTGAATCGGCCAGGGAGCATTTAGCGCGATTTAGTTCGCGCGTCAGCTTGGCACAAGGGAATTTCCGGGAGATGCGGCAAATCGCACTACAGCACGGATTTAATGCGGTAGATGGGATATTGTTGGATCTTGGGGTTTCATCATACCAGATCGACACACCAGAGCGTGGGTTCTCGTTTCAGGGTGATGGGCCGCTCGATATGCGGCTCAACCAGGAAGAAGGGCCAACAGCGGCGGATCTGGTCAACCAACTCTCCGAAAGCAAGTTGGCGGATGTCATCTATCAGTATGGTGAGGAGCATGGGGCACGCCGGGTTGCACGCTTTATTGTGGAGGAGCGTCGGCGGCGGCCATTTGCCACAACGAAGGAACTAAGCGATATCGTTGGGCGGGCTTTGGGGTATCGGCAGGGCCGCCTAAACCCGGCAACACGTACTTTTCAGGCGCTTCGTATCGCTGTCAATGGCGAACTCGAAAGTCTCGAAGCCGTGTTACCACAAGCGATAGAGCTTCTGGCTGTTGGAGGGCGATTGGCAGTTATCAGCTTTCACTCGCTTGAGGATCGTATCGTCAAATTGTTTTTTCGGGCTGAAGCAGCGCGCGGGCGGGTCGCAATTCTCACAAAGAAGCCAATTGAGGCCGATCAGACTGAAGCGCGCAGCAACCCACGTAGTCGTAGTGCAAAACTCCGTGTGGCACAACGTACCGAGCAGTGACAGGGTATCACACCTACCCTTAGCCTTTAGAGGAGCCGGTTATGGCCGTCAATCTTCGACAACTTTTTCCACTCCAGCAGGCGAAAGAGCGCCGCATTGAGATTGGGCGCTATCTACGACTCGATGGCGGGCGTTACCTGATTGCCGCAGCATTCGTGCTTTCACTGATCAGTTTGATCTCACTTAACCAGACTGGACGCTTGGCAGCAATTGGCTATGAGATCACCACACTACGTGACCAAAAGACGATGCTACTACGTGATCAGAATCGCCTCTTGCTGCGCCTTTCACAGGCTCAATCACTTGATGCGATTGAGCAGCGCGCAGAGAAACTCAAACTACGTGAATTAACGCCCGACCAACAGCGCTACATTGTTGTCGATCGACCAGTAGATCCTATCCCGGCTCAACCGGCTCAACCGTGAGGTACGCCCATGGCACAGCGCACCACACCACCACAACGAATAATCACGATCAGCCGCTGGCGCATGAACGCGGTGCTGATCGTGATGGTATTGCTGGCCGGCCGGATTGGCCTACAACTCGGCGATCTTCAACTGGTTCGCCATGGAGAATTGACGGAACGTGCCCGCCGTGAGATCGATCGCCCGCGTGAGATTCAGCCAAATCGCGGTGTTATCCGCGATCGCAAGGGCAATGTGCTTGCACTAGATGTCCAGTTACGGAGCCTGTATGTACAACCACATCTGGTTGATCAAAAACAGGCCTCAAAGCTGGCAATGCTGCTTGGAAGCATGTTGAATATGCCTTCTGCCGACATTTTGGCGGTTATTAGTAATACCGATAGCCAGTGGGGCACTATCAAGCGCTGGCTCCAGCCAGAGATCGCAGATCGGCTTGCTGAGCTTATGGACCAGGAGCCAGATCTCTGGCTGGGGTTGCAATTTGGCTATGAGCCGCGGCGGATCTACCCACAGGGTTTCTTCGCGGCCCAGGTATTAGGGGCAGTGAACGACGAGCGTGATGGGATCAGTGGGATTGAGGCTTCGTATAACGACATTCTTAAAGGAAGCACTGGCGTTATCACCGCTGAACTGGATGCGACCCAAAAACCAATCTGGATCGCACCCCAAGAGACCAAACCTGCAACCGATGGGGCAGATCTCGAATTAACAATCGACCCACTTATTCAGCATACGATTGAATATGAGTTGAAGAAGGCGGTTGAGGCGCATAGTGCCGATTCTGGAACGATTATCGTACTCGATGTCAGAACGGGTGCTATTCGCGGGATGGCAAGTTGGCCAAGCTTTGACCCAAACCGTTATGGCGAGTTTCCTGCGGAGCGCTACTTTAACAACCCAGCAATTAGCGATCTGTATGAGCCGGGCTCAACCTTCAAAATCGCAACTGCATCAATCGGCTTGGATGTTGGTGCATTTACGCCTACAACAACAGTTGAAGATCCCGGCACAATCTTTCGTTATGGTTGGAGCCTTTCAAACTGGAATAGTGGCGCAAATGGCACACTCACACCAGCGAAGATGCTCTACTTCTCAAGTAATGTTGCTGCCGTCCAATTCAATGAACTGACTGGGCCAGAAACGTTCTACAAGAAGGTGAGCGAGCTTGGATACGGCAAACAAACTGGTGTTGATCTCGCAAATGAGGGCGCGGGGATCGTCGCGAATCCGAACGCGCCCGATTTTAGCCCGCTGAGCTTCAATACAAACTCATATGGGCAAGGGATCGCGGTAACGCCACTTCAACAGGTTCGTATGGTAGCGACAATCGGCAATGATGGCGTGATGTTGAAACCATATGTTGTACAGCGCGAATGCCATGGAGCAACATGTGTTGATACCCAGCCAACCGTAATGGGAAAACCGATCAAGCCAGAGATCGCACGAATGGTGCGGCGTATGCTGATTGATTCAGCCAATCATTATGCACCAGTTGTGTGGGCAGAACGTACTGGCAGCTTTGAAGATACCTGGCTTGTACCAGGATATAAGGTTGCTGCAAAAACAGGAACTTCGACCGTACCGGATGGAAAAGGTGGCTTCGAGGATTGGACAATCGGTTCGGTGGTTGGGCTTGTACCAGCCGAGCAGCCGCGCTATGCCGTTCTCGTCAAGATCGACCATCCGAAAGACGATATCTGGGGCGTCAGCACTGCGGTGCCAGTCTATCAGGCAATTGCCTCACGGCTGGTAACGTATGAGCGGATTGCGCCCAACCCAGAGTTATATGGCCCTGGGCAGAAGCCTGAGGTAACCGCCGAAGAGGCGGGTGCCGCAAGCGAACCCTGATAGCGGTACCGTATCAGCCGCCTATCAGGTATCTATCTATGCTACAATGCCGCCGCAGAGCTCACGTTAAACGGGGAGGCGGAGGTGTTGAACATAACGGAAGTGTTGCTTGGTGTGCAAGCGCAGGATGTGCGGCGTGAGCCACACATTCCAGCAGCATGGCAAGCGGTTGGCTTCAGCGAGGCGGTTATCGACTCGCGGTTGGCAACCCCCGACGCACTGTTTGTCGCGTTACGCGGCGAGCGGGTCGACGGGCATCATTTCCTCGCCGATGCCTTGGCAGGCGGTGCGCGTGGCGCACTCGTCCAACGCGACAGGATCGCGGAACTGAACCTTGAGCTACCGTTTGTTGTGGTTGATCCCACAACAGGCCATGGGCTGGAGGAGCGCGGACCCGAAAGTGTTGTGTTGATTGCAGTGGCCGACCCACTTGGGTCGCTACACAATCTGGCGTCGTTTCACCGGGAGCAGTTTTCGCCAGTGGTTATCGGAATCACCGGGAGCGTTGGCAAAACTTCGACCAAAGAAGCGACGGCGGCGGTGCTTGGTCGGCGGTATCGCACCTTAAAAAATCCAAGAAGTTACAATAGCGAGTCTACATTGCCCATGGTGTTGCTCCAACTCAACGATCAGCATGAGGTCGCGGTGTTGGAGATGGGCATGTATCAACCGGGCGATATCGCATTATTGGCGCGAATCGCCCGGCCCTCTATCGGCATTGTCACCAATATCGGGCCATCGCATATCGAGCGTGCCGGAAGCATTGCAGTGATTCAGCAGACAAAAGCGGAGCTTATTCGCGCGTTGCCAAGCACTGGGCGTGCGATCCTCAATATCGATGATCCACGTGTGGTAGAGATGGCTGCATGGACTCAAGCAACCCCGTTCACATTCGGGCTCGATCCATCAGCTGATCTCTGGGCTGATCAGATCGAGAGCCAAGGGTTGGAGGGAATCGTATTCGATGCACACCATGCAGGTGAGACGGTTCGCCTCAAGCTACCATTAATCGGGCGGCATAGTGTTCATACGGCGTTAGCTGCCGCTGCAGCGGGGCTCATCCTTGGCCTAGGCTGGGATGCAATCATCGATGGATTACGCGATTCAAATGCACAATTACGCTTACTTGCAGTGCCCGGTGTGAATCGCTCAACCCTGATTGACGATACCTATAATGCATCGCCAGCATCTTCAATGGCAGCGCTTAATCTGCTGGCCGATATGGAAGGCCGCAAGGTCGCAGTGCTGGGTGACATGTTAGAACTTGGGGTTGTTGAAGAAGAATCACATCGCTTGGTTGGAGGGCGCGCTGCCGAAGTCGTGCAGATACTTATCACATTGGGCGAGCGAGCGCGCTGGATCAGCGATGAGGCGCAACAGATGGGAATGCCATCCACACAGATCCAACATGTGACTTCGCACGAGCAAGCAGTGTCTCTATTACGAAGCATTATTCAACCTGGTGACTACGTTCTGATCAAAGGCTCGCGTGGCATGGCAATGGAAAGTATTGTCAGCCAACTCCAGAACTATAGCAAACCGCATAGTAGCCAATAACGGCGTTACACATCCCAGAGGAGACCAATTGTGCAAGAGGCATTGCGAGCGGTATTAGTACCAGACATAGCACGCGCGCTATTATTGGCAGCGGCGGCATTTGTTCTCACGCTGATAAGTGGCGGCTTCTGGGTGCGCTGGCTGCGCGCCAATGGCATCGGGAAGAAGATCCGTGTCGAAGGCCCGCAGAGCCATATCGTGAAGACCGGCACACCAACGATGGGAGGCATCATCATTCTGGTGCCAGTGGTACTGTTAACACTAATCTTCAATCTGGTTGATCGTTGGTCGCTAATGTTGCCACTCGGTGTGCTGATTAGCTTCGCGATCCTAGGCGCGATTGATGATTGGATGTCGCTCACCAAAAGCGTATCAAAGACCTTTGGGCTCACTGGGCGTACCAAGATGGCGCTTATGGTGCTGATTGCATTAGGGGCCAGCATTATTCTGTATCTGCCAAAGCCATTTGGTCTCGAAAACTCGGGCCTTGGGCGCATCCCCTTTATTGGCCAGATCGATATCGGCCTCTGGTATATTCCCTTCGCTGCATTCGTGATTGTGGCGACGAGTAATGCCGTCAATATGACAGATGGCCTCGATAGCCTCGCGGGTTGGAATCTGATGCTAGCCTTCGCAGCTTATGGTGTCATTACATTCCTAACTGGCGAGTTCACAAACCTGATGGCCTTCAGTTTTACGCTCGTTGGGGCCTGCGCAGCCTTCCTGTGGTATAACGCCCATCCCGCACAAGTCATTATGGGGGATCTCGGATCACTCTCTCTTGGAGCAGTTCTAGCAGTGATTGCGCTCCAATCGCAACAGTGGCTCCTGTTGCCGATTATTGGGGCAATATTTGTGGCCGAAGCGCTCTCGGTTATGATCCAGGTTGGGTATTTCAAATGGACACGCAAACTCACTGGACAAGGCAAACGCTTCTTTAAGATGTCACCACTCCACAATCATTTTGAATTGCTTGGTTGGAGCGAAACCCAGGTAACACAACGCTTTGTGCTCGTAGGGATGGTCGTCACACTGATCGGTATCTCACTTGCATTGACCCTCAACGACAGTCGTACCATCGATACGCCGCCACTACAACCAGCAGGGGTGACGAGCGATAAATAGCGATGAAGCATCGAAGCATTGAAACATTGGAGCGATCAAACACCAACTAGCAGCAAGCTATTATCCATCATTGCTTCATTGCTTCATTGTTTCATTGTTTCATTGTTTATATGCAACTACACAACAAACGTATCCTCGTAATGGGACTTGGAATCCACGGCGGTGGGCTTGGAGTCGCTCGATTTCTGGCAGCGCAGGGTGCCAAGGTAACCGTAACCGATTTGCGTGGGCCAGATATCCTAGCTGGTTCGTTGGCCCAACTAGAAGGGTTACCTATTGAGTTCGTGCTTGGAGAGCATCGTGAGGAGGATTTCCGTAACGCCGAGATCGTTGTGCGAAACCCAGGTGTACCACGCGAATCGCACTTCCTCCAGATCGCCCGTTCTGCAGGTGCCGCAATTGAAATGGAGATGTCGCTCTTCTTCCGGCTCTGCCCAGCGCCAATCTTAGGGATCACTGGCACAAAAGGGAAGACAACAACAACATTACTCACGGCTGCAATGGTACGCGAGCAATATCCGGATGCAGTTGCTGCTGGTAATCTGCGGATATCAGCACTCGAACAATTGCCGCTGTTACGCCCTGACACTCCAATCATTCTTGAACTCTCTTCCTTTGCGCTTGAGGGGCTTGGCGAGGCTCAGCTTAGCCCAGGCTATGCGGCAATCACTAATCTTGCCGCCGATCACTTGGATCGCTATCATTCATTCGCAGCCTACGCAGATGCCAAGCGCCAGATTTATGCTTGGCAGCGAGCAGGTGATGTTGTTGCCCTCAACGCCGACGATCCCGGTACACGCACGTTTTTTAGCGAAACACCTCCTGGTCGCCGAATCTGGTTTGCTAGCAGCCTCGTAGAAATAGCGCCTGAAGAAACACTTGTTGCATGGCGTACAGGTACGCTCTTCCAGCGTAGTGTGATTGGAATGCAAGCACTTCTGAAAATAACTGATGTACAATTGCTTGGTGCACATAATCGAATGAATATTGCCGCAGCTGCGGCCTTAGCATTAGCATTTGGTGTAACACCAGTAGCAATTCGCCGGGCCGTACAGCGCTTCACTGGAGTTGAGCATCGGCTCGAGTTCACACGAACACTCAATGGCGTGCAGTATATTAATGACACCGCAGCTACTGCACCAGATGCCGCAATCGCCGCATTGGCCAGTTTCTCGCAGCCAATAATCCTGATTGCGGGTGGTGCCGATAAGAATCTGCCATTTGAGCAACTTGCCGATGCGATTCGGGCGCGTGTTAAAGCCGTAGTACTATTACAGGGAAGCGCAACAGAGAAACTACTGATTGCACTGAGTGCGGCGCATACAATCGAAGAACAGAAATCAGGCGACCAGGAGGCTCGTAAACCAGGGAATGAAGCGGCAACCCATAATCCTACATCGATCATTCATGGGCCTTTTGGGGATTTTACAACTGCTATCAACACTGCGCAGCAACTCGCAGAGCCTGGAGATATCGTATTACTCTCGCCGGGATGCGCAAGTTTCGGAATGTTTCGGAATGAGTTTCATCGTGGTGAGGAATTCCGCCGGATCGTTGGCACATTAGATTAAGGAACAGCATGGTTCAGAATGACGCTCCAGCTCCAAGCGAAGGGCAGCGTAGAATTCCGCTACCAATGTTTCAACCTCGCGTAGCATGGGTGCTCCTGGCGCTAAATATTGCGATTTACCTCATTCCGGAAGCACTCGGACTAACGCCGCTTGTGCAAGCGCTTGGCGCCAAGGATAATGTAGCTATTCTTAGTGGCGAGTATTATCGCTTCCTAACAGCGATGTTCCTACACAGCGGCTTAACGCATCTCTTCTTCAATAGTTTCGCCCTGTATAGTTTAGGGCTAGAGGTTGAGCGGCTCTTTGGGAGCCTACGTTTTCTGGTGATTTATCTTATCGCTGGTTTTGGTGGTGGGTTGGCATCATACGCACTTTCGCCAAATGATTCGGTTGGCGCATCGGGAGCCATCTTTGGCCTAGTGGGTGCACTTGCAGCATTCTTTTATCTCGGGCGCGGGATGTTTGGCGAGATGTCACGCCAACAGATTGGGAATCTGATCTTTATTACACTAATCAATCTTGGGATCGGATTTACTTCGCCACGAATCGACAATTATGCCCATTTGGGTGGGCTGGCGACAGGCGCAGTTATCGGGTTCCTACTCACACCACTTCTGCGGGTCGACACTGAGCAGATGTTGATTGTACGCCAATCGCGAAGGTATGCATGGCCAGGTACAGCCGTAATCACAATCGCACTGGTGTTGCTCTCACAACTGATTGTGCCGCCAATACGCTAATGGCACTCAATACAGGTAGAAGGACGCACAAGAGCAAGCGACAAATAACACAAACGAAGAATGCCTAGCCCGTAACTCTTGTCTCCTAACCTCGAACCATAACACCGAACCCTAGAGCATGAGGAGATCCACGGTATGCTTGATACAACCCGACGAAAACCAGATTACCCACTCTTGACCGCTGTCGGTGTACTCGTACCGATTGGCCTCGTCATGGTCTATAGTTCATCATTTGTCGATGCCTACACGACACGTGATGGGCCACTCTACTACGCGCTGCGCCAACTTGTCGCGGGGATTATTGGGGTCGTAGCCTTACTGGTAGCCATGCGGATCGATTACCGGATGTGGCAACGCTACTCGCTCCACTTTATGGGAGCTACCATTGTGCTGCTGCTCATGGTGCTCATCCTACCCGCGTCAATTACCGAGGTGAATGGTGCGCGCAGCTGGATCCGCATTGGCGGCTTCAGTATGCAGCCATCGGAGGTTGCCAAGCTTGCACTGATTGTGTATTTTGCCAACTGGCTATCGCAGCGCCGCGAGAAAGTCAGCAGCTTCTATCTTGGCCTTATCCCGGTTGGCGTCGTGCTTGGGGTGGTGTGTGGGCTGGTATTATTAGAGGGCGATCTAGGGACAACAATCATCTTAGCACTCATCGGGTTGACCGTCTACTTCGTCGCTGGGGCCAACCTACTGCATATACTGTTCGTAGTTGGGCTATCGGTGGGAGTATTCCTCACCATGATTAACCTTGCATCGTATCGTCTGAGCCGAATTCGCGCCTGGGAAGACCCTTTCGCCAATTATCTTGGCGCAGGCTACCAGCCCGTACATTCACTGCTGGCGCTTGGCAGTGGTGGGCTATTTGGGGTCGGGCTTGGCCAAGCACGTCAGAAATTTCTCTGGCTACCGCAGGCTCATACTGATACGATCTTCTCGATTATTGGCGAAGAGTTTGGTTTCATTGGCACAATCTTCATCGTTGGTTGCTTTCTCGTTATTGCATATCGTGGGATGCTGATTGCGGGGCGTTCATCAAACCCATTCGCCGCACTTATGGCTGTCGGAATCACTGCTTGGATCGTCTTCCAAGCATTCGTCAATGTTGCTGTCGTTACAACAATCATTCCATTTACCGGCCTAACGTTACCATTCATCAGTTATGGTGGCACCTCGCTGGTGATGAGTATGGTTGCGGCGGGTATCTTATTAAATATCTCGAAACACACAAGTGATCGCGCGGAGCCTGAGCCAATCGATGCAAACCCAACACCACGCCGCCCAATCGCCGTCGCCACCAATCCTTTGGCTGTGTGGTGGCGGAACCGGGGGGCACGTCTATCCAGCGCTGGCAGTCGCCGCAGAGCTTACCGGCGCAGCTAAGCTTGCCTATATTGGTTCGCCAGATGGCATGGAAGCGGGTCTGATTTCACAAGAATCAGGGCTTCGCTTCCTGCCGATTCGATCTGCAGCGCTGCGTGGGCGGAATGTTCTTGTAGTGGTACGCAACTTGCTAACGCTACTACGTGGCATCTATGAGGCGTGGCAACTCATTGCTCACGAGCAACCGGATGCAATCTTAGGAACAGGTGGCTATGTTTGTGTTCCAATCTTTTTAGCAGCTCGCATACGTGGGATCCCCACAATGATTTACTTACCAGATGTCAAACCTGGCCTGGCCGTCAAATTCCTGGCACGGTTTGCATCGGTGGTGGCGTGTTCAGTAGCGGAATCTTGGGAATACTTTCGAGCAATTCGCGGGTTGCAGTTTGCGGCCAGCTTCCAGCCCGAAGCTATTCATCCCAAATCTCCTCAGTGTATTGTGACCGGATATCCAGTACGGCCGGTACTACGCCAACTGGAAAAGGCCACATGCCGCGCCGCATTTGGGCTAAGTAATGATCTTCCGCTGTTGCTTGTCACTGGTGGAAGCCGTGGGGCACGCAGTATTAACCAAGCCGTAGCAGCCCTACTACCAGAACTTCTCTCGTTCTGCCAGATAATCCATGTGTGTGGCCGTGAGGGGGATATTGGGTTTCTTGAAGCAGCTGCAAGCCGTTTACCAGTAGATCTACGCCAACGTTATCAGTGTTTTCCATATTTGCATAGCGGCATTGGCGAAACGGTTTCAATGACGAATGCCCTTGGCGCTGCTGATGTGGTATTGTGTCGAAGCGGTGCGTCGATACTCGGTGAATTACCAATGCTCGGTTTGCCAGCAGTTCTTGTTCCATATCCATTTGTTCATCAAGAAGAAAATGCAGATTATCTTGTGCAGCATGGTGCTGCAGTTCATATACCCGATGGCGCGATGCTTGGCCCAGGACAACCAAGCTCGGGGCCGCTCTTTCAAGAGTTGCAGCGCCTTTTACGAGAACCAAACCAGCGAACCAGCATGGCACGGAGTAGCCGAGACCTGGCTCAGCCGAATGCGGCACGCCAGTTAGCAGAGCTGCTGCTGGCCCTCGCATCCAGGAGAGGAACGGCATGATTACTATCGACCTTAGCGGATCTCTTATTCCTAACGCCATTCTGATTGGCCTCGCAATCTTCGGGTTCACACGCGGCTTCCGCTATATGGTGAGCATTGCCCTATTTCAAACGCTAGGGTATCTGCTCGCTGTACAAGGTGGCAATGTGATCGTCAGTATTGTGAACCGAGTCTACAGCAGCAGCCCTAAGTTGGCAGCCTTTGCGCTTGGGCGCGATCCATCTACGGTTGATGCGTTTGGGCCAATCATCCCAGACAATTTCCAATCGCCATTGCTACTACGCTTTCTGGTGTTTGTCGCACTTTTAGCGGTTGGAATAGGCTATGCCTGGCCGTGGGAGGGCGACGCACTCAAAGGCTTCGGTGGTAACCGTCCACTCCGTATTCTTGGCGGCCTGACGGGTTTGTATATTGCGGTACTTGGCATTAGTGCATTCTCAATCTTCTGGAGTGACTCAGGATCCGCAGTTAATTTCCCTGAGCCAATGACAGCAGCACTTAATAGCTTACCAAACTTCCTGCCAATCATCCCATCGGCGATTGCAGCCTTTGCCATCCTGCTTGTAATCATCCTGCTCCTACGCTTCCCACTCTTACTCAAGCCAGCGAATGGTGGTGGTGGTGGTGGTGGTGGTGGTGGTGGTGGTGGTGGCGGCCCAAAGAAGTAACCATGCATTACCACATCGTCGGAATAGCAGGTGCAGGGATGAGCGCAATCGCGCACATCTTGCTCGATCAGGGGCACATGGTAAGTGGCTCAGATCTGCAACAGAATGCGCTTACGAAAGCGCTTGCTGAACGTGGCGCCCACATTTACCAGGGCCACTCACCTGAGCAGATTGGCGATGCCGAAGCATTGGTTGTCACATCAGCAGTACGCGCTGAACATGTAGAATTGTCTGCGGCGCGTGCACGTGGCATTGCGGTTCTCAAACGCGCCGACTTGTGGGCCACGTGGTCACGCATGCGGCCAACGATTGCAGTTGCTGGCACGCATGGCAAAACTACAACTACGGCTATGATTGCATACGCACTAACCCATGCTGGTATGAACCCTGGCTTTCTGATCGGTGGCGAAAGCCCCGATCTGGGTACAAATGCACGCTGGGGAGATCCAAGCGCACCATTGGTTATTGAGGCAGATGAATATGACCGTACATTCCTAGCGCTGGTACCGCATGTTGCTGTGATCACGAATTGTGAGTGGGATCACGTTGATATCTACGCTAGTGCTGAAGCATATCAGGCGGCATTCCAGCAGTTCACAGCAAGTGTAGCTGAACCGCACAATCTTATCGTCTGTGCAGACGACCCAGGAGCGCTGCAAGCGGCCCAGAATCCGGCTGCGACACACTATGGGATCGATGAAATGATTGCGCGTGATCCTGCTTCTTGCCGTATTGCACCGCTCGATTGGGCCGCCGCATATGTACGTACTGATGTAAATGGAACGCAATTCGATCTGTGGCGCTACGACCGTAAGCGATTGGCGACCAGAACGCTAGGAACACAGCAACTGATCATCCCGGGAGCACATAACGTTCGAAATGCGCTGGCAGCATTAGCAGCCTGTACGGCAGTCGGAGCGCCACTCGCTTTGATCCGCGAAGCATTGGCACGCTACCATGGCACACTACGGCGCTTTGAGCTCAAAGGTGAAGTGGCGGGAATAACGGTGATCGACGATTATGCACACCATCCAACTGAGGTTCGCGCAACGCTCGCTGCAGCACGCGAACGGTATACCAACCGACGAATCATTACCTATCTTCAGCCACACACCTACTCACGAACGAAAGCGCTGATTGCAGATTGGCCGGACGCATTCATGGCTGCAGACATGATTTTGATTGGCGATATCTACGCCGCTCGTGAGCAAGAGACGCTAGGAATGAGCGCGGAAGTATTCGCCGCAGCATTGGGTGAACGAGCCAAGGCAGTTGGCGATCTGAATCAGGCCACTCACGCCATTCTGAGAACAGTTCAAACGGGAGATGTGGTACTTACGCTTGGGGCCGGTGATAGCCAACTTATTGGATCGATGGTATTGGCAGCGTTAGGGCAGAGGGCGGAATGAACGAAGACAGCCAGATCTTCCATCGTCATATTGCGACTGAGTTAATCGCTCGTTACGATTCAAATCCGCAAGCACCAGATGGTTGGCGCGAATCGGCCGTTTGGCATCTTGAACAGGCCAGTGATCGGGCCAGCGCAGCCCAATTGGCCCTCGAAGTTGTTGAGGCACGTATCACCAAACTCGATTTTATCGCAGCACGTGCCTGGGTAGAACGGGCGCTGACCGCGATTGGCCATCTTCCACGTCATTCACAACTTACATTTGAATTGCAGGCATGTACATTAGCCCTTGCAGTACTCGAATTCGGCGGCCAATATCGCGAAGGGCTCGAGTATGCGCGGCGTATGCTGCGCGCCGCAAAAGATCAGGGCAGTATTGAAGCACAAGCGCGTGCACAACTTGCTATTGGTCGAATGCAACGTGAGATGGGTCAACTTGCAGGTGCCGAATCAAGTATGCAAAAGGCACGCGAATTGGCCGAACGCGATGAGTTGGGCGAAATTGAAGCGGAGGTGCGCTTACAACTCGCCAAGGTACATCAACTCCAGGGTCGCCATCTTGAGGCATTGCAAGAACTTCAAATTGCGCGCGAATCTGGTGAACAACAGGATGATCGGCTTCGCTTAGCACGTGTGTTTACCGGCATTGGCGATATCTACCGTGTGCTCCGCTCAATCGACCAAGCGCAAGTCTTTTATATGCGTGCACTGAGTATGGAGCAGGGGATCGGAAATCTGCTTGGGCAGGCAATTCTGAAAGATAAACTTGCATTAACGGCACTTGATCATGGGCGCTTTGGTGAAGCAATTGCTTCGGCCGAGGAAAGCCTGGCACTTCGCGAGCGACTGCGCGATACCGTTGGCCAAGCGCGCTCATATACTGTGCTTGGAACCATTCTCGGGCGTACTGGCCGTTTCGATCGCGCATTGGCCTATTTGCAACGTGCACGTGACCTCCAGGAGCAGATTCAAAACCCGCGTGGCCAGGGTATTGCGCTCCTCAATCTTGGTGATGTGGCCAAGCAAATGGGTCGCTCAGATACCGCTCATGCAAGCTATGCCAGTGCACAGGAACTGGCCCGTCGTGAGGGTGATCCAGTTGGTTTGTCACGCGCATTGGAGCGGCTCGGTGATCTACATTACGAGGAGGGGCGTCGCGAGCAGGCCAATATCAGTTGGTCCGAAGCATTACGTATTCGTGAGGGCCTGCACCATGTCGATGAGGTAGCCTCATTACGCACCCGCATTCAAGCTGGCTTGCCAAGGCGTGGGACATGAGGTGATGGAACGTTGGAGCATTGAAGCATTGAAGCCGGGTGCCCTCTGGGCGAAGCATTGAAGCATTGAAGCGATCAAACGATTCAGGTGAGTAATTCTTGTTCTCTTGTTCTCTTGTTCTCTTGTTCTTGGTTCACTCTATGATCAACTGGCGCCCACAACATATACTGGCTCCTTACACTTCCTGGCGAATCGGTGGCCCAGCAGCAATGCTCGTCGAGGCAACCACCGCAGATGAAGTTCGCGAGGCATTAACCTGGGCGCAACAACGAAACATGCAGGTAGCGCTGCTAGGTGGTGGTACAAACACACTGGTATTGGATCATGGATTTGATGGGTTAGTGTTGCGCTATCGCGACCAAAGCATACGAATCGTGGATCAGGGTGACACGGGGCTAGCCTACCTTGGGGCAGGGGTGCCAATGGCCGGAACCGCACGTAAGTTGGCACGTCAGGGCTGGGCCGGGCTCGATTGGGCCGAAGGGCTGCCAGGCACACTTGGTGGCGCAGTCTTTGGCAATGCTGGCTGCTATGGCAGCGATATTGCGAGTACACTAACCCGTGCTTGGCTGCTTTGTGGCAACACCGTTGAGGAATGGAAGGTGGAGCAGCTGGGATTTGTCTACCGCGGGAGTGTGTTGAAGCGGAATTATGGAATCGCAGAACCACAGAACTATTTGGGACGAACGGGCAGTGTTCAACAAGGAGACAAGGAGATAAGGCTTCGCCGTGAGCTCAGCCGAACGGGACAAGGAAACGAGGATCAAGAGCCTCTATCTCCCAGTCTCCCAGTCTCCCAGTCTCCCGGTCTCCCAATCATCCTCGCTGCGGAATTACGCCTCACACGTGCGGATCCCGCCGAACTGGCGGAACGAATGCGCAGCACAGCCGAGCAGCGGCGGGCAAAGACACCCGCTGGGCAATCGTGTGGCAGTGTATTCAAGAATCCATCAGGCGAGAGTGCGGGGCGCTTGATTGAGGCAGCCGGGTTGAAGGGTTTGCGCGTTGGTGCAGCTGAGATAGCTGAAAAGCATGCCAACTATATTGTCAATCTGGGCGGCGCATCGAGCACTGATATTCTGAAGCTGATCGATATTGCACGTGAGCGGGTATTGCGCGAATTTGGAATAGCCCTGGAAACCGAAGTGCGTATACTTGGTGGAGCACCATTATGAGTAATCCACTCCGCGAACTAGGCGTCAATATTGCTATTATCCAAGAAAATCGTATTCTGCTGACCCGTCGCGAAGATAGGGAAGCATGGTGCTTACCTGGTGGCGCAGTGGAATTTGGCGAGCCATTGGCTGAGGCCGCCATACGCGAGACCTTTATCAATCTGGGTTATCACGGCTGGAATTCTATCGGCAATATGCAGGCAAGCTCGACCCAGAAAACAGCCAGATTGAGATTGTTGGAGCGAAACAATGACAGGTAAGCTACGCATCGGTGTTATCTTTGGTGGCCAATCTGGCGAACATGAGGTCTCGCTTGTCTCAGCACGGGCTGTGATGGAGAACCTGAATCGCGAGCACTACGAGGTTGTGCCGATTGGTATCACCAAACAGGGTCGCTGGTTGGCTGGTGGCGATCCCTTAGCGACACTCACTGCCGAAGCTGATCCTGCGCTGCTGCCAAGTGGAGTAGAGACCACATCGGATTCAGATCTTGTGGCGCAGATCGCTGACCTTGAATCATCTGGATCGCCCGGATCGCGGACTTTAGTCCGCCCCACCCAAAACGCCCACACGGAGTTCTCACTCCTGGCACCGGGTTCCACGCTGGATGTGATCTTCCCAGTTTTGCATGGCCCGATGGGTGAGGATGGCACAATGCAAGGGTTGCTTGAGCTTACCGGGATACCATATGTAGGATGTGGCGTTCTTGCAGCAGCTGTTGGTATGGATAAAGGGATGATGAAGGCAGCCTTCGCCGCTGCTGACCTGCCGCTTGTGCCATGGCTTATGGTTCAGCGTTCCGAATTCAAGCGCGAGACTGGAGCTGTGCTGAACCGCATCGAGACGACACTGCATTACCCCATGTTCGTCAAGCCCGCCAATATGGGCTCCAGTGTTGGGATCAGTAAAGCCAAGGATCGCGCTGGGTTGATAGCTGGCTTACATGAAGCGGCCCGCTATGATCGGCGGATTATTGTTGAGCAGGGAATAAGCGCTCGTGAGATCGAGATCAGTGTTCTGGGAAATGAGCAGATTGAGTGCAGTGTGCCAGGCGAAGTTGTACCATCGAATGAATGGTACGATTACGAGGCCAAATACTTGGCCGGCAAATCACAGGTGATCATCCCAGCACAGATCCCACCCGAGATTGCTACACAGGTTGCAGTGTTGGCCGTTCAGGCATTCGGCGCGATCGATGGTGCCGGTTTAGCACGGGTAGATTTTCTGCTCGATAAAGATACTGGTGCTCTGTATATTAACGAGGTCAATACCATGCCCGGCTTTACGCCGATCAGCATGTACTCACAAATGTGGGCAGCCAGTGGCGTTTCCTACCCAGAACTACTTGACCGACTGATTGCACTTGCCGTAGAGCGGCCTGGTTAAATAATTCATAACAGACGACACAGCTACAGTAGATCAAAGCAATAACTATGGACGAATTCGATTACAACCGACCCGATACACGTGCACGGATTGAGGCTCGCCGTCGTAGCCGACAACCTGCCCGCCCGGCAGTGATGCCAGGGCCAGGCCGCACATTGGCCGGATGGGCAGCAAATGGCAAGATCATCAGTATTCCATTGCTATTTGCTGCGCTGCTTATGCTTGTCTATATTACGGCTAGCGCACGTTTTACTGTCCATGATGTACGAGTCGAGGGTGCGGATTTACTCGATCCTGCTGCTGCAATTGAGTTAAGTGGCGCACTTGGTCACTCGATCTGGCTGGTCGATACCGATCGGGTTGCGCATAGCCTACGCGATAATGCCTATGTCGAACAAGCGAATGCCTTTTTGACGCTCCCGGATCGATTAACGATTGTTGTTCGTGAGCGGCGCCCTGAAGTACGTTGGCAAAGTGGCGCACAGCGTTTCCTGGTCGATGCGGATGGCCGCGTTCTAGGCACTGATGCAACCAACCTGCTGACTGGAACACTTGTGATCGAAGATCGTAGCGGCCGCCCAATTGCAGCAAATGACCGTATCGATCCCGAAATGCTTGATTTAGCGCGCGATTTAGCGCTACGCCTGCCAGCAGAATTAGGCCAAACCCCACAGGCGATCGCCTGGGCAACCGATACAGGAATCGTGATCGAATTGCCCGGGAAAACCGTGATTATTGGGCGGAGTAATGATCTGGATCGCAAACTAACGATTCTGGGGATGTTACTCAGCGATGGCACACCCTTCACAATGCTCGATTTGAGGCCAGAAACACCGTTCTATCGCAATGAACCACCTGGCAGCACGCCGTCAACCAGTTCACCATAAACCGGGTGGCAAACACCACAATTTCAAGGGGAATTCGTTATGGCTCCACGTACGATAGTTGGCATCGATGTGGGCACAACTAAGGTCTGCACGATTGTCGCGCAGGTTCTCGACAACGGTCGCATCAATGTCCTTGGTGTTGGGGTAACCCAGGCAAAGGGCCTCGACAAAGGGGTGGTTGTCAATATTGAGGATGCGGTCAACGCAATCTCTACCAGTGTCGAGAAAGCTGAACGCCTTTCGGGCTATCGGATCGGTTCGGCATTTGTGGGTGTCTCAGGGCGGCATATCTCATCGCTCAATAGCCGTGGTGTCGTTGCGGTCAGCCGCACCGATCACGAAATCTCACGCCAGGATGTTGCACGTGCCGTTGAAGCCGCTCAAGCAGTTACAATCCCAACGCAGCGCGAGATCATCCATATTATCCCGCGCGCCTATATCGTGGATGGCACCGAAGGTATCCGCGATCCAATCGGTATGTCGGGCTACCGATTAGAGGTCGAGACACATATTATCACTGGCGAGGTCATGGCCATCCAGAATCTAATCAAAAGTGTTGAGAAAGCTGGTGTTGGCATCGATGACCTTGTACTCCAGCCCTTAGCCTCAGGCGAGGCAGTTCTGACCGAAGAAGATAAGGATCGTGGCGTTGTGCTGGTTGACATCGGCGGCGGCACAACTGATATTGCGGTGTTTGCACAGGGTGGTATCTGGCATACGAGCGTTATTCCTGTCGGTGGGAGCCATTTTACCAACGACATTGTGCTCGTACAGCAGACGCCCCATAACACCGCCGAATACCTCAAGCTGAAATACGGCAATGCTGTGGCTGTTCCACCTGAGGACGAAGCAGCCGACATTGTCGATGTAGAAGGATTCGCCCCGGGTGAACGGCAGCAGATTAGCCGCTATCTGCTCAACCAAATATTGCAAGCGCGTGCAGAGGAGGTGACTGAGCTGATCTATAACGAGATTCGACGAAGCGGTTACGATGGTCTTCTTCCAGCTGGTATTGTGCTAACTGGTGGAACCGCAATGCTGCCGCAACTCGATGAGGTGATGCGCGATATGCTCGGAATCCCTGTGCGTGTTGGCACAACTGGAGAACTAGCAGGGCTCTCGGATTCGCTCAGCACTCCACCCTACGCATCGTGCTTGGGCCT
Source organism: Roseiflexaceae bacterium (assembly GCA_031362265.1). GTDB lineage: Bacteria > Chloroflexota > Chloroflexia > Chloroflexales > Roseiflexaceae > JANLSE01. The sequence continues at coordinate 25,691 of JANLSE010000420.1, forward strand.
CGTGAAGTGGGGCGCACGACATGGCAGTAGCCAAGGCCGGCCACTTGGGCCTGGTGGAGCCAATGATCAGACGGCATGGATCTCGACCTATGATCGGTTTAAGCGCTGGCTGCGCGAATTTCTTCCGTAACGATGGGAATTGCGTATTGCGTGCCACGCGGTACGCAATACGGGCTGCTTTTTTGGCACGCAATACGCATTATCAGGAGGCATGAACATGGCAGAGTTTAAAGGCTACAGTCAGCAATCCGAACCTGGCGCGCTGATCAAGGTTGTTGGCGCTGGTGGCGGTGGTTCAAATGCAGTCGATCGCATGGTTGAAGATGGCGTTCAGGGTGTTGAGTTTATTACTATCAACACCGATTGGCAGGCGCTCCAACACTCAAACGCGGATGTACGAATTAAGATCGGCGATAAACTGACGAAAGGCCTTGGCTCGGGCGGCAACCCTGTCATTGGGCAGAAGGCAGCCGAAGAAACCACAGAAGAGATTTATGAACACCTAAAAGGTGCCGACATGGTCTTTATCACAGCCGGAATGGGCGGTGGCACTGGCACTGGTGCAGCACCCGTCATTGCCAGCATTGCCCAGGATTTAGGGATGCTCACGGTTGGCGTGGTAACTAAACCCTTCACCTTCGAAGGGAACCATCGTCGCAAAATCGCAGAGCAGGGCATTGAACAACTCAGGCCGATGGTCGACACCTTGATCACCATCCCAAATGACCGGCTGTTGCAGACAGCCAGCAAAAATACCTCGGTACTCCAGGCGTTCCAGATGGCCGATAGTGTGCTTCGCCAAGGCATCCAGGGTATCTCAGATGTCATTACACAACGTGGCCTGATTAATGTCGACTTTGCTGACGTGAAGACAATCATGGCACGCCAGGGATCTGCGCTGATGGCAATCGGCCACGGTAGTGGCGACAACCGCGTGGTAGATGCTGTCAACGAAGCGATTGCCTCGCCATTACTGGAAGTCTCTATCGATGGTGCGCGTGCTGTGCTGTTTAATGTCACTGGTGGTGAAGATCTTGGTATTCTGGAGATCTATGAGGCCGCCGAAATCGTTTCAAAGGCCGTCGATCAGGAGGCCAATATCAAGTTCGGCGCAGTGATCGACCCAAATTTCCCGGCAGGCCAGGTGAAAATCACCCTGATCGCAACTGGCTTTGATGCCAACCCACGCCCAGCTAATCGTTCACGTCTGTACACCGGTGTTTCATTGCCACAGCAGGCCACCCAGCAGCCTCAGCCTGTGCCAGTGGCAGTTCTCCCCGCCACACAGCCTACAACGCAGCAGCAACCCGCACAACGGCCAACACAGCCTGCGCAGCGGCCAACGCAGCCCAGCCAACAACAGTCTGGCTTCCTGAGTGGCGACGACCTGGATATCCCGCCATTTCTGCGCAACCGGAATCGGCAGAAGTAGCCAAGACAAGGAGACAAGGAGACAAGGAGACAAGGAGACAAGTTCTTAACAGCATCGTAAAACCCTTGATGCGTGTTAGTCTCCCTATCTCCCAGTCTCCTTGTCTATTCACGCACCTCCACACCTAATCGTTCATACACTCCAATCGCAAATTCGCTCCCGCGCCCCTGGGAATGCCAGTAGCCGTCAGTTTCTGTTGCAATTCGTTCCATGAGTGTGCGATGCGCAGGCGGAAGTGTAATCGTAGGCAGCAACATCTCGTGACCATGCTGCTCAGCAACAATCGTAACCGGGCGTCGCTCGGCCACAATTGCGTACCCAATCAGTAAGGCCTTCGTCTCGTCTACCGCTTGTAGCCCGACAGCGCCACTGCGCTCGGCTATCGCCACATAGAAATCCGCTGCGCCACGGCTTTTGCGCCGCCGCAAAGGATGACCAAATGGCACCTCGATCCCTAACTGCTGGTTACGGGTCACTGGAGTAATCGGCGCCCAACCGAGGCTATCACGATCGAAGCGGCTAAAACGTTCAGCGGCAGTTGAAATCAAGCGCCAACCTGTGAGGCCAATTGGCGGAGCTGGGGGTAAGCCCGGGAGCGCATCAATTTGATCTTCAAACGAAACGACGTGAAGGCCAATTGCACGTAAACGCGCAAAAAGACCTTCACGCCGCCATGTGCGCAACTCAAATAGCGGGCCATTGAGTTCCCCCTCACCCTTGAGAACAGGACGCGCACGCATATCGCGAACAATAAAGCGATCCGGAGCAATTTCCTCGATATCGGCTTTATTCCCCCTCATTCGGCCCAATCACTACAAGCTCGTTTACTTCTGTGAGATGGTAAAGCGATTCCTTACCAACCAGTAGATCATGGCGCAATTGCGACATATCGATCAGATGGCCACGTTCGTGATGAACCGCCCAATTGCCCTGGTGTAGCAGATCAATATTGCCATATAGCTCATGGTGCCCTGGCCGATGCCATGCCGCACTGGTGAGGCCGCGCAGGAGGCCAAGCGTTTGTTTGCGCGATGCATGAAATGCGTCCAGCACCGCAACAGCTGGCATGGTGCGATAACTCGCCGCAAGTTCCAGGCGCGGCGGATGGCCAGGTGGCAATTCTGGTCGATCGGTTTCGAGCAGAAGCCAAGCGCGCTCACGGAATACCGCATCAACATCAGCGAGGTGACCAGCAAGCTCCTTCAGCGATGGCGTATCTTCCTGAATGCGTTGCGAAAGAACGATATCATCAAGGCCTTCAAAGAGTTTGCGTAAACTATCCTCGGTACGCTCAAGCGAGTGCATAATGGCGTGCGGGCCAAGCGTTCCCATGGCTTCGATTGCCTTGAATATCTTGTGCGCTTCTGGGACCGTGCCACATGTGGGGCATGCACCAATACACTGCCCTTCGCGCAACTCGCCGCAGGTACCACAGACATAAATGTCGCCAAGCTCATCTGCGCGCAAATCGCGCCCCTCTTGCATGGCCTGTTGCGCCCGCTGGAGCATCTCACGCGAAATAGCAGTGCGCCCAGTGATTCGGCCAGCCTCCACCGATTCTGGCTCCAACCCTGCCAGAGCACGCTCTACATTCTGTAGCGTCAGACCAACTTCACCCATGCGACGAAATGCATGCTCGGCACGCGCAGTTCGAGCGGCGGATAAGGACTCGAACAAACGCGCAATATTGAAGCGCCGCTCACGCCGCGCCTGAACCGCCCATGCGCGATATGCAACCAGCCCAAGGCTCCCACGCACGAAATTGAGGCGTTGCTCCTCAATGCTGACCATCGAATAACCTTCCTTCAGTTTTGATCTCATAGTTGAGATTACAAAATACATAGGCATGCCGCGCCATTGTGCTGCCTCTGCGCTTATTGTACTACATTCTGCGCTTCTCTAGATTACGAGTATAATAGCACTTGTTATGCGGGTTGCAATTATTCACGATTATCTAAATCAATATGGTGGCGCCGAGCGTGTGTTAGAAGCCATTCACAGCTTGTACCCAAGCGCGCCAGTCTATACATCGATCTACGATCCGATTGCGATGCCAGCTACCATGCGTACCTGGGATATTCGTACATCCTGGATGCAACGCCTACCTGGTTGGCGGAAACTCTTCCGCGCTTACCTCCCATTCTATCCTAGCGCATTTGAGAGTTTTGATCTAAGCGGCTATGATCTCATTATTAGTAGCAGCAGCGCATTCGCAAAGGGGATTATTCCGCCACCTGGCGCACACCATATCTGCTACTGTCACACTCCCATGCGCTTTGCCTGGCGTACTGGTGCGTATGTTGAACGTGAGCGGATCGGCGGAGCATTACGCGGTATCCTTGGAATCTTACTAACATTCCTGCGAATCTGGGATGTCACAACTACTATGCGGGTGGATCAGTTTCTTGCTAACTCACATGCGGTTGCTGCACGCATCCAGCGCTACTATGGCCGCACAGCACTTGTTATCCCGCCACCAGTTGATTTACCACCCTACCAGGATACACCACCAGGCGAATACTACGTGGCTGGTGGGCGGCTTATCCCATATAAGCGTTTGGATTTAGCCGTGCGTGCCTGTAGCGAACTTGGCCTGCCCCTAAAGGTATTTGGCGATGGCCGTGATCGCGCGGCACTTCAAGCAATTGCCGGCCCGACGATCTCATTTCTTGGCTGGGTGGATGAAGCACATCGCCGCGATCTTTTGTCTGGCTGCAAGGCCTTTCTGTTTCCTGGTGAAGAGGATTTTGGTATTACACCGCTCGAAGCAATGGCCGCTGGCCGTCCCGTTATTGCCTATGCAGCTGGAGGCGCACTCGATACGATTATTGATGGAAAAACTGGGCGTCTGTTTCACACCCAGACCGTCACTGATCTCGTAGCTACCTTGATCACCTTACAGGACGATTGCTTTGATGCACTTCAGATTCGCAAACATGCCGAGCAATTTGGCCATGAAGTGTTTTTGGAAAGAATACGCAAGGTTATTACGGTGTAAACCTGTCAGGTTTAGGGTGACTCAGTTAGGACTGCTATATTATTCAAGCACAGGCTTATGGAACTTCGCCTCTACATCACAATTATTCGCCAATCCTGGCGTATCGTAGCGCTCATAACCTTTCTTGCAGGTGGCGCGAGTCTTATGGCAGCACTCCTGCAGCAACCACGCTATACTGCTAGCGCGCGGTTACTGGTGACATTCGCCGATCCCGCACGAGTTGACATTGAAGACCCTCTTGCGTATGATGTCGCAGCGATTGTGAGTGGCCGACCATTTGGGACTGATGTTGCGACCCTCCTCGGCACACAGGGCCGATCAATTACGCCGGAACTTATTATGGCAAGCCTCAGTGCAACCAATAGCAAACGCGAGGTCTGGCTCACTGCCAACACCCAAGATCCCGATCTACCTATACCATTGCTGCAAGCGGCAGTAACGCAACTTCAGGCTGGCGGGTTACGCTATTGGGGTGCAGCACCAGTGGTCTCTAAACAACCGGGATTGTCGATCGTTGTGCTTGATACACCAAACCAGGTGCTTCAATCCAATGGCCCAGCTGTATTAGCACGCGAAGTGGCATTGCGCTTGTTTGCTGGAATGACGATTGGCATAGCATTGGCCTTCATTCGTTACTATCTATGGAACACTAATGCAACTAAATGATTATGTAAACATCATCCGGCGACGCTGGTGGATTATTCTACTTGCTGGGGTTATAGCTGCGCTGAGTGCCTTTGCCTTCACCCGCTTCCAGGAGCGCGTATTTCGATCGGAGGCCAGCTATTTGGTGCAGGCCAGCCGACCAGACAATGGGTTGTTAATCGTATTACGCGATCGGATGAATAGTTACCGCACACAAGCGATTGCACCAATTCAGCTTGAGAAGATTAGTGCTGAGCTAAAACTTGATCGCACTGCCGATTGGCTCTTGGATAAGCATGTTGCGATCCAGGCGCGCCCAGAGGAGCAACTCATTCTGATTCAAGTCGATTACCCCGACCCTGATGTGGCACCGCGATTGGCGAATGCGATTGGCAACAACATGGTTGCGCTTGTCAATGCACAAAATAACGCCACAGAAAGCTCAGACCGGATTAATGTGGTTGTCAATCAACCTGCACGGCCATCGGTGCTCTACTGGCCACAGACACGTGTGATTGTACCAGCGGGCCTGATACTTGGCCTGATCCTAGGGTTATTGCTTGCCTTTATCATCGAGGCATTGGATGATACCCTCAAGACACCTGCCGATGTTGAGCGCTTCGCTGGGTTCCCAACACTTGGGGCCATTCCAGAGATTGGCGATAAAGTAACACGCTGATGGCGTGATAGGCTGGACACCTCCTAAAGATTCTGTGCCAATAACGATTGTGAATAGTTATTATGACAACTTCTCCAATATCGCATTCCCTGATCGCACTACGCGACCCGCGTTCACCAGCCGCTGAGGCATACCGAACGCTTCGCACCAATATTCGTTTCTCGAGTTTGGATCGCCCGCTTCATACGCTGCTGATTACGAGCTCTTCTCCAAACGAAGGGAAATCGAGCACGCTGGCGAATTTAGCGATCACAATGGCACAAGCAGAGCAAAAAGTACTACTTGTGGATTGTGATCTCCATCGCCCTGCGCTCCACACGCTATTCAATTTGCCAAATGAAACTGGCCTGACAAATATCATTCTTGAACAAAGCGATGCTCAACTGCCGATTCAGTCAACTGGGGTGCCTGGGCTAAGTTTGCTAGCAAGTGGGCCATTGCCGCCAAGGCCAGCCGATATTCTTGGCTCACGGCGCATGCAAGCGGTTATTGAGCGTTTGCGTAGCGAAGCTGATATTATCTTGTTTGATACCCCACCTGTTACAGCAGTAACCGATGCTGCAATTCTAGCTTCCAGTATTGATGGAGTATTACTCGTATTTCAGGCTAACAAGACCCGCCGCGAGCGTGCCAGACAGGCGCGACAGATCCTGGAGAAGGTCAAAGCCAATATTATTGGCGTCATTTTGAATGATGCCCAGCTTGAAAAGGGTTATGGTTACTACAATTAGATCGAATACTCTTCGCAATATCTTGCACAGTGTGATAGAATACGGTAAATGTCCAACCATGTTGGTTTGAGGAGTGCGCGATGCCAGAACCAGCCACCCGTAACCCTGCAATAGTTCTTGTTGAGGATGAGCCAGATATACTAATCATCCTGCATCGCCTGATGCGTGATTTAACCGGCGGCTACGATATTGTGACCGTCAATGGTGGTGCGGAAGCGTTGGCACAGATTGCGCTACGGCCAGTTCCATTAGTGATCACCGATTACAACATGCCTGGGATGAATGGCCTCCAATTGACGGCTGCGATCAAAGAGACATCACCCGATACGCGTGTTGTCCTGATTACAGCGTATGCAACGCCCGAGCTAGAGAAGCGCGCGCGTGAACAGCGTGTCGACCATTGGCTTCCTAAGCCATTCCCACTCGATCGGCTGGAACAGATTGTTCGTGACGTGCTCAGGTAGCATTCACACCAAAACGAAGAGGGCGATGCAACGATG
>JANLSE010000521.1:0-8911 GCA_031362265.1 Roseiflexaceae bacterium
CGGGCAGGCTCGCCGCACAGCCTCGAGCGGGCGTGGGTTCATTCCATAGTGCGGCGCAATCGCCTTAAGGCGCTGATCAACGCACGACCACGCAACCGCCAGGCTACCACCTAAACAATAACCAACTGCACCCAGTCGCTGCGGATCAACCTCACTACGTGTGGCAAGCCAATCGAGCGCAGCTCGCAAATCGTGAATTCCACCGTGATCTGTCGATTTCCATAGCATGCCACCAAAAAATCGAAACATACACACCATCTGATTGCGCCCAGCAAACAGATCGACTGCCAGCGCAGCATAGCCTGCCTCGGCATATTTGCGCGCAATACCACGAATGTTATCGTTGAGGCCATACGCCTCGTGAATGACAACCAGCGCCGGATGTGGCCCGTTGCCCTCTGGCAGTGCTAAGTATCCCGACAGTTGATGATTCCCAGCAGGAAAGCTGATGGTTTCAGAGATTGTCGACATGCGATACCTCGGCTTGTATGACAAATGAGCAGGTGACCAAGCGACAAGGTGACAATTGGAGATTGCTGGACTGTTATTGGTTGATCTCTCTATCACCTAGTCAGAATGCCACCATGTCATTAATCAATCCGCTCCATGCAAATACTGTTGAATCATCTGATGCCAGAAGGGCCAATCGTGGGCCCAGCCATCCCACCAACGCATGGCATGCCAAACCCCCTTGCTCCAGAGTGCTTCGGAGAGTTGTGCATTGGTTGCTGCGGCTGGGTCATCACGGCCGATCGCCATGATAATTTCAAGGTGGCGCAGTCGTTCGATTTGTTCTGGGTCATTCATGCCGCGCACGAGGTTGATCGGGTGATGATAATGAACCTCTTCGTCGTAATAGCCTTCGAGGAAGCGGGTTGTATCGTAATACCCAGCAAAGGCCAGCACACGATTGAAGCGCTCTGGATGGCGTAACCCCATCAGCATTGCATGAATAGCACCGAATGAGCAGCCATGGAGCATGGTAAATGGGTTGCTATTCTGCGAGCGGATGAGTGGCAACACTTCATCTAAGATATATTGCTCGTATTGGTCGTGGCGTGTGAGGCGGCCACGCGCATGCGCCCACTTCGCATACCAACTCTCTTCGTCAACACTGTCGAGGCAATAGAGCTGCACCCAACCGTTGTTGATCTGATCAGCTAATACACCGACCATCCCACGATCTTCGTATTCGTAGTACCGCCCCATTGAGGTAGGGAAGACAACGACCGGTGCCCCAGCATGCCCAAAAACTAACATCTCCATTGGGCGGTTTAGCGCGGGGCTGTGCCACTGATGATAGGCGCGATGCATAGCGCTTCTTTCCGCTTCAGAATAAGGAGAATATCATCATCGTTTGTGTCATCATACTCTGAGCAGCGGTAGCTGTCAAAATGATACTGCAACATTCATCGAACCCAGTGCGTATGATTATTCAGAATGAGAGTGAGGGATTATTATGGCTGAGACAAGCCTTGTGACATGCCGAAACTGTGGTGGTGAAAGCCCGCACGATGCGCGTTTTTGTATCGAGTGTGGTGAAACATTGGCATTGGCAATTGGGCCAACCACCAAACTTGCAACCCCTACATGTCAATCGTGTGGCGCAGAAAATCTGCCAGATGCACGCTTTTGTGGTATCTGTGGTCGGGCGATGCCAGGAGTTGCTTCAATTCCGCAGCCCTGGCCAGCACCGGTTGGTTACTCAGTGCCACCGCGTACACCTGCACCACAGGTCACCGCGCGCCCCGCACCAGTTGTGCAACCGCCGTTTGTACCCACTGCCCCACAGCCGATCACCACTGCACCCCGCCATCATCGGCGCCGGAGTCATACAGGGCCGCGTGGCGGTTTACCACTAGCCGCAGTCGTGGCACTGATTGGATTTGGGGCGATCGCCGTATTGCATGCCATGAGTTGGCCGGCGATATTGCTGGTACTTGCAGCTGTCTTCCTGGTTCATCAGGCCGAACATGGGCGCGCACAGCATGCCATTCGTGTGATTGCTATGGTTGGCATTGGTGCCGTGGTAATGAGCAACCCACGTTTCTGGCCGATTCTTGTGATCGGATTTGGTGTGATGAAGCTGCTTAGTGGGCGCCGGGTATTCTAACTGTGCCCTGGTTTCGTATTACTCGTTTTGTGCTCGCAACAACGCCAGCAGAACTAACCCATAGGCGCTTTCGGCATCCGCAGCTTCGGCGCTTTGTGTTCCAGCCGTACAGCGGTAGCCGAACTGCGTGCGGGTGAGCCCAAGCTGGGCAAAATCTTCGAGCAGGCGCGCAAGTTTTTCGCGTAATTGGGTTTCGCTTGGGAGCCAGACAACTTCGGATGTCATGACATGATCGAGCGCCCATTCACTACTTCCATGGAATGTGATTGCTGGCTGGCCATGAAGTAACTCAATCAGTGCAGGTTGCTGGTGTAGGCTGAATACATGCCCATCAAATTCGCCGCCTGGTATGGTGAAACAATCGCGCTCAGTGGGTTGCCATGCCAGGCCAGCAGTACGAAGTTCTAATGCAAGCGCCACAGAAATCATAGTCGTTGCCCATCATTGTTCAATCTATTCGCCACATGCTTCAATAGTGTACAACTCTGATGTATTCTTGTGCGGTAGTATAGCATAGCCAATTGCCGATCTCGAGAGCCATCACGATCACTGGCCGCTACTATTGGTTATTACCCACCGTTCGCTCAAGTGCAACTAGCGATAAGAATTCATATGCCGCCTGCGCCGCCGCATGTGCCGTGATCTGGGCATGGTCAAGTGCTGGCAGTACTTCTACAACATCAGCACCAACCCATGTCAGGCCAGTACAGGCACGTAGATACTGAAGGCCCTGGAAGGTAGTCGGCCCACCAACCTCAGGGGTGCCAGTGCCGGGTGCAAATGCTGGATCGAAGAAATCAACGTCAAACGACAAAAAGGCTTTGGTAGAGCCAACCCGATCACGAACCAACGCGCCAATCATCTCGGGAGTGCGAGCAAGTAGTTCGGTTGTCGAGAGAACTGTAAAGCCAAAATCACGCGCCACCTGCAGATCCTCCGGGCCATACAGCGAACCACGCATGCCAAGTTGCACGGATCGCTCGGCTATAATCAGGCCTTCCTCTAGTGCGCGCCGGAAGGGTGTGCCATGTGTATACTTAAACTGGCCGTAGTAACTATCCCACAGATCGCCATGTGAGTCGAATTGAACGAGCGCCAGCGGCCCGTGTACGGCGGCCAACGCACGCAATTCGGCCAGTGCAATGCTATGATCGCCGCCCAGGCCCAGCGTAATAATACCAGCCTCAGCGAGTGGGCGTAGAGTTGCGGTAATAGCAGCATAGCTGGCCTCAATATAGCCTGGTATGATTGGTGCATCGCCATAATCGATCATGGAGAGCGTCTCGAAGACTTGTACATCAAGCTCAGGGTTATATGGCCGCAACATGGCCGAAGCGGATCGGATCGACTCAGGCCCAAAGCGCGCCCCTACCTTAAATGTCGCACCAGTGTCAAATGGGAGCCCAACAATTGCGACATCGACTTCGCTGGTTGTCTGGATATGCGGCAGGCGCGCAAAAGTGCGCACACCAGTGAAGCGTGGTGAGACCATCGAGTCCGCTGGTTGGTATCGGGGCATGCTTCACCTCATCCTTCTTATGGTTTCATCACACACCATGTCCATCGTGATCACGAATAGTAACTCCAACGACTCTGGCAACCACAACCATTCGATGTGCTGAGCATGAGCGTTCTCATTCATCAGCGAGGGGCATCAGGGATAGCGAGGAACCCATATCGCTGGTGGCAGACCAGCCAGGCGCGCAACCCAGATCAGCCAGCGCATGACCCAGGGCGCGGCAGCTGGTGCCACCGGCGCGGATGTCGCCTGCATAGCAACTCCCGTATCGCAGCGCTCCCAAACACGCATGCGACTGGCAGCATCTGGCTCACCGCCGAATTGCTCACTGCCTGCTATGCTCAGCAGATACGAGCCAGTTGCGCCAGCGCGATCAAGCACTGCCAGATAGTATATTCCTGATTCCAGCATCACGCGCAGCTCGGCCCCTTCGCGCTGTGGGCCAAGGCCGTGGCCGCTCCATGCGCCCCAGTTGGCAGTCGCGACGACATCTGCCTGCAGGTTGTCGCCCAGATCAAGCCCAGTGGGATCACCGGCCGCCGCGATCCCGCTGCCAATCAGCGCAATCTGTGGGCTGAACGATGCGCAGGCGCGGTTCTCTGGCACTAGCAGCCGCACCGCTAGATCAAACTGACCCACTACCTCTAGCCGATAGTAGTCGACCCTACCGGGGCTCCGCAGCGCTCCAAAGATTGCCTTGGAGACGGTTGGATCGCGGATGAGATAGGCTCCGGCACGCGTCGGGCTGCCTTGATCATTGAAGAACGGCTGGTGCGCGCTCGCCACGCCGGGCACAAGCAGCGCTATAATAGCCAACACTGGAAGTATGTATCGTCGCAACATAGCTGAGCCTCGTGCGTATCTTTAAGGAAAGCAAATTGTACAGCGCAAGCGGAGGATCCATGGCCGATCAAATATCTGGGCGGGTCACCTATGCGAATGGACTGCCAGCAGCCGGAGTGCGGATGCGCGTCTTCGATAGCGACATCAGTGGCGGCGATGACGACCTGACGCTACAGGAGGGGATCAGCGCGCCTGATGGTAGCTACACTGTGATCTACGATAAAGCGCGCTCAGTTGATCTCCGTTCGATTGAGGTGAGCCTGGGGCCAATTCGATTCAATAAGCAGATCGCAGAACCGTTTGATCTCTACCTGCCCTATCTGCTGCTGAGCTATACATCGTATGGCCGTACGCGTAGCCAGAAGACTCGGCTCGAATCGACATCTCCACAGATTCGTTTAGCCGATCCGCCGCCTGTAGTTGGGCAATTCGTGCCATCGCAGCATGGCTTCAAGTTTGGTAATTATTTCCCTGGTTCGCCATTGCCCTTTACCATTCCAGAATTGCCAGGCGTGACGAGTATTCCATCGTTTTATGGGCTATGTGGTGGTATGTCGGCCGCAGCCGCCGATTGTTTCTATGCAGGCAAGCCGATTCCAGCGGTACGCGAGACACCAACCAAACGTACGAATCTCTATAACTACTTGATGCGTCGCCAGATCGATTCGTTTTCACCATTTGGTGAACCAGTGCTACGCTTTGTGAAATGGGCTAACATGGTTGAGAATACGCCACTTGGCACATGGCACCGGTCGGCGGATGAATTTGCCCAGCTTAAGAGTCTCTTCGATGCAGGCATGCCTGTTCACCCAATCGGGCTGGTATTCTCGAACCCAGGTGAGGCGCTTTGGGAGAATCACCAGGTATTGGCGCATGGGTATATCGAACGATCTCCCAGTGTGGTTGAGATACAAATATATGATCCAAACTATCCAGAGAATGATCAGGTCGTGATCCGCGCTGATCGAATGACTCTCACCGGTAGTGATGCGAGCGGCCAACAGACGAGTTTTACCACCCTGCGCTGTGCGCGCGTCGCACGTGTCGCGGATCTGCTAGGGCGCCCTAAAGAAGAAATTCGCCCAATGCGCGGCATGTTTCTCATGCCATATGAGCCAGTTGCTGTACCAGGAAATGTGTGATTGTTGAGCGCAAATGTCGGCGAGACCATGATGCGCCAGAAGCAGAGGACGAACGATGATTGTCATCACCGCTCGTCCTCTTTGCATGCGACCTCTTTTGCATGCTGATCAACGCGCTTTATGTATCTTCGATCTTCCGCGCTCCCGTATACATCGCAATTCGTGTGCGTACTTCGTTTAAGATTTCCTCGCGCGGATAATTTCCCTTCAGGATGACCTGTTCAACCACGCCATGGAGTTGCGCTCGTTCAGTTGGTGTCAGATCCATCGCCGTAATAACAATTACTGGAATATTGCGCCATTCTGGGCTTGCACGTAGTAGCTCCAGCAGTTGAAATCCATCGATCTCAGGCATCATAAGGTCGAGTAAGATCACGCTTGGCCGGCGTTGCATGAGCCTGACAAGCGCAGTTTTACCATTTTCGGCTGTCTCTGTTTCCCAGCCATCATGGTTCAATGTTCGTTGCAGCAAATCACGTGTGGCTTCATCATCTTCAACAATTAATACACGATTAGGTAGTCTTGGCCGAAAGCGATCAATCATTGCAAGCAGTTGAGCGCGATCAACGGGTTTCGTAAGATAATCGGCTGCGCCGAGGGTAAACCCATGTTCGCGCTCTTCCACCATTGTGAGCATAATCACCGGGATCGGCGCGAGGACTGGGTCGGCCTTTAGCAGCGCCAGAGCACCCCAGCCATCCATACCAGGCATCATAACATCAAGTGTGATCACATCTGGCCTAAGCTCACGTGCCAGCCGTAGACCCTCTTCACCGCTTGATGCCTCGACGATCCGTAATTGTTCGCGGCTTAATGCACGAATGAGTAACTCGCGAGCAGCTGGGTCATCGTCGATCATAAGTAAGCATGGCATGGTACTAGGTACGGATATTGTTGTGGCTGGTTGGAACCGTGCGGCACCACTGATGAGTGTGCTATCTTGATCGGCTGGTAGAGGCACAAACAATTCGAAGCTGGAGCCGACCCCAAGTGTACTTGAAACCACAATATCGCCGCCAAGCATTTGGATAAAGCGTCGGCTAATCGCCAAGCCAAGGCCAGTTCCACCATAACGGCGGGTTGTCGAGGTATCGGCTTGCACAAATGGCTCAAAGACGCGCTCCATTTGCTCATCAGTCATACCGATCCCAGTATCTACTACTTTGAATGTAATACGGGCACTCTCGCGCACAACTTCCAATGTTACCGTGCCATGTTCGGTGAACTTACATGCGTTCGAGAGCAGGTTTAGCAGCGATTGGCGCAGGCGTACCGCATCGGTCTGAATTGCTCCCATTGTTTGATCACAATACACTTGTAGCAGATTCACATTCCGCACAGCGAGCGGGCGCACCATTGAACTGACCTCAACGACCAGCGCATACACATCCACTGGCTCAAGTAGCAGATCGAGCTTGCCCGACTCAATCTTTGAGAGATCAAGCACATCATTGATCAACGAGAGTAAATGGCGCCCTGCACCACTAATCTTGCCTAGATCGGGCGTGAGAACGTTACCGTCATCAACAATATCGCCAGTGTGAATCATGTCACCGAGCATTTCGCTATAGCCAATAATCGCGTTTAGTGGTGTACGCAGTTCGTGGCTCATGTTCGCCAGGAATGCGCTCTTGGCGCGGCTAGCGGCCTCCGCGGCACTTAGCGCTTGGCGTAGCTCATCTTCCACACGGCGCCGCTCGGTGATATCACGCACCGTTGCTGTATAAAACGGCTCACTTGCTTGGTTCGCCTCGCTGACAACCACTTCCATCGGGAAGATTGTGCCATCGGAGCGTTGGCCGGTGATCTCGCGTAATTGGCTGGTTTGGCCTGCTTCTGTCAGCGCTGCACTACCATTCCCACCGGCAAGAATGGCAACCGAGCGCCCTTGTAACATTGGCGCCGGATAACCGAAGATCTGCTCAGCGGCTGGGTTGAGCGATATAATCGCCATATTCTGTTTTGAAAAGGTGATGATGCCATCCATAGCGCTGCGGACAATCGCTTCGGTTCGGGTTGTGGTACGCTCGAGCGCATCAATCACATGATTATACCGATCGGCAATTTGGCCAACCTCAGTGAATGACTCAATAGGTGCGCGCAATGAAAGATCGCCAGTTTTCGATTGCTGATCCATTACCAAAAACAGGTCGAGAAAATCGGTTGTGGCGCCATGCTCTGAAACATTCAAACCAACTTCCTCATCGGCTGGGCTGGAACGCAGCGGAGTCATACGATTGAGGAGCCAGAGTAGGCCGTATGTCACACCAAAGGTCCATACACCACAGGCAACGATTCCCTGCAGTTGAACACCAATCTGCTCAATGCGGCTTAACCCTGTTCCAAGCCGATCCAAATCGCCAAACAGCCCAACTGCCAGTGTACCCCAAATACCTGCGCCCAAATGCACCGGGATCGCGCCAACCGCATCATCAATGCGCAAACGCACCAGAAGTTCATCGGTGGCCAACATCACAAGTCCACCGATCGTGCCAATAATGATTGCATTACCAGCCGAAACCACATTGGCATTCGCGGTAATCGCAACCATACCAGCGAGCGACCCATTCAATACCAGATCCACCTCGGGCCGTTTACGAATTAGCCAACCAGCCACCAATGTGAACGAGAGCCCTGCTGCGCCTGCCAGAATCGTGTTGAAGATAACCCCAGGTACACGGTTATCGAACGCAAGAGTACTGCCGCCATTAAAACCGATCCAGCCGAACCATAGGATCAGCGCTCCCAAGGTGGCCAGTGGAATATCGGCACCCTGCATGCGACGCGGTGGACCATTCTTTGGAAAGCGCCCAATACGTGGGCCAATAATTAAAACGGTTGCGAGAGATGTCCATCCGCCAAAACTATGCACAACGCTTGAACCGGCAAAGTCGGTAAAGCCACGAATAACGAGCCATCCACCAGCATGGTTTGTATCGAGGCCATTCCATGCCCAATGGCCAAATATCGGGTAGGTGAAGCCTGCAACTAGGATCATAACTACCAGATATGCGCCAAAGCGCATACGTTCGGCTACTGCGCCAGCCAGAATGGTTGCAGCTGCGCCACAGAACATCACTTGGTACAGAAGGTAGACAGCCTGCCATGGGCTGCTGGTACTGATGTCTGGGGCAAACCCAGCCACACCGAACCAGCCACTCGCGCTTGGCCCAAACATAAGGCCAGCACCAATGAGCCAGAACACAAGCGTTGAAACCCCGAAATCCGAAAGATTTTTCATCGCCACGTTGATATTATTCTTGCGGCGAGTTACACCTGCCTCAAGACACAGAA
>JANLSE010000528.1:0-2106 GCA_031362265.1 Roseiflexaceae bacterium
TCTAGCGCAATCGCCTGGCCACCCTTAGCCACGATGCGGCTCCTGGTTACCTGCGCTAGCTCAGCATCTTTGTCGACAACCACAATCCGCGCGCCAGCCTGACTAAAAGCCTGGGCTAATGCAGCCCCTAAGCCACGACCACTACCAGTGATTAATGCAATTCGATTGGTGATATCAAAGAATCCTGGTGTCATGGTACGGCCTTTCGCGTTAGAAGCCCTGAATCTCTGACCCAGGCGACCGCACGCCGAAACCCTTCCTCGCCTGTTCGGCTGGCTTCTTCGATACTCACCCAGCCATTGAAATTGCCTTGTAAGAGTATGCTGAGTAAGCTTGGGATGGGTGCGACACCAGTTCCGATCACAACCGGTTCGAATGCACCAGTACGCCGGATATCGCTGATGTGTACCGCCACCACACGTTGCTGTACTGCACGCAGTAATGCAACTGGATCTTCGCTAAGGGCAAGACAATTAGCGGTATCGAATAGGAGGCCTAGTCCACTTGCGGCTGTACGCTGTACAACATGCAGGAACCCCGCGCTTGGCTGTGTAAAATCGTTATACTGCCAGAAAGCACCGCGCACATGGTTTTCGTATACAAGTTGTACACCCGCTGCCTTTGCCTCGTCCATGCATGCCACAAGCCCGGTTGCGGCCCATTCTAGCCCAGTGTCTTCGGCTACGCCAGGATGTGCTTGGCCTGCAGTGACGCGTAGAAGTGGGGTGCCAAGATAGGTAGCAGCCTCAATCCAATGGCGCAAATCGGCGATCTGGCGCTCTCGCTCGTCCGCATCGGGATGGGTGAAATCGGTATAGGTTGCCAACATGGCAATCTGAACCCCAGCAGACTCAGCCTCGCTGCGCAACCCGGCCAGATATTCGGGAGTACGGCTTGTGATATGTGCCACACTCAGATCGGCACCATCGAGTCCTAGGCTTGCCGCAAGGCGAAACCATCCGCCCAGGCTACGTTGGCCAGAAGCAAATTCAGCATATAGCGAGACAGGCAGACAACTCAGTTTCATATGCATTCCTGGTTGGACGATTTACCACAGAGAGCACAGAGGCACAGAGGCGATAGGACTTCAAAAGTCTGTGCTCTTTGTGCCTCTGTGGTGAATTATTCATACGCTCCGGCTTGCTCAAACGCACGCGCCAATGTCACATAGGTCTGCTCTGCGGCCGCAAGTGCATCATAGCCAGGGCGGCGTTGCCACACCATGTTGCTAATCTCGGCGGTGATATAGCCTTCATAGCCAGCTGCGCGCATCGCATGCAGATAGCCAACATAATCAAACACACCCTCACCGGGGATGAGGAACTCATAATCGGGAACGACCCCACGCTCATCCTTGACATGTGTGTGAATGGTATGGGGAGCCAAAAGTGGAACCGATTCGGTGTATGGAATGCCTTGCACATTGAAGTGGCTAATATCAAAATTGAGTTTAAGCCATGGCGAATTGATCTGACGTAACAGCTCAAGCACGCGTGCTGGAGTATCAAGCAGGGTGCCAACATGCGGCTCGGCTGCGATAATGACTCCGCGCTGCTCGGCGTAATGAACAAGTTTCCCCATGCGTTCAAATAGCAGTGGCGATAGCGCATCCCAATCTTGAGGCGTGCCGCCAACCGTTGTGTCAACCGCTGGTGGCACGCCATTCTGCGCCCATTCTACGGCCAAATCCACTGCGTCGGTCAGACGTTTCGCGTGTACCCGAGCGATCTCAGGCTCCAGATCAACCATGTGAGTTTGAGCGGCGATTGCAGGCAATTCGAGATGATGATCGGTCAACAGGCGTGCAATGCGCTTACGCTCGGAAGAATCCAGCAATGCCAGATCGGTTGTATAGCCAGGAATGACCGTTAGTTCCACGCCAGTGTAGCCGGTTCGCTCCAGAAACGGAATGATCGTGTCGATTGGGACATTCGGCATGCCCCAGGTACAGTAGCCGATTTTCATAATGCCTCTCATAGGTGTGCTAAGAGCAAAAGGCCATCTCACAAGACAAGGGCACTAAAACGCAAAGACGCAAAGACGCAAAGGGCTTGGTTGTTCTCTTGTTCTCGGTTCTTAGTTCTTAGTTCTCGGTTCTTAGTTCTT
>JANLSE010000545.1:0-1862 GCA_031362265.1 Roseiflexaceae bacterium
GGCCATTGGAGTTCTCCTTTGAGAATAAATAACTTCTGATGACAACAGCTTACCCCGTGAGCGTGAGCAGCAGCGTTAACGCGTGCGTTAACACACATTAGACAACTCTTTGGATATCGGGTATCATCACATGTGCCGTGCACCGGTGCCCTACCGCGGCCGGTTGGCTATTCGTGTAGCGAAAGAGTGTCTCATGCTAGGCCGAACCGATCGCCAGCAATCCGCAATCTAGTGCGGGGACACTAGTACGCTAAAGCGTAAGTTGTTGCGCTACATGCGCCGCTTCACAATGGGCTTAGGCCTGTTAAAGCCTTACATCTATTTAGAGCAATATGTACTAGGGTGTCTCCACTGTGAGGAGACCCAATGCTTCAGATACGCAACCTCTCTAAAAGTTATGGCCCAACGACTATTCTTGCCGATGTCTCGCTGATCATTAATGATGCTGAGCGCGTTGGCTTGATTGGCCCAAATGGTGCTGGGAAATCGACAATACTCCACTGTATTACTGGCCGTGAAATGCCAGATAAAGGGGTTATTGTGCGCTCGCCACCCAATCTTGTGATTGGGTACCTTTCGCAGGCACTTGTTCTGACAGAGGGAATGAGGGTGGGTGCGTTTCTGGCGGATGCCCAGGCTGAGTTTACCCAGGCCGAACGCACCCTCAACCAAGCGGCCGATGCCCTTGCCGCAGGTGGCGATCTGGCAGCGGCAATGGCTGCCTACGATGCTGCGTTAGCACAATTTGAGGTGCTTGGCGGTTATGAGCGTGAACATCGGGCGATCGCGATCCTGGATGGTCTTGGACTGAACGATATTCCCAAGGATCGGCTCGTTGCTACACTTAGTGGTGGACAAAAAACGCGACTTGGGTTAGCCGGACTCTTGCTGCATGAGCATGGCTTGTTGTTGCTCGATGAACCAACCAACCACCTGGATATCGATGCGCTTGAATGGCTCGAAGGCTTTGTTAAGAATTACCCGCATTCGGTGCTGATTGTGTCGCACGACCGTACCTTTCTTGATGCGACCGCCACCCGTATTTTGTATCTTGACCCTGAGAAGCACACGATTCGTAGTTACCCTGGCAATTACAGTGCATTTGTGGTTGCCCGCGAACAAGAACAGGAAGCCCATGCTGAGACATGGCAGAAACAGCAGGAGTATGTGTCGAAGGTTGAGAGCGATATTGCGCGGCTGAAAGGCCAGGCGCTTAGTGTTGAACTCACAACAACTGCTGCACAACCAAATGTACGTCGGCTTGCAAAGAAGGTAGCGAAGAAGGCCAAATCGCGCGAACGGAAGTTGGAGCGCTATCTCGATTCTGATGAGCGTGTCGAAAAACCGCAACAGCGCTGGGGTTTGAAGCTCGATTTCGGTGCAGCTCCTGAGGGCGGGCAGGCCGTTCTACGAGTAGAAGATATCGGGTTTGACTATAGAATCGCGAAACTGCAGGGCGCTGAGCCAAGAATGGGCGATTCTTCTGCTCTTTTATTAGATCATGTCTCCTTTGAGGTGCAGTATGGTGAGCGAGTAGCGATTGTAGGCCCAAATGGTGCCGGGAAGACCACACTACTGCGCTTGATTGAAGGCAAACTCGCGCCACACTATGGAAGATTGCGATTGGGTGCAGGTGTACGCCTGGGGGTACTGGCGCAGGAGCATGAGACACTCGACCCGCAGCGGACACTGCTTGACACCGTATTACGTGCGCGGCCAATGAGTGAGACTGAAGCACGCAATTTCCTGCACTACTTTTTATTTGGTGGTGATACGGTTTTCAAACAGGTTGGCACATGTTCAGATGGTGAGCGTAGTCGGTTGCAGCTTGCGCTGCTGGTACGTGGTGGTTGTAATCTGTT
>JANLSE010000554.1:0-15298 GCA_031362265.1 Roseiflexaceae bacterium
CTGCTGAGCAGGCTGTGACTGCTGCGGTGGATCGGCTTACCGGGACGCATCCCCATCGGGCAATTGTTGTCAGTATTGCCGAGGATGATAGTACACAGGCCCCAATTGATGCTTGGGTACAGGCACATTGCCAGATTCCAGCTCCAGGGCGGCCACAGGTATGCTGTGAACAGATCACAATCACGGCACGCGGTGAGGGTGTGCAGCGTGTGCCAGGGACAATTCTACCGCTACTGGTGCCAGATGTGCCGGTTGTGGTTTGGTACCCAGAAGGCGAGCCATTCGGTGATCTGTTGTTTGGGCGGCTTGCTGAACTCGCCGATCGAGTGGCGGTTGATACCGAACAGTTTGTTGATCCAGAAGGCGGGTTACGTCGGTTGGCCGCTATGGCAGGTGGGCCAATGATTGTGGGTGATCTGGCCTGGGGGCGGCTCACAATCTGGCGCGAACTTATTGCGCAGTGCTTCGATTCACCAGCGCTGATGGGCCATGTGAAGCATATTGAACGGGTGCGGATCACATATGGCTCGCGCTGTAGTCGCGTTCCGGGCTTGATGCTGGCTGGCTGGCTCATGGCTCGGTTACATTGGCGTCTACTTGGGCGAAGTGGGCCAGCTGAGGCAACCGTACTGCGCCTTGGGCGGCCCGATGGTGGTGAGGCATTACTGGAGCTGCGGCGTGTTGCTACGACCGAAGATATTGCTGGCCATCTTGCTTCCGTTGAGGTACTGTGCCAAGATTTACGTATTCTTGTCGATTCCGGCGAACGCCATGGTACGCTGATGACCCGCATCCAAGCCGAAGGGCGGCCAGTATTGCATCGTAATGCAAGTTGGCAACGTTTAGACATCGCCGAGCTGCTAGCGACCGAACTGCGCCTGTTGAGTCGTGATCGGAGTTATGAGGATGTTCTGCATGTGGCCGCTGGGTTGGTATAAGGTAGTGATAACATTCGCCAGCCTACCCCACCACCAAAAGCACCTCTTGTGGGAGCCACGCCATTTTAATGGTAGTGGAGGAACAGGAGAACGGCGCAACGAACGGCGTCCAGTTTGAATAAGGAGCCGTTTATCCGGATAACATTTTCTACACATAGAGGGCGTCCTATTGCGGTAAAGCGCTGTTTATAGTATACTTGTTCTGTTGATGTCGTTCGGTGACAGTTCCTACGGAGCCGGTTCGCCGGATTCCTCTCCTAGCCTTTGGGTTAGGTCTTCACCGCAGCGTAAACGGGTAAGGCGTCAACAGACTCATCCGGCTATAGCGAGCAGTAATGCTCCCGGCTTGTAAGACTGGTTTCAGCCGTGTCGATTGAGTGGGTCGTCGTCTCGTAACCAGCGGGCGTCATCAGGCCAATCGTATCCGCACCGGTCACCGTATCGTGGGTCACCGACTGTTCTTGCGAGATACAAGCCACGCCATGTTAATGGCTGTGGTAGATGACTAATAGAGTGCTCCTACGGCCACACGTAGAATCTGGATTCCCGCCAGTAAGCAGAACAGTGCGACCAAGCCGATTGGCAACAAGACGGCAACGAATGTGAGGAGTCGCTCACGAAGCGTGGCCCGATCTGGTAGAAAGCCAGGGAGCAACTGTCTTTGGGTAGCATCAGCACCACCAAATAAGACTAATGCACCAACCAGAATGAATGCTATGGCCGCGCCACATCCAATCACAACCCCAATATAAAGCATGGCACACCTCTGCTATCGCCAATAGCGGCAGGATACTGCGCCCAGTGTCGGATGTCAACTCGTATTGGCAATGTTAACACATGTCTATCTTGCCCGGCTCCCTAAATTCTGGTAGAATATGGCATGTTCGGCGTGCAATTGGGCACGCCAATCATTTGAGCTTTGCCATTAGCACTCTTGATAGGTGAGTGCTAATTGTGAGAAAGCTGAAAATGGCGGCAGTGCCGTGGGCTAGGAGGCGCGCATGCGCGTTCCCTTGCTAGAGCTAAATGAGCGACGTCGGCTGATCCTGAAGCTTGTTGTTCAGGAATATGTCGAGACATCACAGCCGGTTGCTTCGGAGCTACTGGTGCGAAAATATGGGCTGAATGTCTCATCGGCAACGATTCGTAACGAGCTAGCAGCGTTGGAGGAGTTAGGGTTTCTAACTCATCTACACACTTCGGCTGGTCGTGTTCCAACGGATGTTGGGTACCGCTACTTTGTCGCAAATCTGATGGATCGCACGCCGCTTCCGGTGACAGAGCAGCGCACGATTCGGCATCAGTTTTATCAGGTTCGTACTGAGCTTGATCAATGGATTCAATTGGCTGGTGCTGTATTGGCGCGTACTGCCCAAAATTTGGCGGTCGTTACGGCACCGCGTGCATACCAATCGCGCTTTAAGCATCTGGAATTGATAGCGATTCACGATACCACTGTGTTACTGGTGTTAGTGTTGCACGATGGAACCATTCGCCAGCAGACATTTTCACTAGAGGGTACCCGTTCACAGGAAGAGCTAAGTCATAGCGCCTTGCGGATCAATCAACGTTCGCATGATCAGACGGTTGTGCGGCTGGAGGAATTACTGGCGTTGGATCGTAACGCATCGGTTTCGTCCTTTGAGGAAATCGAACACGATGTACTTGATCTGGTTGTTCGCGCAATGCATCAATTCGAGGATCAGCTTAACCAAGGTATCCATAGCGATGGTTTGATGGAAGTTTTGAATCAGCCCGAATTTGCACAGATCGGGCGTATTCGCCAGGTGCTCGAAATCGTTCAGGGTGGGCGTGGTCTTGGGAGTTTGATACCACAGGCGCTTGCCAGTGATGGTGTCCAGGTGGTCATTGGTGGTGAGCATAGCCACGATGAGATGCGCGAGTATAGTGTGGTTTTATCGCGCTATGGCGTTGATGATACCGTTGCTGGTGTTTTGGGTGTCATTGGCCCAACTCGGATGGCATATCCGCGGACGATTTCCACTGTCCGCTATATCTCAACAGTAATGAGCGATCTGCTTGGTGATTTGTATAGTGCTGATGGAGGCCGCTGATCATCACCCAGAAACTCCCAGAGTACTAGTTGCCTGCGAACCTGTACTGTGGTGATATTGCTATTGAATATGCACGTAACCTGTTATAAGGAGATTGAACCATGTCTGAAGAGCGCACAGAAGCGCCAGCAACTGAATCTGAGCATCTGGTTGAAGAGCAACCGGTCGAGGCCACTGAGCCATCGGATGTTGCCATACTGCAGGAACGTATCGCGCAACTTGAGCGTGAAAGCGCTGAACATCGTGATCAGTGGCTACGAGCCGTTGCCGATTATAAGAACTTCAAGCGGCGTAGTGATGCTGAGCGAATTGAACTGATTCGTGGCGCAAGTGCTGATCTGCTACTGAAATTATTGCCAGTTATGGATGACCTTGAGCGCGCCATGGAGAGTGTTACCCCAGATATCGCGGTTAGCTCTTGGTATAGTGGCTTTCGCCTCATTCCACAGAAACTGTTTGCCATTCTTGAAAGCCAAGGCGTTAGCCCTATTCAGGCCACTGGTAGCGACTTCGACCCGAATTTGCACGAAGCAGTAATCTATGAGGATGCTGAAGGCCAAGAGGGTAAAGTCATTGCCGATCTGCAGCGTGGTTATCGGCTACGCGAGCGCATCCTGCGGCCAAGTATGGTGAAGGTTGGAAAAGCTTAATGTGCAGAATAACAGAACTATAGAGCCGTAGACCTCAACTTCTAGTTGTATGGTTCTATGGTTCTATGTTCTGTGGTTCCGTATCTCTGGAGATATGCATGCCTAAAATTATCGGTATCGACCTTGGTACCACCAATTCAGTTGTCGCAGTGATGGAAGGCGGCGAGCCGGTCGTAATTGCGAATGCCGAAGGGAATCGGCTGACACCATCGGTTGTCGCATTTAGTAAGAATGGCGAGCGAATGGTCGGTCAGGTCGCCAAACGTCAGGCGGTTGTTAACCCCGAGAATACGGTCTTTTCTGTAAAACGTTTTATGGGTCGTAAGCTCAACGATCCGCTTGTTCAGCGTAATAAGGCGCTTATGCCGTATCGGCTAAGTGAAGCCCCAAATGGCGATGTGCGCGTTCTGCTTAATGGTAACGACTATGCGCCACAAGAGATTTCGGCAATGGTGCTACAGAAGATCAGGGCCGATGCCGAAGCGTATCTGGGTGAGCCGGTGAGCCAAGCTGTTATTACGGTTCCTGCCTATTTTAACGATAGCCAGCGCCAGGCGACCAAGGATGCAGGCAAGATTGCCGGGCTTGATGTGCTGCGGATTATCAATGAGCCAACTGCCTCAGCGCTGGCATATGGCCTCGATAAGCAGGGCAAAGAGCAGACAATTGCTGTCTACGATCTTGGTGGCGGCACATTCGATATTTCGATCCTTGAATTGGGCGATGGTGTGTTCGAGGTGAAGGCCACCAATGGCGATACCCATCTGGGTGGCGATGATTTTGATCAGCGGGTGATCGACTTCCTTGCACAGCAATTCGAGCAAGAGCAAGGGATCGACCTTCGCAAGGATCGAACGGCACTGCAGCGCTTGCGTGAGGCGGCTGAAAAGGCCAAGATGGAGCTTTCAACCGTACTCCAGACAGAAGTGAGCCTGCCATTTATTACTGCAGATGCAACTGGCCCTAAACACCTTACGAGCATCGTTACCCGCGCGAAGCTGGAACAACTCACCGCCGATCTGATTGAGCGCTCGATTGCGCCAGTACGCCAGGCTCTTGCCGATGCTGGTTTACGGCCCAATGATATTGATGAAGTGATCTTGGTTGGTGGGCAGACCCGTATGCCCGCAGTGCAAGAGGCCGTTCGTAAATATTTTAACCGCGATCTGCACCGTGGCGTCAACCCCGATGAAGTGGTGGCAATTGGCGCGGCCATCCAAGCTGGTGTATTGGCTGGCGATGTCAAGGATGTGTTACTGCTGGATGTGACGCCACTCACGCTCGGGATCGAGACGCTTGGTGGGGTGATGACACCACTGATTGAGCGCAACACAACTATCCCGACACGCAAAGGCCAGGTGTTTTCTACTGCGAGCGACAGCCAGCCAAGTGTTGAGATTCATGTGCTGCAGGGCGAACGTGCCGAAGCGCGTGCCAATAAGTCGTTGGGCAAATTTGTGCTCGATGGGATTCCACCCGCGCCACGCGGTGTACCCCAAATTGAGGTGGCGTTTGATATTGATGCGAATGGTATGTTGAATGTTTCGGCCACCGATAAGGCGAGTGGCAAGGCACAACATATTACTATTACCGCGTCATCAGGCCTCTCTTCCGATGAGATCGATCAGATGGTTAAAGATGCCGAGGCACATGCCGATGATGATCGGCGCCGCCGCGATCTGGTTGCAGCACGCAATAGCGGTGATAGTCTGATCTATAGCTCCGAGCGCACATTGCGCGAGTCCGGCGATAAAGTAGACCCAATGATGCGTGAGCGTGCGGAGGAGCAAATTAGTGCACTCCGAGCGGCTCTCGATGTTGAGAGCATTGAAGAGATCCGCAATCGGACGGCGGAATTGGCGACGAGCATGCAACAGATTGGTCAAGCACTTTACGATAGCGCGCCCCAGGATGAGGGTACAACAGTTGAGCAGGAAGGGTAACTAGAGGTTGGAGTTGGTAGCGAAGCCCAGGAATAGCGATCATAGAACTCTAGTAGAGCCTGGGTTTTTTGCTAACCAACCCTAATCTTCGACCCCTGACCCGTACGAGGTATACATGACGACCAAGCGTGATTATTACGAAGTGTTGGGTGTTCAGCGCAACGCAAATGCCGATGAGGTCAAGAAAGCTTTTCGGCGGTTGGCGCGACAATATCACCCAGATGTGAGTAAAGAGCCTGATGCTGAGACAAAGTTCAAGGAGATGAACGAGGCATACGACGTGCTCTCTGATCCAGAGAAACGTGCGATGTATGATCGTTTCGGGCATACTGGGCCAGCCGGAGGGCCTGGGTTCGATCCATTTGCGGGCAGTTCGGCTGATGCATTCGGTAGTATCTTCGAGGCATTTTTTGGCGGAACGCCGCAGCGCGGTCAGTCGCGTGGGCCTCAGCGTGGATCCGATTTACGCTATACACTCAGCCTGGCATTTGAAGAGGCGATCTTTGGGATCGAGAAGGAAATCGAATTTCGCCGCTTGGAGACATGTGTGCCATGCCGTGGGAGTGGTGCAGAGCCAGGCACCGATCCCGTGCGCTGCCCAAAGTGTAATGGCTTAGGCGAAGTTCGCCAACGCGCGCCTCTATTCAATATGGTTACAGTAACGACGTGTGATCAGTGCCGTGGTGAAGGTACGGTGATCGCGATACCCTGCCGTGAATGCCGAGGCGAGGGCCGTATCCGTAAGGAACGCAAGCTGACCGTGAAGGTGCCACCGGGTGTCGATGCCTCATCGCAGATTCGGATCACTGGTGAGGGCGAATCTGGGCCACGTGGTGGGCCACAGGGAAACCTGTATATTGTGCTTGATATCCAACCACACAAATTCTTTTTGCGCGAAGGCAATGACATTTTGCTCGAATTGCCATTAAATGTAGCCCAGGCTACCCTTGGCACCGAACTTGATATACCAACGGTTGATTCCACCGAACGCTTGCGTGTCCCACCTGGCACACAGAATGGCGCAACCTTTCGATTACGCGCTAAGGGCGTGCCGTTCCTGCGTGGCAATGGGCGTGGCGATCAAATTGTTGTGACACGGGTGATGGTTCCAACGCAGCTGAATGATCAACAGCGACGCTTGTTCCAGGAGTTGGAAAAATCGCTTGATCCACACCAAATTGGCGATGACCAGGACGAAGGCTTCTTCGGGCGGATCAAGAATGCATTAGGGCTATAACAAAGGGCAAGTTTTAGGCTTACGCATCATGGATCGGTGAGCAACCGGAGCAGCCTGCCATCGGCCAGATAAAGCGGTATATCTGGCTCAAGCCATTCAGCAATCTCTGCGGCATGGGGTTGTAGGAACGATACAATCCCAGTCGCCAGTCGCAGGGTGCGCATATACAGATCTGCCAAAGATGTCGCGCTTGCGCTTAGCCCCAAGCACACGAGCAGATCTTCACGATAGTATGGCGGCACATGTGGCATGGCGAGTGCGGCGCGCAGTGCTTCGGCATTGGTGTTGACACGCACCGGCGGGTTCAGTAGGCCAACTACTGCTGGGCAGCGTAATGCCATATTCTGAGCTGCCAAACGCATCCCAAGCTCGTCCTCTTGTTGATAGGTTCTGCGAACCTTACACGCACTCTCAATCATGTCCTGAAGTTGTGGTGATGCCTTTAGTTCGAGCGTGGTGCGCTCGGCGAGTTGGGCGTGCACCTCGGGCGTAGCCCAAAGCAGTAGCGCCACTTGGCGGGCAGGTAGGAAGAATGCCCACTCTTCGGATTCCTGCGGTTGCTCGAATTGTTCCAGCCATTCGGCTAGCGCCCAGCCAGCAATTGTGGCATGGAGCAGATTACCGTTCGGTAGTGTGTCGATAACGCTCCTGTAGCCAATCGCTGGGGCATGTTCAAAGAGCATATCGAGATCAAGATCGCTATGGCGCTGCTGTTCACCACGCGCATAGCTACCGTGGGCCAGGATGGCCAGCACACTGGGATGCACGGCGCGCAACCGCTCGGCCCATGTGTGTAGTAGGGTATCATCAATCATAGGCTGCTCCCCGTTCAGGATGCGTAATAATAACACACCCCCTGAGAGCAGCCTAGATGAGTATCCAGGAAAGATAGCTCGTTAATCGATTGTAAATTTCGCCAGGATTTGTTCGAATATTCCAGCACTACTACTGAATGCTGATTCGGGAACGGCATAGGTTATCAGGTAGGTTGTTCTTGAGGCTGAGTCGCTTACCGATACGCCAATCACATGCATAAGCGTACCATCGCTCTGCTCGTAGACATACTCGACTCGTAGACCACCATGGTTGTCCAAGCGGATCAGCTTTGCCGCTTGACGGAGTGCGAAACCAGGCTGCTGCTTACCCTCATCAAGGAGTCCCTCTAAGATAGAACTATTCGCGTCATTTACGCGGCCTTCGAGGGCATAGACATCAACAACCAGTTCGCCTGCATTCACATCCTCAGGGTTGGTAAAGATGACTTTATCTAGGCCAGGTGTCGATGGCTCCCAACCTGTTGGGTATTCGATCTGAAAACCAAGCTCTTCATCGTGAAATAACTGTGGGCCGCTGGCGGCATTATCTGGCAGTGTCGTAACGATCGGGATGGCAGGTGATGTGTTGCTATCTGGGCCAGTGATCGATAGATTGGAATACTGATCGCTAATATCGCCAGCAGTATTCTCGACAAGCATGCCAAGTAGGTAGTCGCCAGCGGGGGCGGCACTTTCAAACAGAGTCAGCGGCTCGGTTCCGAATAGAAGCGGCTGCCCCGGTTGAGTCTGCGCGTCCAAATCGGTTTGCTCTGCGGTGTAGACCAAAATATCGGGCGTAAAGCTATCACCGGCCCTGGGTGTCAACTCACGTGCACGAGTATGGATACCACTACTTGTATCAAAGGCCCAGATGTGTTGGAGTGTTCCATGGCCCTGGAGCACCTCGAACTCGATTGAGACAGGAATTTGGGTACCAGTGCGAGTGCTTGTGTAGGTTCCTTCGATACTATAGGTGTTTGAGCCATACTCAATTGGGGTTATTGGGGCGATTGCTGTATTAGTACCATTACTTAGATACCATACGGTGGATTTCCATCCTAGTTGCACAAGATCGCCATTGTGCCAGGTTGATGCCTCACCATTGAGCGTAACACCGGGTGGGTAAATATAATCGAGGGTTAGAATCTGGGTTGCTGTGGGATCCGAGGGCGAAGCGATGCCTACAAGATAATAGACATAGGCAGTATCATCCCCAGCAATTGTTGCCTCTAGAGTGTGCAGGTCGGGGATCTCAATTGGTTGATTGAGCTTAGCCTTGGTAGCTGCTGGGCGGGCAGCAGTTTTGCCACCAGTGTAGAACGCCTGCAGGAACTCATCCCACTTGGTCGCTTTGACGAGTGGTGATCCCTGGAGGTAGCTCGAGTCGTAGTGCTTTTTCTTTTTCGGGAAATAGACAGTGATGCCACTCGATTTGATATGATCTGCGCCATTTCCCTGGATGATACGCGCTGTTTTGATTGATTTCGTCAAGGCGCGTGCCGCTGTCACAATGCGTGGGTCGGTACTTGCGCTGGCGAGTGAATCCGCAAAATTGCCTAGGTCAACAGCACTGATATCACTATCCCCTGAGGCATATTCGGCAGCATACGAGCGGGCCTTTGCAATTGCCTTATACGAGGCTGGCATAGTATCGATCATGGTGCGCGCAAGCGTATCGAGCTGAGTAGTCATCTGATCAATATCATCGAGATTGAAGGCCGACAACGTCACAGATGGATCGTCCTGTTCCTTATAGAAGGCCGTGAAGCTCTTAATGATACTTGGCGCCAGCGCAACAGCATCGTTTTGCGGCTTCTTGGCCAAATCACTCAGCCATGCATTCCATGCCCAACCCTCACCTGGCTCTAGATCCGCGCTGCCAACTGCGACATGACCATATGGCGCAACTGCCTGGAGTACATCGATCTGACCCATCAGACATGCATCAAAGCCAATCAGATCAAGTTTTTGGACACCAGTGCGCTGGCGGATTTTGGCAAATGCACTAACGATCTCAGGTAAGGTCAGCATATCGCCATCGCTGCTATCGTCACTTGCGATCCCTGGCCAGGAGGCACCATGATCCCAGAAAACCAGGGCATAATGTTTGGCAGGGTAGGTCTTCATACCCCAATCGACAAAGTCGACGACAGTTTGTGGATCGCCCATGTTTTGTTCGCCAAGATCTGCGAGCTGGTTGCCCTTTACTGGCCGGCGATTCTTCTCGACTCGAAAGCGCTTCACACCGCGCCAGTCACCATAATCGGTATTATCCCAATCTTCATTTGAGCTAATTCGGTCGAACTGGACGATGATATTGAGCGAGTCGCTGGAGCCAACGCTGGACATCTCGTTATAATCATCGATCGCGGCATCCTCTAGATCATTATCGCCATCGAGATAGACCAGGATCGTCCAATCGGCAGAAGCGGCTGCCGCTGCTGGTTTGGCTGGTGTGACAGTCGGTTTTCCCTGTGCAGCTGGAGTACGGGTTGGGCGCGCGTTGGGCCGAACGCGGGTTGCTGTTGGTTTCTCGGAGACCGGATCATCTGCACAACTACTGAGTATTCCGGCAAGCATGGTTAGTATGAATAATCCACACACAACCCGGATCAGAGTTGGTTGGGAATGGTGCGGAGTATAGGCAAACATAGTATGTCTTTCGATTATCCAGAGGCAGCCTGGATGTTGTTTGTGCTGCCGTGAGATATACCGTTGAAGGGTGCATGAAAGAATCGGATGCTGTCTTCGAAAGAGTTGCTGTTACGATTACTCTCAGCATAGTATTCTTATAACACTGAGATTGTATAAGATTCTATGAGTAAGATCGGATTCAGAAGATGAGCAATTCGGAGGCAAGCCGGGTCTAGCTTCACCACAGAGGTACAGAGACACAGAGTTTGGGCATATGAGCGCGCTCTTTGCTTCTCTGCACCCAAAGGGTACCCGCTGTGGTGAAGATTATATGTGTGGTACGCATGAGATCGGTTATCATGCGGTTCTCGATTGATTGCGAGGGGAGCGCATCCATATGGATTATGTAACCTTTGGTCGCACTGGCTTGCGTGTAAGTGTGATGGGATTGGGGTGTGGTGGTTCGAGCCGCATTGGCCAAAGTGCGAATAAGAGCGAAACCGAATCGGTTGCAATTGTTCGAAGAGCGCTTGATGCAGGAGTGAATTTTATCGATACTGCCGAAGCCTACCATACCGAGGAATTGGTTGGTGCAGCATTACAGGGGATCGACCGCAGTAAGGTGGTTATCTCAACCAAAAAGAGCTACCGTGGTGATAATAGCCCTGAGCAGGTTCGTCAAGGTATTGCCGCAAGCTTGAAACGATTGGGAACAGATTATATCGATATTTACAACCTGCATGGGGTTCGCCCTGAAGATTACCCAAGGTTGCGTGAAGAGATTCTTCCTACCTTTGTACAATTGCGCCAGGAGGGGCTGATTCGCTTCATTGGTGTTTCGGAAGCGTTCAATGAGGACAAAACTCACCAGATGTTGATCGATTCACTTTCGGATGATCTCTGGGATGTGACGATGGTTGGGTTTAATATTCTCAATCAGACTGCGCGAACCCAGCTCTTCCCAAAAACAATTGAGCAGAATGTCGCAGTTCAAATTATGTTCGCCGTACGCCATGCACTCAGCCAACCCCAGGCATTACGTGCCGCTGTTCAAACGCTGATCGACCAGCAGCAACTCGATCCGGCCGATGTCGATCTGGAAAACCCGCTTGGCTTTGTACTTAAAGAATCGGATGCGATTAGTATTGTGGATGTAGCCTACCGCTTCTGCCGTTATGAGCCTGGCGTCCATATCGTTTTATCAGGGACGGGTAATCCAGATCATCTACAGGCGAATATCGATTCACTTTGCCGCCCACCTCTGCCGGAACCTGTAGTAGCAAAACTACGCCATATCTTCCGTAATGCGAGTGCGGTTACAGGGCAGTAGAAAGCGCAGAACGCAAGAGCGCAAGAACGCAAAGACGCAAAGACGCAAAGATATAAAAACTATAAGCGCTGTGCTTGCTATTTTGTTCCTTTGTTCTTGCAGAATGGAATACCGCATGAAGATTACCAATATTGAAACCTTACTGGTAGATGCTGGCTGGAGGCCGTGGATATTTGTGAAGATCGAGACGGATGCGGGGATCACTGGTTGGGGCGAATGTAGTGATGGCCGAAATCCTTTTGGTATTGCAGGCACAGTCAGCGATTTGGAGCCATTGCTGATTGGTGAAGATCCATGTGCTTATGAGATGCGTTGGTGGGATATGCTGCGTGGCTCGCGCTCTAGCCTGGGCGGAGTGGTGGCCAAGGCGATGGCTGGGCTGGAACTGGCGATGCTGGATATTAAAGCGAAGTCCTTGGGTATTTCGGTGGTAGAACTGTTTGGCGGCCCGATCCGTGATGCAACACGCGTCTATTGGTCGCACTGTGGCAATGTACGTATTCGGATGAGTGAGCAACTGGGTGTACCCGCGCTACATACCTGGGATGATGTTACGGCTTTGGGTAAAGAAGTTGTGAAACGCGGCTATACCGCGCTTAAATCCAATATCCTTTTCCCTGGCGATCCGGGTGATGTGTATATTGCCGGTTTTGGCAAAGGCCGCAATACAACCGATGGTGTCGCGACCAACGCCATGCTACAGCATATAGAAACTCTGGTTGGCACCTTCCGCGATGCGGTTGGCCCTGATATTGATATTAATCTCGACCTGAATTTTCATTTTAAGCCAGAGGCTTGTATTCGGATTGCGCGTGTGCTTGAGCAGTTCAAGTTACTCTGGCTCGAGATCGATATGTATGATCATCAGGCGATTCGTCAGATCAAGGATTCAACATCAACGCCGATTTGTACTGGGGAGACGCTCTACTACACGCGCCAGTTCCTACCCTACTTTGAGTCTCGTGCCGCTGATGTGTTTATGGTCGATGTCCCCTGGAATGGGTTCACTCAGAGCAAACAGATCGGTGATCTTGCCGAGGTCTACCAATTCAATATGTCGCCGCATAACTACTATAGCCACCTCTCCTCGTTTATCAGTGCTAGCCTGTGTGGTGTGCTGCCGAATGTGCGTATTATGGAGATCGAGGTTGAGGATGTACCCTGGAAAGATGAACTCACAACCGCAATCCCGCAGATTGTCGATAGCCATATGCGCACGCCAACTGGCCTTGGCTGGGGTGCGGATGTGAATGAGGATGTTGCGCGTGCCCATCCTTGGCGCAAAGGGAAGTTGAGTATTTAGAGAGGGAATGCCATATGCCAAGCGCTATCAGCAAACAGATTCGGGTAACCTTGGGTAACGAACTAGATACGCGACCAGTTGAGGAGCAACGGCGTTCTTGGGAAGAAGCAGTCGCAGGCATTCCACTGCCACCAGATGTAACCCTCACAACCCTTGTGTTGCGGTGTTGCATGTGAGTTGATTCAATACCCACAATGCGAACCCGACAAGCTGCTCATTTTTTTACATGGCGGTGGTTTCGTTACTGGTTCATGTATAACGCATCGTCAGATGGCAGCGAGGCTTGCGCTGGCAACAGGATTGCCAGTATTGTTGGTAGCATATCGACTGGCGCCAGAGCATCCATTCCCGGCTGGGCTGGAAGGTGTCGTTCATGTATATCGGGCAGTATTGGCTAGTGGCAAGCAGGCGCGGCAAATCGCCATTGGTGGCGACTCGGCAGGTGGTGGTTTGGCAATATCGGCCCTATTGGCATTGCGCGATCGATCCATTCCACTACCGGCGGCGGCGGTTCTTCTCTCGCCCTGGGCCGATCTGACGCTGAGTGGTGAGACGATACAGACGCGAGCGATGCTCGACCCAATGATATTGGAGCGTGATCTACGAAACTGTGCGGCACACTATATTGGTGTGGGCGATTTGCGTGACCCATTGGCCTCAGCGGTGTATGCAGATTTACGTGGGCTGCCACCATTTCAGATTCATGTTGGCGATCATGAATTGCTGTTAAGTGATTCACAACGCTTGGCTGCGAATGCCCTGGCTGTTGGGGTTGCGGCAGATCTGGTGGTCTGGGAGGAGATGTGGCATGTGTTCCCAGCTTGGACACCAGATCTGCCAGAAGGGCAGCAAGCGCTCGATCAGATTGGTGAGTATCTGCGAGCAAGGGTATAGGTCAAGGCATCACCACAGAGGCACAGAGACACAGAGTTGAGCATACGAGCGCGATCTTTGTGTCTCTGTGCCCAGAGGGTACCTGTCTGTGGTTCCGTATCTGTTTGCAGCTTGGTATTAGCCGTTATCGCGGGCATCCTTAAGCTTCTGGATATCGATCTTCTGCATTTGTAGCATTGCCTGGAGCGCTCTGTGCGCTTTTACCGGGTCAGGGTCACTCAATACCTCGCTTAATGCACCAGGAATGATCTGCCACGACAAACCGAATTTGTCTTTCAGCCAGCCACACTGACTTTCCTCGCCACCAGCGGTGAGTTTTGCCCATAGGTTATCGACTTCTGCTTGGGTTTCACAATGCACAAAGAGCGAAATTGCCTCGGTGAACTTGAACTGTGGCCCACCATTCAGCGCCATAAACTCCTGTCCTTCCAGTTGGAATGAGCCAGTCATCATTGGCGCATCGTCACCTCCCATGCGATTGACGTTGAGGATTTTGGAGTTCTTAAAGATAGAGACATAGAAGTTCATTGCCTCTTCGGCATTGTCGTTAAACCAGAGAAATGTGGTGATCTTCTGCATACTGCTTGTTCCTTTTCGCACAGATATTCTTGCTTCGGAGTTGTAGTATACCCCGGCGAAA
This sequence comes from Roseiflexaceae bacterium, assembly GCA_031362265.1. Classification (GTDB taxonomy): domain Bacteria; phylum Chloroflexota; class Chloroflexia; order Chloroflexales; family Roseiflexaceae; genus JANLSE01. The sequence goes on from JANLSE010000554.1 coordinate 14,460, forward strand.
GGAGAATGTCTTGTATAAAATGGCAAGTTCCTGAGGAACGCTTCAACGGACGGTCTGTATCACTGGATCAGGGCGACTCGATTGAGCAATTTGGGTGGGTGTATGACCAAGGAACTGTTTGAGTGATCGATTCAGGTGTGGTTGGTCGAAATACCCAAGCTCATAGGTGGCATCGCTGATCGAAATCCCTTGTTGCAGAAGTCGTGCTGCCTGCTGGGCGCGTGCAACTTGACGAATATGGGTTTGGGTTAAGCCGGTAGATTGTAAAAAGCGATGCCGTAGAGTGCGTGGAGCCATCTCCTGTGGTTGGTCCTGTAGCGCCGCATTCACTACTGGATCACGCACCAGCAAATCATTCCGCACCAGTCGGTTTACAAAGGTATCTACGTTCTCGTAATTAGGAAATTGCCAGGCAGATCCCTTGAGCCAAAATGATCGACTCGCTGCGCCAGGTAGAATCGTCTCCTGATTCAGGAACGCCTTTGGTGGCAAATGTGGCATAAAGGTGCCAAGCTTGAACTTGATCCAGAGAATCTCGGCACCTTCGCCCCACGAGGCAACACCAGCTGTCGTTAGTGCGCCAACGACAATTGGGTGCATGTTGCCATTTTCGCGTACAAAGACCATATGCCAGTGTGTTTCGGCGGGTCGGATCGAAACTCCACAGATGGATGTCCAACCATGCATAATCGTCTCGACATATCGGTAGTTTGTTGATTTCGGCTACGAAGCAGCGTAGAGGTCGATTCCATGACCATGCCAAAGGGACTCAAGCAACTGCTGAAGCGCACGCGGTGGGGGACGTCTCGACCACGCCCGCCAATACCGCCTGAGCATGA
>JANLSE010000567.1:0-5196 GCA_031362265.1 Roseiflexaceae bacterium
ATTTAATGGTGTGTAGCGATCGGTATAGAAGAGATGCGCGGCTGCACCAAATTGAAGTTGGCCGGTGCGCGGCGGGAACGGTTTCCCATCAGCTCCAGTTGGCTGAGTTGTCGCAAGTAGTGTCGGTGGGACAGCCGTAGGTAGCGGAACGAGTGTGGGTATCACTAGCATATTCGCTTGTGAGATAGGTGGCATGGATTGAGGGATGACCACTGGTTCCGGTAGCGTTGGTGCTAGGACAATCGCAGTTGGCATATCGATGATCATGCGTGGTTGCACGGCCTGTTGTGTGGGCATGATCGTGGCACAGGATGCAAAGAATGGAAAAAGCAGCGCAACCAGGATTGCAGGGATGAGATGGTGGCGTGTGCGCATGGGATCCTCCAGATGGTACGAAGTGGCATGTCCTACTGCCAATAGTGTACCTTCTGGGCGTCAGCTACTCAATGATCCTAGATTTCTTACGCATTACGCCAATCTGGAAACAAGCTGATAGATGGGTGAAGGTTAGTAGGTGAGGGTTAATTGTGGAAGGTTAGTGGTATTACCGACCAACTTGCACAACCATCACGGTCATATCATCGTGCTGTGGCATGTCACCAATAAAGGTGGTGACGGCCGTGATCAGGATATCGACTAATTCTTCAGGCGTGCTGCGGCCAGAATCGCGTACAATTTGCTCAAAGCGCTCAAAACCAAACATCTCACGGTTAGCATTATGTGCTTCGATCAGGCCATCGGTCAGAAAGACCAAGGTGTCGCCAACATTCAGGTTGGTCTCAATCACTTCATATTCCGTTTCGAGGGCGATGCCAAGCGGGAAAGCTGGCCCAGGTGGTAGCAATTCTACGAGGCGTCCACTTCGGCGGCGCAGAATCGGTGCGATCTGGCCAGCGCTGGCAAGCGAGACGCGCCATTGGTTTGCATCAGTCATCTGGATCGTTGCATAATTGAGCGCAACAAACGAGCCGCGTGGCACATCGAGTGCAACCAGCCGATTGGTTTCGGTAAGCACAGCCGCTGCCTCAACATGGTCACGAGCCTCGGAGCGAGCAATAGAACGAGCGATCGCCATGAGCATAGCACCGGGCACACTCTTCCCTGATGCATCGCCAACCATGAGTGCAAGCAAACCACCCTGCGCCGCATAATCGAGCAGCATGCAATCATAGAAATCGCCACCAGTTTCGCGGGCAGGGAGGCAGCGTGCAGCGATAGCTAACCCTGCGACGCGTGGAAGCGAGTGTGGGAAGAGGTTACTCTGGATCTGGCGTGCAATTGCCAGTTCTTGTTCGACACGGGTGACTGACTCGGCATACAATTCGGCTTTCTGAATACCCAAGCTGATATGGGATGCCACCTGGTTTAGTAACTCAACTGTCTGATGATCGTATTGGTAGCCCTTGCTATGCTGGAGCACAATAACCCCAATTGGGCGTGAAGCTGCATCAAGCAGTGGCACCCCTGCCCATGAGCGAGGCCGATCATCGCTCCCATACACATAGGGTTGAACCCCAATTGCACGCAGTTCGTCGTGTTGTGTATGTAAATCGTCGAAGACCAATGTCTGACGGTTGGTAAGAATCCAGGTAGTCAGGCTCCCTGGTGGCGGGCGGCCCTCTGGCCATACCTGGCTTACTTCCTCTCCGCCATCGATGACATAGGCATGCCGAATGCGGAAACGTTCGGGTTCACAGATTAGCAAAACGAACGAGCTTGCCCCGGTAACTGATTGAAGTACCTCATAGACTGGGCGCAGCATGGTATTGAGGCTACTGGCTGCACTCACATGCTGGCTGATCTGGCCAATTGCATCAAGTTCACGAATCTGGCGCTCGCGGCGCTTGAGTAGCATAATATTCTGAACATGTAGCGAAACCTGGCCAGCCACACCAAGTAACAGGCTTACATCACGGGCGTTAAACATGGCTGGTTTATAGCTCTGCACCGCAATCACACCAATCGAGCGACTCTCGCGGTTGAGGAGTGGTACACCCAGCCAGGAGACAGCGTGGCGGCCAGAGCCAACAACGTGCCGACGCGCGAGTAAGGGGTAGCGGTCAATCTCATCGGCAAGATTAGCAAAGTGTAGTGGTTGCTGGTTCTGAAGCACCCAGGCCGTTAGTGAATCGGGTGGTGGCACCTGGCGCCGCCAGTAGCTATATTCCTCACCCTCATCAATAGAAATCCCATCGGTGATAATATTCCGATCGGGATCGAAGACGACCATTGAGAATGCATCGAGTGGTAAGAGTTCTGAGAGCGCACTATGAACTTGGCGTAACAGCGGGCCTAATTCCAACGAGGTTGAAGCGGCACCTGCAATTGTTCCGAGTGCTGTTAATTCGGCCACCTTGCGATCACGCTCAGCAAAGAGACGGGCATTCTCAATAGCAATTGCAACCTGATTCGCGAGGGCTAATACCACATCAGTCTCTTCTTGGCTGAAATGGCGTGGCTCAGTACAGAAGAGACTCATGCCACCGAGGACCTGGGTACCCACCCGCATTGGTACGCTCAAAATAGATTGAAACATCAGCCCATGATCGCGTAGCCCAATCGCATATTCGGTGCCAACGGCCGATGCACGGTTTTCTGCAATGACGCGCCCTAAAATCGTGCCAGCCATCGGGATTCGCTGGCGACGCGCTAGGTAATCTGCGGGCATGCCATAATCTGCTGCTACAGCCAGTTCGTTGTGGGGAGCATCGATGAGGCGAATGATTCCAGCATCAAACCCAAATAGATTGACGATACGGTTCAATGCCTCTTGGAGCAGATCTTTTAAGGGGCGGCTACGAACCATTTCGGCAGCTAGGTCGCTGAGTGTATCGAGTTGACGATTGCGTGTGGCAACCTGATTACTCAGCCTGGCGCTTAGTGCACGCTGTGCCTGCCCGAGGGTGGCATTTTCAATCACTACCGCCGCAAGATTCCCCACTTGTTGAAGCAAATCGACATCACGCTTGTCGTAGCTATGCGGCTGATAACTCTGGAGGGATAGTACGCCAACCGCTTGCTCTGCCAGGAGCAGTGGAACGCCCATCCATGCGCGTGAGTGTTTTTGTGTGTTGCCAAACATAAATGTACTGACGCGTGCGTGGGATTGTTCCGCTTCCAGATCACCAAACAGCAGTGGTGTGCGCGTAGTGACAAGCGAGCCGGTGAGTGAGCCATAAACAGTTTGCTCTTCGTAGCTACTTAAATCCTCATCGATCATAAGCGCAGCGCTAAACATACCAGAATGCTGGGGATCGCAAACGGCAATAAAACAAGCATCAAAATCGAAGAGCGATCGCAGTTCATTTGTGATAGCAGCAAAGATTGGATGAAACTCAATCTGGCCACGGCATGCGACGCTGATCGAATAGAGCACAGCGAGTGCGCGCTGGCTACGTTCGGCAAGCTGTAATTCACTCCGCTCAGTCACGGTTCCCTCGGCCCCATCCAGCTGCGTCTACCCGAAACCATTGGTACCTATCTCACGTGTGACCATTGTAGCATAGCACTGTAGTGCGTAGTGTATGACACGCTGTTGAGTATGTTAGCTAGTTTCCCGATCCGTGTGTTTGATTGCTGTAGTAGATCGGCGGAAGCGTGCGAGCACCCAAACTTCGGGAATGCCTAGTGCAACTGCCAACCCAGCGTAGACTCCTAGGCCTACCAGGACTAGAACCGCAACCCAGAGTGCCTGTGTAAGAAAATCGCCTGGCCAGTGGTAGAGATTGCCGGGAGTGGAAAATGGCTCTTGAATACTTGCTATGCGATGGAACCATTCGAGTGTTATCAGACAAGCCGCACCGGCGAGAAACATTCCTCCGATGGCCCGCCAGAACGCACGACCAAAAGCGCCGATTCGACGTGCTAAGACAACTAATAGGAGCCCTGCTTCGATCGTATTAGCGATGCTAAATGCCAGCGCAAGGCCTGCGAGGCCTGCACCAATACCCAGGAATAGATAGCCTAATCCAATATTGCTCACTACGGCTACACAGGCAATAAGCACTGGGGTACGTGTGTCTTGCATGGCATAGAAACTACGCACCATGATTTCGGAGGCTGTAAAGGCGGCTAGGCCAGCCATATATGCGGTCAACGCCTGCGTTGTCAGTATAGTTGAGGATGCGCCAAACGCAGCACGCTCGTATAGGAGTCGCACAATCGGTTGGCCAAGCTCTCCCAATATCACTGAAGCTGGGATGGCAAGAAAGAGCACCATCCGTAGTGCAGCCAGAGCTTGTTTACGAAACGAATCAATCTCGCCAGCCGCATACAGCCGCGATAATTGGGGGAAGATAACCGTGCCAACACTCAATGCTAGCAGGCCATGGGGTAACAACATAAGTTGGGTGGCGAGGTTATTAGCTGAGACCGCACCCGGCCCAACACGCGAGGCAAAACTTGCGATAGCGATCAGATTGATTTGCCAGACGGCCTGACCAAATAGGCGTGGCCCTAGCATGCGTAATACCTGTACAACGCCAGTGGTAGCTACCCAACCGCCGCGTATATAGTGTGCGCCAACTGCTAGAAGTGTCGGGATTTGAATCAGTAAAAAGGCCAATGCACCAATATTAATGCCGAGCACAAGCCCCCAAACACCCAGCCATGGAGCTACGAGTGCACCCGCAATGATCCCTATATTATAGAGATTGGCACCTAGTGCTGGAATACTGAATCGATCGGTTGATTCGAGAACCGATTTTGCAAGCCCACCAATTCCGAGCAGGATTGGTTGAATCAACATCCAGCGCAGCAATTCTACTGTTAATATGCGTGTAGCTAGATCGAAACCACTGCCTACCGTTAATGCGACAATTGGCTCGGCGAATACTGCCACTAACAGGCATCCCACTACTAGGCCAGCCAACGCCAAATTGAGAGTTGCACTTGCTAGGCGCCAGGCATCTTCTTCACGCTGTTCGCCAAGAAAGCCAGCAAAAATGGGGATGAAGGCCGTGCCAAGCGCACCACCCGCAACCACCAGATAGATCATATCGACAATACCAAAGGTTGCCTTAAATGCGTCGAGTTGGGGCGAAGTGCCAAACTGAGCCGAGATAATGATCTCGCGAACCAAACCGAGGATACGGCTGAAGAAATAGCCCGCCGCGACAATCAGGGTGTTCATGAGTGTACTAAGGCGGCGGTTTGCGGCTTGATTCGTCATTTGCGTAGGAACGCATTCTCGGCTAT
>JANLSE010000600.1:0-10045 GCA_031362265.1 Roseiflexaceae bacterium
GTTGGACCGACCGAACAATCTGCTTACTCAGCACATGGTCGCAGTTACGCCGGAACCGGGCTTGTTTGAATCGCACCCATTTGAGATGCCGCTTGGCAGACTTCGTGCCCTTCTTTTGCAGCGCCCGTTTCAGGTGAAACAGCTTCCCTTCAATCGCCTTCCATGCTCGCTTGCCCAGGAAGTGATTGTTGCTCGTAACAGCCGGTCGCACGATGCCCAGGTCAACACCCGTCACTTGTTCGGCTGGCGCAACCACCGGAGCGGGGACGGTCACAACAATATGCAACCACCAGCAACCATGTCGAAACAACAGATCAGCGGTATCAGTTGCGTAGCCCGCCCACTTCGTGCTGTATTCAGGAATCGTAAAGCGGATGGTCTGACGCCCCGTCACGGTACTCATCCGAACCGTGCAACTCTCCCAATCCACGCTGTACGTATGCACATTATAGCGCGGTGGACACGCATCCGAGTGCGGCATACTTACCTTGAAGTTTGGCTTCTTTTGCAGCTCAAACGCACTTCGCAGCGCCTCAGCAGCCTTGGCACGCGCGGTATTGATCAGATCACTTACCAACGTCGGATGTGCGGCTTTCACCGGATAGTACACCAGATAATGCAACTTGGTGGCATTGGCGATACGTGCATCCCATCCCAATTGAACCGCCTGATTAAAGGCGCTGGTATACTGCTGACCCGTTGCACGGAGCGAATCAGCTTGCAGGCTCGAAGGGTTCAATTGTACGCGGATTGTTCGTTGCATAGTGCTCTTATACCATACAACAAGGTACTTTGCAAGAACATACGTTCTTATACGGCTCCCGATCGAGCGTGGATGCCGTCTCTTGCGCCGTTCTCTTGTTCCTTCACTGCCATTGAAATGACGTGGCTCCTACAGGAGGTGCTTTATTGTGGGAAAACGACTGATTCTTGTAGCCTGTTTCTTATTGGCTGCATGCAGTGTCCCTGCCGCGACAGGGCCCGAAACCCCAACTTCGAGCAGCGCCCCATCTGTTACCCCATCCGTCGCTCCAACTGCATTATCTCCCGAGGATGCGATGTTGGCAACGATCGCTGCTGGCGTCACACCAACTGCCACACCCAATTCCGTACAGCCCACTGCAATTCCAACAATCACCCTCGGCCCGATTCCAGAGGCCAAACCGCTTGCCGCTGGCTGGTGGGATAACGCAGTCTGCTACGAAATCTTTGTGCGCTCCTTCGCAGATAGCAATGATGATGGGATCGGCGATTTGAATGGGCTTACCGCGAAGCTAGATTATATCAACGATGGCGATCCACAGACATCCAATGATCTAGGTGCCAATTGTATCTGGCTCATGCCGGTTACCGAGGCAGATAGCTACCATGGGTATGACACAACTGATTACTATCATGTCGAGAAGGATTACGGCACAAACGAGGATTTCAAAGCACTCGTCAAAGCTGCCGATCAGCGTGGTATTAAGATTATTATCGATCTGGTGCTCAACCATGTCTCCAGTCGTCATCCCTGGTTTATTGACGCGCTGACTGGCCCGAATGCAACATATCGTGACTGGTTTATTTTCTCGGAGACAAACCCTGGCTATATGGGGCCATGGGGCGAGGTAGTCTGGCATGTGGCACCGCGTGTCCAAGAATACTATTATGGTATTTTCACTGCTGGCATGCCCGATCTAAACTATCGTAACCCACAGGTCACTGCCGAGGCAGAGAAGATTAGTACCTTCTGGTTGAATGATATGGGCGTAGCTGGTTTCCGCCTCGATGCAGTCAAGCACATGGTTGAGGCTGGCCGTGAGCAGGAAAACACCCGTGAGACATACGCCTGGCTACGGCAATATGCTGCATTCCTACATTCCGTCAAGCCAGATGTCTTCACGGTTGGCGAAATATTCGGTGGCAGTCCTGGTGTTCTTGATGGGTATTACCCCGATCAACTCGATACCTACTTTGAATTTGCTATCGGCGAAGGAATCCTTGATGCCGCGAAATCTGGGATGGGTACGGATTTCCTACGCCCAGCAACCTCAGCCTACCGCAACCTACCATTCCAGCGTTACGCGCCCTTCCTCACAAACCATGATCTAGAACGCACTATGTCCACCCTTGGCGGTAATCTTGGCCGCGCACGAGTAGCAGCGATTGCCCTGCTTACCATGCCAGGGCTGCCGTTTGTTTACTATGGCGAAGAGATCGGCATGCTCGGCGAGAAGCCCGATGAGCGGTTACGTTCCCCAATGCAGTGGAGCGATACACCTGGCGCAGGTTTCACTACTGGTACTCCTTGGGAGGGTGTCCAAAGCGATATCCAGAGTGCGAATGTCGCTAGTCAGGACGCAGATCCAGCTTCCCTGTTGAATCTGTACCGCAAACTGATCCAATTGCACACGAGTACTCCTGCACTAGCCACTGGTACGTTTACCGCACTTGACAGCCAGAGCAAGGCTGCGGCCTATCTGCGTCGTGCGGGTGATCATGCCGTACTGGTGATTATCAACATGGGTACCAACGCAATTGAGGATGCTGCCTTTACTGCGGCACTAACGGATCTTACGACTGGTACATACAAGCTTGAGACCCTACTTGGCGATCAGTCTGGGGCGAAGCTTACAGTGGGAGTGAATGGAGCAATTGACGCCTATACCCCACTACCAAGCCTGGCTCCGCAGACGGGCTACATCTTTAGGCTGATTTCAGAGTGATTCTGCCCTCGGGCTGCATCCATATTGCGATATGTAGCGTACAATAGGTATATAGATGATGTGGCGGTTCTACCCGCTACCTAATCCCACTTTCACGGTCGCCAATTGGCGACCGTTTTCTGTATGTGTATAGTACTTTCGGAGTTGTCTTAACTAGTACTGTGATGATCATGGGTGGGTACTTGCGAACCATTGAGAACACGTTAAGATCGGGTTAGAATAACAACGTGGGATAGAAATGAACAACATCGCAGCACGTTCCACAAATGGGTTTGCAACAGTTCGTAAATCGCCCAGAAGTATCCGGCAGAGCGCAACAACACACTCACATCGTAGCCGACAATCTAGCTAACATCACAACACACAACACACTCACATCACACAAAGCGCGAAACAGGTACCAAAGGCGAAGCCTCTGCTAAGAGACCAGTACGTTGTTAAGTTGCAGCAAACTGGTGTAGGCCCACGGCAGACAATTCATTCACAACCCGCTTACGGCTCCGACATTTGTCGGAGCCGCTGTCGTTTTTAAGCGTATGTGCTATACTTACATAAGGCCAATGAAAAGGAGCGTGTGCTGTGCCATCTGTGCCAATTCCAACAATTGTCGAACGAACACCGCGCGGTGAGCGCTCCTGGGATCTCTTCTCACGCATGTTGCGTGAGCGTGTCATTATGCTGGGAACACCAATTGATGATGAGGTTGCCTCCTCGATTGTTGCCCAACTGCTCTTTCTTCAACATGCGGATCCAGATCGCGATGTCTGGTTCTATATCAACAGTCCAGGCGGAAGTGTGCGTGATGGGTTAGCGATCTACGATACAATGCATCTGATCAGTTGTGATGTGAATACCGTCTGTATTGGCCGCGCCGGCAGCATGGCAACAATCCTGCTCGCGGGTGGTACACATGGCAAGCGTTACGCTTTGAAGAATGCAACGATTCACTTCCACCCAGCTGGTGGTGGTGCCGAAGGCTACGCGCCAGATCTTGAGCGGATCGTGCAGGAACTCCTGCGCCTCCAAGCGGTCGGTAATAGCTTACTGGCGCATGATACTGGCAAAACTCTTGAAGATATTGCCAACGACTTTAATCGTGATCGCTTTATGACTGCTCAACAAGCAGTTGAATATGGGTTTATCGACCAGATCTTTGAGTCGAAACAAACCTAAGCGTTGGAGCCGGGTACCCTCTGGTTGTAGCATTGGAGCATCGAAGCATTGGAGCGGTGGAGCGGTGTAGTGTTGGAACGTTGGAACATTACGTTTTGCGCTTCAATGCTTCATTGCTTCATTGTTTCATTGCTTAGTCGCTCCCGCATCCACTCCCCCAAATGTTCCAATGCCCCTGGATGTAGAATAAGTGAGAGGTGGCTTGCGCCAGACACAATCTGGAATTGTGCGTGGTTTGGGGCATTACAGCGGGCAATCTCAGCTTGGTTAGCACGCACAATCGCATCACGCTCACCATACAACATCAGGAGTGGTGTCGCAATACGGCTTAGGCTGGTGGGGAGATCTAGTGCCGCAATGAGATCAACCGTCCCGATCTCGCAGCGAATGCGTGGCCCACTCTGTACTTTGATCAGATCGTAGATCGTGGCTCCTAGATGATAGGCAGTCGATTCAGCAAACAAATCGAGTAAGAATGGCTCGCTTAGTGCGAGCGCTTCTTGCCGCATATGGGCTGTTGTGTAATGTAGGTATGGTGGTGCTTCTAATAATGCTAAACCAGCGACATGCAGTCCATCAGCAACAGCACGTGCCGCAAGGCATCCCCCTAAGCTGATACCGACCAACCCAATGTGTGAATAGTATTGTCGTAGCCAGGCTACGCCCTCAGTTGCGTTTTCTACCATAGATGGGAAACGCTGAATGCGTGGGCTTTCGCCATGACCATCAAGATCAACGAGGAGTACTGCCATGCCGCGTGTAACGAATGTATCGGCCATACGCCAGGCATAGTAGGTCTTATCACACCCTGAGCCATGGAGTACGCATACCGCGCCGTGTACCGTGCCATGCGGCGTGATCAATAGTGCTGGCATATGCGCCTCAGGCATTGGCACATCCACGCGCTCGATCGTTCGGTCGGAATGTTGGCCAACATCCAGTCGCCGCATTGGGTTCAGGTTATGGTTGCGTGTGCTTGCCAGCCCAGTATGTAGCGGCAGTGTGAATGGTACACTTGCCACCGCGAGGGCAAGGGCTCGTAGTGGCCGCAGCCCTGCCAGGAGCGGAGTAAACGCCCAAAGTAGCCGTGTTGGCAGTGGCTGTAACCAGCTTAGGCCATGCCATCCTCGGCGGCGGGCGAAGAGCTCGAATAGGACGATGGCCAGCAGGAATGAGCGAATCAGCGACATAGTTCAGTTCTCTTGTTCTGCAGTTCTATAGTTCCGTAGTTTTATGGTCCTATAACCATTGGCGCTTGTTTCTTGCGTTTTCCACATTCAGTGGTATTATCGCCGCTATTCCGCAGAACATCAAGGGAGGTACATAATGGGCTTGCTAGATGGCAAGAAGGGGCTGGTACTTGGCGTTGCGAATGATCACTCAATTGCATGGGGAATAGCCAAGGCGCTGCATGCCGAGGGCGCTGAGTTAGGCTTTAACTTTCTGGGTGAGGCGTTAGAGCGGCGCGTGCGGCCACTTGCCGCGAGTGTGGATGCAAAGCTGGTCGAGCCGTGTAACTTCAATAATGATGAAGAAATCAGCGCGCTGATGGCGAAATCACAAGAGGTGTTTGGTTCGCTCGATTTCATCATCCATTGTGTGGCCTTTGCGAATAAAGAGCACCTAAACGGTGCATATATGAAGGTAGATCGGGCAGGATTTTTAACTGCTCTTGAGGTGAGTGCCTACTCACTGACTGCAATCGTCAAAGCTGCCGAGTCGATCCTCAATCCTGGCGCATCGATCCTCACACTTACATATCTGGGGTCACAACAAATCATCCAGAATTATAATGTGATGGGTGTTGCTAAGGCTGCGCTAGAGGCGAGTGTTCGCTACCTTGCCAATGATCTTGGGCCACGCAATATTCGTGTCAACGCGATTAGTGCTGGGCCAATTCGCACCCTCTCTGCCGCCGGGATCGCCGATTTCCGTAGCATGCATAAGCAATTTGGCGATGTCGCACCGCTACGCCGTAATGTCACCACTGAGGATGTTGGCAAAACTGCGCTGTACCTGGTCAGCGATCTCTCAAGCGCCGTAACCGGCGAGATCATCTATGTCGACGCGGGCTTCCGCAATGTTGGTGTGGTGATTACAGAGTAAGTGGGGTATCGGCATTCCGCACCTCACCCTGGCTGTATAGCGGGGTGAGGGCGTCGTTTGGTCGGTCGTCAGTCGGGTCGCGAACTTCAGTCGGGTCGCGGACTTCAGTCCGCCGTAAACCGCCACTCTTAAATCACATTTCGCTCATGCCTAAGTTCTGTGCCCTGGAAGCGTGTAATTCGCAGATCGTCAATGTTGATTGTGTGAGCGCGGCCATCAATAATCTCCTCGGCGATCAGCATACCTGTCGCTGGGGCGTGCATAACCCCATGGCCGCTGAAGCCGCTTGCGTCCAGATAGCCCTGTAGTTGTGGATGATGGCCAAGGATTGGCATATGATCAGGCGTGATTTCATACGAACCAGCCCAACACTGCTTCTCGGCCAGGCCAGCCGTCTCCAAGATCGGGAAGCGCTCCAGGCCAGCTTCTAGTACAGCATCAAGCCAATCCCAATCGACCTGCTGGTTGTGGCTAGGCGGCTCTGCGGTGTTCGATTTGCCGAATAGTAGGCTGTCGTGCTCCTTGCGCATATAGAAGCCACTGGCGACATCAACTGTCAGCGGGATGGCGGATGGCACAGCGTGGAACGGTTCAGTGATATACACACAACGCCGGTAGGGCTGTACCGGGATCGAAAGCCCAGCGAGCGCCCCAACCTCACCAGCCCAGCAGCCCGCCGCATTTACCACGGCATCGCAGAAGATCGGCCCAGCCGGTGTGTCAACAGCCGTTATACGGCCTTGCTCCTGGCGGATGCCAATCGCAGGGGTGGCACGCAGCAGCCGCACACCATATTCGCGTGCGCGGGTCAGGTACCCCATCGCGATCATGTGCGGGTCGCAGTGTCCATCATCCTGGCAGAACGTCGCACCAAGCAGTCCAGTTATATTCATCTTCGGGATGAATCGCGCAGCCTCGCTACTGTTCAGTACCTGGGTTTGCACGCCAAGCGCCTGCTGCATGGCTGCGCTACGCTGGTAAGCATCCCAATTTTCGCTATCGCTTAGCAAGAACAGGTAGCCCACCTGGTGCAGGCCCGCATCCGCTCCAATCTCCTCGGCGAAATGGCGCAATCGCTCGACACTATATAGCGAGAGGCGTACATTCACTTCGCTCGAAAACTGGTGGCGTACACCGGCTGCCGATTTGGCAGTACTGCCTGTCACCTCGATCTCGGCCTGCTCCAGAATAACGACATCGCGGTAGCCACGCGCCGCTAGATGGTATGCCACGGAAGCACCAACAATCCCCGCTCCAATCACAACAACTTGGGCCGTTTGATTGTTCATAATTGAACCTTTTCAAATCGAATTCCCGCAATCGCTGTCACCACACCCAGCCCAGCGGCAAGCCCACCGGCAAGCAAGGCAGTAAGTATCAGGTTTGCTGCGCCAGATGATACATCATTTTGGGCGAATGCCAGCATGGTGCGGAATGCTAACCCACCTGGTACGAGTGTGATAATCCCAGGGATACTGAATATTGATGAAGGCGCACGCAGCAGTCGGGCGAGTAATTCAGCGAGCACCCCTACCGCCACACCACCGCTAAATATTGCGAGTGCGAGTGGCGCGCCAGATTGGTTCGCTACTCGATCGACTGTATAGGCAACAACTCCAGCAAGAATACATGCCAGCAGTCGGCGAAGTGGCACCGCAAAGAGCATAGCAAACCCAGCGGTTGTTACTGCTGCAAGAACCAGCGCAATCGGCCAGGGTGGTGGCGTAGGCTGTGGCAATACCATTGTAACACCAGTGATTGCGAGCACAACCCAGACTCCAGCTGCAATTGCCGCAACCGCGAGCAATGCCATAGCGGCGCGTGTCACACCAGAGAGCGTATCACCACGAAAGAGATCGGCAATCGCACTGACGATCAATACACCTGGCGTGAGCATGAGGATGGACGCCTGCATTGCGATCGCTGGTGCGGATGCATGAAACCCAAGGGCTAGCAGAAATGCAAGCCCGGTCGCAATCGCGGCTGCAAAGCCTGTTGCCATAGCGCGGCTGAGCTGGATACGGCCAAGAAGTGCAAGGCAGAGGTACGCAATCGTAGCCGCAATCGTGGTTGCCGCGATTGCGAGCGCATTGCCACCAAACAGGCCAGCACTGGCACCACTACACATGCCGCTTGCAAGGGCGGTTATTGCCAGGCCATACGGTCGTGGTACCGCATCAGCAATATTGAGTGCAACCACAGCTTCGCGCGCTGCTAGTTCACCTATTGCGACTCGCCGTGATATTGCCAGCGCAGCTTCGACCTTACTGAGATCAAGGTCGTTACGCGCAATCCGCTGAACGCGTGTCGTATGGAGCGTTCCACGAATAAGGGTGGCGAATACACCAGTTGGTGTCGCAAATACCTCCACTTGTTCGGCACCCAATGCCAGACCCATGCGTTGAATAGTTTCTTCTACCCGTGCAGTACTTGCCCCATGCTCAAGCATCATCTGGCCAGCACGAAGCGCCGCTGCTAACCCTTCGCGTAATGCTTCTTGAGATTCTGCCAAGTGTGCCAAGGTGGGGCCTTGTTTTCAGTTATTTGCTTGTGCCCCGCTTTGGCTGTGGGCGGCGTACTTGCGCGCCATCGTCTTCGGGTGGCAGCTGCGATTCCTCACCAGCACTGGATTGGATATCGTCGTCCTTGGGTGCTGCCGGGCGAGCAGCCCGTGCACCGCTCCACCCACTTGCTGCCTGCCCTGTGCCACCGGTCACACGCGCTGCAAGTTTCGAATCATCCGATCCCTGATCGCGCCATGCCAATCGCTCGCGAATCTCACGCTCAAAGCCACGACCGGTTGGCTCATAGTAGCGCCTACCTTGAAGATTTGCTGGGAAGTGCTCCTGATCAACCTGTGCCTCTTCATAATCGTGGGCATACTTATAGCCCTCGCCATAACCCAGGCCTTTCATAAGCTTCGTTGGCGCATTGCGCAGATGTAATGGCACCGGCTCGTTGCGCGTTTCAGCAACATCTTGCATTGCAGCGCCGAAGGCCTTATGTACCGCATTGCTTTTTGGCGCTTGTGCAAGATACACTACCGCCTGTGCGAGCGCTAAATCGCCCTCGGGTTGGCCCATAAAGTGTACTGCCTGTTGAGCTGCAATCGTTATGGGTAGCGCCTGTGGATCCGCAAGACCGATATCCTCCATTGCCATGCGTACCACCCGCCGTACGATATAGAGTGGATCTTCGCCGCCCTCTAGCATGCGCCCAAGCCAGTAGAGTGCCGCATCGGGGTCGCTATCACGCACGCATTTATGCAGGGCAGAAATGGCATCGTAGTGCAGTTCGCCATTCTTGTCGTAGCGCGTCGCCCGGCTTTGCAATGCCTCACGGATATCGTTCACAGTGATAAGGCGCTTGCCACCAATCGCCGGAGCCTTCGACATCACGGCCGCCTCAAGTGCGTTCAGGGCCGTGCGCGCATCACCATTTGCCATATTGAGCAGGTAGCCACGAGCATCCGCCGCCAATAGGACATCCATACTGCCGAGTCCACGTTCAGTGTCAATCAGAGCGCGATCAACCAACGCACCAATCTGTTCATCACTCAATGCGTCGAGCACAAATACGCGTGCACGTGAAAGCAGCGCCGCATTGACTTCAAATGAGGGGTTTTCAGTTGTTGCCCCAATCAGGATGATTGTGCCATCCTCAACATAGGGTAGAACTGCGTCTTGCTGGCTTTTGTTGAAGCGGTGGATCTCATCGATAAAAACGACCGTACGCTGTTGGAACATGCCCACCCGATCCTGGGCTTCCTTCACGATCCGGCGCAGATCGGCGACACCAGCTGAGACAGCCGAGATTGGCTCGAAGTGTGCACTGGTTGTCTCGGCAATAATGCGAGCGAGTGTGGTTTTGCCACTCCCGGGTGGCCCCCAGAGGATGATCGAGAAGAGTGTGTCGGCAGCAATTGCCCGGCGTAGCAACCTTCCCGCGCCAACAATTTTTTCTTGGCCTACATACTCGTCGATTGTGCGCGGGCGCATACGCGCAGCCAGCGGCGCCTGACGATCGAGGGTCTCCTCGCGCTGGCTATCGAAGAGTGT
>JANLSE010000602.1:0-15048 GCA_031362265.1 Roseiflexaceae bacterium
AGCCCTGAGACTTCGGCGTGAGCTCAGTCGAACGCGCAGTCGAATGTGCAGCGGATAGGTGAGGTAGACGTTCCTGCAGATTAGCGGAAGAGAGCGGCTGCTCGGCACCACTCTCTTGATCATTCTGCCCATACAGCGGCCCATATTCTTGTCATGTGTTGGGTGTAATCAGTGGCCGCCCAATTCGCCAAGCTGCGATACCAACCACGACATAGGTGACGCCAACGCCAAGAATACTTGGCTGCCATTCTGGCGCCAGAATAAACAACGCCGAATAGATCTGGTAGATGCCATACAGCAGCATCCCAGCGACCACCATCCATGCACCAGTGCGCCCAAACGCAGCTGCCCTCTGGCCGAATAATACCCATAGTACCAGTATTGCGCCAATACCAGCTAGCGCATCAAACACAATCAGGGTCAGCAGCCGAGCGCGCTCGCTATCTGGTGTGAGGCCAACCATAGCAGCGGTTGCCTCTAGATTTAAAAGCGAGCCAATATTGCTCAAGAAGAGTTCGGCTAACATTAACAGTGCAACGATTGCATAGAATAGAATACGAAGCGTCGGTCGCGGGCGCATCATGAACCTCCATACAGCTTCAGATTGAAAGGACTCGTATTGTAACGGATGTTGACCAAGCGATTATTTGCCCATTCACACACGCACTGGTATAATGTCGACAGGTTAATCGTACCTGTGAAATCGCGCCGCTCTTTGGGCGGCGTTCATCGTGTGGAGAAAATAGTTGTATGGCAACCACAACTGATCTGCGGAATGGTATTATCATCCGCTTTAATGGCCAACTGCACCGTGTTGTTGAATTCCATCACCACGCACCAGGAAACTGGCGTGCAATGGTCATCACCAAACTAAAGAATGTAAATACTGGCAAAACGATCGATGAGCGCTTCCGCGCTGGCGAAGATATTGAGATTGTGCGTGTTGAAAAGCGCGAAATGCAGTTTCTATACAGAGATGGCGACACATTCCACTTCATGGATACCGAGAGCTTCGAACAGCTAGAACTGACCGAAGATGTGATTGGCGATGGTGCCAAGTTCCTTAAAGATAATGAAATGGCTGCCATCCTATTTTACGACGATACCAAGATTCTAGGCGTAGAAGTCCCAGTCCATGTTGTCCTCGAGGTTATCGAAGCCTCTGTAGCTGTACGTGGCGATACTGCCACAAATGTGCTTAAGCAAGTGACACTCGAAACTGGGGCGATTATTTCAGTGCCAGGTTTCATCAACCAGGGCGATCACCTGAAGGTTGATACCCGAACCGGGGAATATATCGAGCGCGTGTGATATTCTGACGGATGCCCGATAGCACAGGCCACATGTCGCCAGTTGGTCGTTGGGCATCCTTCATGAGCATCCGTCTTGGGCATAGGTCATCCACCGATCAAGGCTTTCTGCCATGACCACGAGCACACCTCAATCGCTCAGTCCATCCCAGATTCAGCGCGGTCTACGGCTCTCAATCATTGAGGGCACACTCTCCAATATCTACGTCAACATTACGGCAGGCGCATTTCTAACGGGTTTTGCACTCCTTCTAGGGGCAAATGCGTTTGAACTGGGTGTGATTGGTGCGCTGCCCTTTGTAAGCCAACTGTTTCAATTCGTGGGTGCCTATCTCGAAGAACGAACAGGCCAGCGGCGCTTGCTGACGGTTGTCTCTGCTACAATCAGTCGTGGCGTATGGGTCATCATCGCGCTGCTCCCCTTTATTGGCCTGCCCGCTCCATTAAGGCTTGCCATCTTCCTGCTTGTTCTGGTGATCTCACAGGCGCTGATTGGCATCACAACCAATGCATGGACAAGCTGGATGACCGATTTGGTGCCGATTCGCCAGCGCGGGCGCTACTTTGGCACACGCAATACGATCGCGAGTGTCAGTGCAATCATCGCGACATGGGGTGCCGGGATCATTCTTGATCAATTACGAACGAGCCAGCAGGATGCGCTTGGCTATGCGATTCTCTTTGCGATTTCGATTGTTACTGCGCTAGCGGGTATTGCCGTTCTGGCGCGCCAGCCGGAACCGCCCATGCGCCGCCGTGAGCGTGTACAGATCAAGGAACTCTTTAGCGCCCCATTTCGTGTAGAGAGCTTCCGGTCGCTGAGTATTCTTGCCACCGGCTGGGCGCTTGTGACAGGAATCGCTTCGCCATTCTTCAATGCGTATGGTATCCGAACGCTTGGCCTCTCATTCACATTACTTGCACAATTTGCGGTTGCCACAAGTGTTGTTGCCATTTTCACCCAGCCAATGATCGGGCGACTCCAAGATCGGCTCGGCAACAAGACTGTGCTGGTCGGCTCGATGCTCGGGGTGATTTTGCTGCCCTGGGGATGGGTATTCTCCACACCGCAAAACCAAATCCCACTCTGGCTCACCTCAATCTTTTCCGGGATATTCTGGCCAGGTATTACTCAAGGCATGGTCAACCTTGTGATGGAGCGCGCACCAGCCGAAGGGCGTGGGGCGTTCCTGGCATTCTATGGCGCAGTAACCGGCCTTGGTACGTTTGTTGCGGGGTTACTTGGCGGCATCATTGCGAGTGCGCTTGGCCCAGAACAGTTTGTGCTTGGGCCTGCAGTACTCACCCAATATACAATCCTCTTTGCGGTCAGCAGTCTTGGCCGAGCAATCATGGCCGCGCTCTTTGCACGCAGGCTATAAGTACGTCATCTGAGCGCATCCACTCCCACATTTCTTGTTCGACGGTAGGTTTTAACGCAAAGACGCAAAGGCGCAAAGACGCAAAGGCGCAAAAGAACAAAATCAACGCTCAAGGACAACATATTTCTACATACTGTGTTCCAACCCTTAAATGTCCCATTAACGTCAAGCCACCAAAATCCTGAACCACGCCATTTTACCCGCGTACAGCTTGCCAAAGTAACCCAGATTCACTTGCCACCGAACGGACAAGTGGCATACGAGTGCCGAATGGCAGGCGTGCAAAGATTTGCCACATTGTGCGGCACAATTCCGGTGTCGTAAGGGTTGCAGAGAAGTAGCCTGACCATTGGTGATAGGGAAGCTCAAAAAAGGTTTGGAAGAACTCTTGGGTCTGCTGTTGATTACAACGCATCAGGCTAGCGAGACAAAAGAGGTATAGATAGCGCCGTTGTACTCGGTCATTTGGCCAAAGCGCCTGCCAGGCGGCATGTGCCACCGCTGATGGGGTTGCGCCAGCCGCCCCAAGTGCGCGAGCAATCGCCTGAGCCATACCCGGCGCGGCAGCAAGGGTCGCACTGACCATATAACCCGATGGCGGATGCACCATACTGGCCGCAGCACCAAACCCAATCACACGCTGCTTACGATCTGGCAGAGCTGGATTCATAGGGAAGAAGCAGCGTTCAACATGCTGCACTTCCTTAATCTCAATCTCTTGGGCCGTCAACCGCTGATGCAACCGCCGTTCGAGCGTCTTTAGCGATAGACCTGGGGCATGGGCAAGGGATGTCTCCTCCAGAAAATACCTGCCATCACCAAGATTCATTGCATACAAAAACGTTGGCGGCTCAGAGCGTTCTGCGGCCGAAAGATGCTCAGAACGATAATCCATCAATACCATCTGGTTCGCATGCACTGGCGGGCGTGTATAGGTAGCGATGATTCCATAAGCGGCCTGATAGGCCAAACCAGGAGTTGCTTGGCGCTGCATCAGTGCTGGCCGATGGCCACTCGCATCAATCACCAGCCGAGCGGCATACTCCATCCCCGTGCGGGTATGAACAACTGAATGTGCATTATGGTGCTCAACACGTGTTGCACTGCCAATCTGCCAGCGAGTGCCACCCGATTCAGCGATTGTCAGCAGGTGCTGCTGTAACCGTTGGTTATCGAATAAACCGTATGTGCGGTGTAGTGCTAGTTCGCGCTGATCTGTATACGCCGCACAATCTTGCCAACGATATTGCAGGAAATGCCCCAGCCCAATTGTATCAACATCATCTGCCCAAGCAGCATAGGTATTGATCCATGGTGTGCTTGGTGCCTCAGGCGCAAGGCCAAGCACCCGTAACCCTTGCTCGGCCAATGCCGCTGCAATTGCTGTTCCAGCCGGCCCCGCACCAATCACTAAGACATCATATATATTCATATGCCCTACACGGAGACATGGTGACACGGAGACATGGTGGCATTGGTGACATGGTGACATAGTAACATGTACTTGGGTAAGCTTGCTTCAATGCTTCAATGCTCCAATGCTCCAATGCTCCAATGCTCCAATGCTCCAATGCTCCAATGCTCCAATGCTCCAATGCTCCAGCGTTTATATCAAGAACTTGCCATCTTTGTAGAACAATTCACCATCGGCATAAGCAGCAGAATCCTGGCGCATATCGCAAATCATATCCCAATGAAGCGCGGATCGATTGAGCGAACCAGTTTCAGGGTATCCCGCACCAAGCGCGAGATGGACAGTACCACCGATCTTCTCATCAAAAAGAATATTGCGGCTAAAGCGGGTGATATCGTAGTTTGTACCGAATGCGACCTCACCAAGTCGGGTCGCACCCTCATCCATGGCAAGCAACGAATCCAGCAGTTCCTGGCCTTTGGCGGCGGTCGCCTTAACGACTTTACCACCTTCGAACCACAGCCGGACATCACTGACCTCACGACCTGCGTAAAGCGCCGGAAAACTGTAACGAATATGGCCATCAACCGCATCTTCTACTGGCCCAGTGAAAACCTCGCCGTCGGGGAAGTTCATATCGCCGTAGCAGTTGATCCATGGGCGCTTGGCGACTCGGTATGTCAAATCGGTATCGGGTGCAACAAGCCGAATCGTATCGTGGCTACTGAGATAATCGGTGATGCGTTGCTGCTCATCGCGGGCAGCATGCCAGGCGGCCACTGGATCGGCAGCATTCAGCTTACATGCGGCATATACAAAATCCTCGTAATCGGCCAGTGAGAGATCGGCATCCTGCGCGCCAGCGTGGGTTGGGTAGAGAGCCACACACCAGTTCAGGGTTTCTTCGGCGGCACGCTGCATCACACGCTCCTGAATCGGGCGCATTGCCTGTCGGCGAGCAGCTACCTTTGCTGGGTCGATACCACTGAGTACGCGGGTGTTCTCGCTCGCAATAATCGAGATAGTGGCATCGATCGCCTCGATCTCGGCTTGTGTCATCACGGGTACATAGCGCAACTGCTCATCTAAAGCGTAGGTGTAGAAGGCCTCATCAACACTCTCAATATTGATGCGAGTAATCGGGTGTGCACCAGCAAGTAGTGCCTCGCGTGTTAATTCACGAATCAGTGGGGCAGCGAGTGGCGAGCTTGTGATGCGAAAGAGTTGGCCGGGTTTCAGCGCGAGTGAATAATGTACAAGCACCTGTGCCATTTTCGCAATGCGTGGATCTGTCATAGGAAGCATACCTTTCTGCATGTGCAGTTATCATTCTAGCCAGAGCGCAAAAGCGCAAGAGCGCAAGAACGCACGAACGCAAGAGCGCAAGAGCGCAAGAGCATGTAAGCAGTAGTGAGTCGCTGTGCGCTCTGCGCTGTGCGTTCTATGGTTTCATTGTAGCATGGTATAATTGAAGCTCTACGAAGCACTGTCGGAGAGGTTTTTGATGGATTTACCGCCCCTAGAGGTACCACCCGCCGCTGGGCGCAATCCCGAGCTTGAGGGCTTGGCGACTGGTGTTGAATTGACCTTAGCGAGTGTATTACAGGGTATTCCATTGGCCACACTGATTCCGCGGCTGGTGGATCTGCTGCTCTCCGGCGATCCCTCGCGTTTACTGTATGCGCCTGCTAGTTTGCTGATTGTGTTTATGGTATGGGTTGCCTTTATTTTATATGCATTATCGTATGTCAGTTGGCCATTCGACCCAATCCATAATTTGATCTATTTTATAATTGTGTGTGCGGAGTCGGTACTGCTAGGGCTGATTGATCGCCCTGGGATTTGGTTTCTGGCGCTGATTGGGTTGGGAGTTAGTCTTGCAATTAATGCACGCTATAACCAACGTAAGATTCAAGAGCAGGTAGCACTCTATGCAGGCACCGCAGGCCGGACGCTTCATGCCCATATTATGCAGGAGCAGGTGCAATCGATGCAGTTTGTGATCGCCTACCTAGCGGTAGGGGTGTTTGGAGCGGCACTCGTTCCAGGCCTTGAAGGGCTGGGAGTCAATCAATCGATTGTGTGGGCATCGGCGAGTCTGGCGGCTTTGGCGGTTCCACTTGTGCATGTCATCTGGCTCTCACGCCTCATCCTGCCACGTTCGCGCTTAATCGAGGCAGCACGCGCCGCAGGAACATGACCCATAGCATTGTCTAAATAAGCGCTATCAGCACACAGATCATATACGAGCAACACCGTTTGAGCGCCCTGTTGCGGCCACCCGCATAGAAGGAGCACCAATGGAAACCCGTCAACCTACTGCATTAGATGATTTTTTCTTCGACCTGCGCGGATATCTGGTGTTGAAACAAGCAGTTGAGCCAAGCCTACTCGACGCGCTCAATCAGGCGATCGACACCTTACCGCCATTGGAGTATGGCGAATGGTATGGCAATACTCAGCGCCGCGACTATACCGCATCGACAGGACTGGAGCTGCATAATTGTGTTGAGGCTGGTACACCATTCGAAGAACTGATCGATCACCCGAGCTGGATCAACTATGTACGCCATTACTGTGGTGAAGAAGATTCATACGTCCAAGGCTTGTTTATCGATGAGTGCATGCTTTCGGTACGGCGCTCTGGCGGGCATCACCCCGTTCACTCAGGCGGCTATCGTGGCGCTCTGCGCGGGCGCTATTTGTATGAGCATGGCGTATTTCGCTGCGGGCAGTGTAATATCATCGTGGCATTAACGGATGTTGGCCCTGGTGATGGCCCAACAATGGTCATTCCCGGTAGCCATAAATCCAACTTCCCGCACCCCAATGCTGGTGATTACATGAAGCTCGACCGGATGGATCACCTTGATGGCGCAGTCGAGGTCTATCTCCAGAAGGGTGATGCGCTGCTGTTTGTAGATGGCCTTATGCATGGTGGCAGTAGCCGCACCAATCAAGGTGAACGCCGTGTGACGATCTACCGCTATGGTGTCAGTTGGGGTGCTACCCGCTTTGGCTATGAATATTCACCTGACCTGCTTGCACGCCTTACGCCAGAACGGCGCAAGCTCCTGCAACCAATCGCACCATTGCGGCCTTCGCGTGAGCCACGCTAGTACCGCTTAGCGCACAAATAACCCATTAGGCACTCCGCCCGAAGACGGATTGACAACCAAATCTATGGCTGCTATGCTCAGCTATCAGTCGATTCGATCAAGGAGTACCATCATGACAGTACAGGCTAACAATCTCCGCAACGCATCCGCGATCCTAGTAGCGGTGTGCGTGAGCTAACGCGCCTGTTGTCTTTTACGCTAAAGCGTAGGTGTTGCGCTATCGCGCACTGTTTTGTGGTGGGCTAACGCCTAAGTAACCCTGAGCAGATAGCACTAAAGCATCATATCCTTCTGGCCACAGGCGTGGATGAATGCCCTGTTTGATCTGTTCTGCAGAAGAACGATCCTATAGGTATCATCGCCTTGTGGTCGGTTGATTTATACTGACCGCTTGGGTATCGATTACCCGGCGGTTTTCTTATACCCAAAAAGGGGTGTTTGTGAAACGAGCTATTAAGAAGCAGAGTTATGAAGCGAATCGCGATGTACAACGTTGGTTGCGAGAGCAACACGAGGAGCATGGCCCGGAGGCATTCAACCCAACTTTTCTGGCCTCACGACGCGATTCGGATTGGATTCTATCATCATTATCGGTCTTTCATCAGCAAGGGTTAATCACCGATGTGATCAGCCAGGCCAGCAGTGGCAAGGAAGCGACTGTCTATTGTTGTATCGCGCATCCCAGCACTGGTGCAGAATATCTGGCGGCCAAAGTCTACCGGCCACGTATGTTCCGCAGCCTGAAGAATGATGCCGTCTACCGGGATAGTCGCGCGCGCCACGATGAGCACGGTCGGCCACAACGTGGGGAGCGCGGGCGACGCTCAAGCGAGTCACGCAATAGCCGTGGGCGTGCGCTCCAGGTCGCCGATTGGATCGAGACCGAATACCAGGTTCAACAGGAACTATCGCTGGTAGGCGCCGCCGTGCCACATACCTATGCACAGGCCGGCAATGCCATTCTGATGGAATGGATTGGTGCTGAAGTGCCTGCGCCACGCCTCAGCGATGTCACCTTGGATCGATCCGAGGCCCAGCCACTCTTTGAGCTACTGATCGACAATATTGGACTGTTCTTGGCAAATAACCGTATCCATGGCGATCTTTCAGCCTATAACATCCTATACTGGGAAGGAAATGTCACCGTGATCGATTTCGCACAGATGGTTGATCCACGCTACAGTAGCGAGATTTACCCGATTTTCGAACGTGATATTGCCCGTGTGTGTAGCTTCTTTGCGCGCTATGGCATCAGCGCCAACCCAACTGATATCGCCGCCGATCTGTGGACACGCTATCTGATGGGTGATCTGGAGGCTGCGCGATGACACCATATCCACAAGTCTTTACGTCATTACGAGTGCACAATATTGAATATGGGTGCCATTCCATTGCACCACCCACCGATTGTGCTGCACTTGTTCAGTCAAGGATCTATTCATGACAATACTCACGACTCCACAACCAACGCGAGCGATTGCACTCTTGCAGAATTACCTGCGCTACTATCCCTGGCGCACGATTCTCCTGGCACTTCTGCTTGTGATCGGGATTCTAGCGCAGTTGGGTGTTCCACAAGTTTTACAAACGTTTGTCGATGCTACCCAGACCAATGGTGTCGGCGCTGAAACGCTTGGCACCGCTCTGGCGTTTATCATCCTCGCGATTCTACAGCGCAGCGCGATCCTTGCAACTACCTATGTTGGTGAGGATCTCGGTTGGCGTGCGACCAACCGACTACGCCGCGATCTCACCGGCCATGTGCTGCAGCTTGATATGGGTTTCCACAAGACCCACACCCCCGGCGAAATGCTGGAGCGGATCGATGGTGATTGCGATGCACTACGCAATTTCTTTTCGCAGTTTAGCTTGCAAGTACTCAGTAATGGACTACTGGTGATTGGCATCCTCGTACTCCTGCTGCGTGAAGATTGGCGGGTCGGGCTTGGCTTAAGCCTGTATGCGGTGAGTGTATTTGCCGCATTATTGGCGCTCCAGCGCATTACTGTCAGCCGCTGGGCTGCGCTACGAACCGCTGAAACCGAGACAGTCAGCTTTCTTGAGGAGCGCATGGTCGCAACCGAGGATATTCGCTCGAATGGTGCCGAACACTATGCGCTTGAACAGCTTGCCAAACGCACCGATCAACAGCTACAGCAGCGCCGCAGGGCCGAATTGACAGCGAATGCGACATTTGTGGGAACCAATTTTCTATTCTTGCTTGGCTACGCAATTGGGCTAGGGGTTGGCGCTACGCTTTACAGTAATGGCCAAGCCACGATTGGCACAGCATTCCTGATCGTTGTCTATATTGGTATGCTCTCTGGCCCACTAGAAGCCATTCGCGAACAGGTTCAGGATCTCCAAAAGGCAATCGCAAGCATCGGGCGCATCGCAGAGTTACTCAGAACCCAATCGCGTATGTATCAAACCGCAACAGCCTCCCTCCCCACTGGCCCGTTGGCGGTTGCGTTTGCAGGGGTAACCTTCACATACGACGACCAACCAACAGAAAGCCAGCAATCACTAGCACAGGGCGAAAAAAACCCAGTGGCTGATGCTGATGCTCAACTGCCAGCGCTTCAGCCATCCGTTCTACGCAATATCTCATTCACACTAGAACCTGGAACAACCCTAGGGTTACTTGGCCGTACTGGGAGTGGTAAATCCACACTTGCACGCCTGCTCGCACGACTCTACGATCCAGATACAGGCTCGATCCAGCTAAGCGGTATCGAACTACGCGCGATTGCGCAGCACGATTTGCGCGCACGGGTTGGGGTCGTCACACAGGATGTCCAGATCTTCCAAGCTAGCATCCGCAATAACCTGACACTCTTCCGCTCAACGATTTCCGACACAACACTCGAACAAGCACTCGGCGAACTAGGCCTTCTGGAGTGGGTACGAGCCCTTCCGGCAGGCTTGGATACACAACTCGGGCCGGGTGGCCTTGGGTTATCGGCTGGTGAAGCGCAATTGCTTGCCTTTGCACGCGTTTTCCTCAATAACCCAGGACTCGTGATTATGGATGAAGCATCGAGTCGCCTAGATCCCGCAACAGAGCGCTTACTTGAGCGTGCGGTGACACACCTGCTGGCGGGACGTAGCGCAATCATCATTGCCCATCGGCTGGGAACTGTGCAACGTAGTGATACTATTCTTATTTTGGAGCAGGGCCAGATTGCTGAATTTGGTGCACGGGCAAAACTTGCGGCCAACCCCGAATCACGCTTTTCTGCACTCCTGCGTGTTGGGATGCAAGAGGAGTTGGTATAGGACAGCGCAGAGCGCAGAGCGCAAAAGCGCAAGAACGCAAAAGCGCAAGAACGCAAAAGCGCAAGAGCTATGCGTACCGTTGGCCTGTTTTGCGCTGTGCGCTCTGCGCTATCTAGTCTCCGTGTCTCCGTATCTAGATTCAGTACCGTTATTAAAGGATTATATATATGGTTGATACATCCAGCCCTAAAGAAGTGCGCACTATGGCAACATGGCCGCTCAACTGGGCAATTATCCAGTATGCGCCCTGGAGTTTTAGCATTCATTCGCTGTTTCATATCGTTTTTCTGGCTGCGCCTGTTGCACTTGGCCTGATTGAGCGAGCCGTCTTTGATACAATTACTGGTCGGCAGAGTGCTGGCTTCAATGTATGGACACTTGTGGCGCTCTATGTGGCGGCAGGAGCAGCACGCCTGGCATCTTCATTCCCAGATATTTGGGGTGGGGCAACATTCCGTGCAGATGTAGGCGGGTTTGTACGTCGTAACATGTTTGCCGCACTCCTGCGCCGCCCTGGCGCTGTTGAATTGCCAATTCCAGTTGGTGAGGCAGTGAATCGCTATAGCGATGATGTTAACGAAGTGTCCGATTTCCCTACATGGCTACCACATGTCGCTGGGCATCTGGTTGCGTTTGTGATCGCCGTGGGTGTGATGGGCAGCATTAATCTCACGATCACACTGATTATTGTACTTCCACTATTCCTCACAACCATTGTGACTCGTGTGGCATGGGCGCGGTTTATGTGGTTGCTGCAGGCCGACCGCGAAGCATCAGATCGGGTCACCGGTTTCTTAGGCGAGTTATTTGGTGCTGTGCAGGCAATCAAACTTGCGGGGGCGGAATCTGGCGCGCTAGAGCAACTTGATGGGTTAGGCGAGCGTCGCCGTAATGTGAGCGTCAAGAAGGATGTGCTCTGGCAGTTACTCTGGTCATTCAATAGTATCACCGTCGCGTTTGGCACTGGAGTCATTCTGCTTATGGCAGGCCAGGCCATGCGTGCAGGAAGTTTCAGCGTTGGTGATTTTGCCCTGTTCCTGTTCTATCTTCAATTTGCAACTGAACTACCCTCACTCATGGGTACGTTCATTGGCGATTATAACCAGCAAGCAGTAGCGATCAAACGCCTGACAGCCCTCGTCCCTGGTGAACCGAGCGATGTGTTAGTCCACGAATGGGTTGGCGCAAATAAGCAAAAAAACACATATAGATCGAATGGCAGCGCCCCAAGCCCTGCGAGTTCTGCTGAGTCAAACCTTGCGTTGCTTGCGATTGACAAGCTCACCTATCGATACACTGGCGGTGGTGGAATTGAGGATATCACCCTGAGTTTACCACCCGGATCACTCACGGTTGTTACGGGGCGCATTGGTAGCGGCAAAACTACACTACTGCGCGCCGTGTTAGGGTTGCTGCCACATGATGCAGGCCGTATCCAGTGGAATGGCACAGACATTGATGACGTTGCAGCGTTCTTTCGGCTGCCGAATGCTGCATACACTCCCCAAATACCACGCTTATTCAGCGCTCCACTACGCGAAAATATTCTGCTTGGAATCGCAGAAGAGAGTGTCGATCTACCCAACGCGCTGCACTCCGCAGTTCTCGAAAGCGATATCGCAAGCCTAGAGCAAGGACTCGAGACAGTGGTTGGCCCACGTGGGGTACGGCTCTCCGGCGGCCAGATCCAGCGCGCCGCTGCTGCGCGTATGTTCGTGCGCAACACACAACTTCTGGTTGTCGATGATCTTTCCAGCGCGCTTGATGTCGAGACCGAGCATCTCCTTTGGGAACGGCTGGGTTCCAGCGCCCAGCATACAGCACACAATCCCGAGCAGCCACAGAAGCCTAAAACCCGTACAATTCTGGCAGTCTCACATCGGCGAGCAGCATTGCGGCGAGCAGATCAGGTGGTTGTACTAAAGGCTGGACGAATCGATGCAATCGGCACACTTGCAGAAGTGTTGAACCAGAGTGAGGAGATGCGCCAGCTCTGGCAGGAAGAGGAGCGTTAAGGAAGAGCTACAAGGTTAGGGGTCTACACACAAATGCGTAGACCCCTAACCAGTAATGTTTACCAACCGATGTAGGCTATTACGCCGGTGCACCTTGATACTGGCTCTTGCCAAAGCCAAGGATCATAATGAAGATTGGTGCTAATAGGATCAGCCCAATCGCAAAGCCAACGCCCTTACCGAATGCTTTTGCCAAACTAAGCATGACCAGAACAAGAATAACAATGTTGACGATTGGGATGAGCAGGAGCAGGAACCACCACCACGGTTTCCCTGCAACCTGAACAATCGTAATTGTGTTCAGAATCGGGATAATCGCATACCAACCTGGCTTACCTGCCTTCGTGAAGACTTGCCAGAGAGCCGCAACCACTGCAATTGCAAAGACAAGCCCAATCAATCCACCGATCCCGCCGCCGCTTTGGTCGCTCTGATCCTGCAGTACCATCAGTAGAGTGAACATTGCCAATACTCCGTTCGTTGCGGCCCATACCACAGTGGTATCATGGCCTCATACAAAAGGTACGCAAATGTTACACAATTCGTTACATGATATCGCTTCACAATACCAAAGTAATCGCTTTACTGATTCCATCGATCCGCTCGATCTGGCGGACAACCTCTAGTGGGCAGGGTTCATCAAGGCGCACAACCATCATCGCCGATTGACGTGGGCCAGTTCGGCCAACATCCATGCTCGAGATATTGACATCCGCCGCGCCCAGGAGCGTCCCTACCCGCCCAATCATGCCGGGCCGGTCGCTATTGTAGGCAAAGAGCAGTGGCCCTTGTGGCACAAACGTCACCAGGTAACCATCGGCCACAACAACATGTGGCTGGCCATGAACGAAGGTGCCACAAAACTCACGCGGCCCATCAGCCGTTACAGCGCGAAGAATGACCGAACCAGCATAGCTGTTATCGTCTGGCGTGCGAAATTCCTGGAAGCGTAACCCACGATCACGCGCGAGAATTGGTGCATTCACCGGTGTAACTCGTTCTTCGGTAGCGGCAGCGAGTAGCCCCTGTAGCATTGCCATACGGATAGGCGCAATCGTCAGAACTTCTGAAAGCTCACCACGATACTCAAACTCATATTGGCGCACCGGTTCATGCACAAGCCCGGCACACAATGCACCAAGCTGGCGCCCAAGCCCAATGTATGGCCCAAGTACACCTTGATCCTCTGGCTCAATATAGGGCGCATTCACCGCATAGCGCGGAGTACCGCCCGAAAGCGCTGCTAACACACCTTCGGCAACATCAACACCAGAGAGCGCTTGGGCTTCCAGTGTGGAGGCTCCTAAATGCGGCAAGCCAATCAATTTAGGGTGGCCTAGTAACGGGCTGCTTGTTGGCGGCTCATGCTCGAAAACATCCAGTGCCGCACCGCCCAAGTGCCCAGATTCAAGCGCCGCCAGCAGATCGGTCTCTTCAATAATACCGCCACGCGCTGCATTGATCAGGCAGGCACCTGGTTTCATGATTTGCATACGCGCTGCATTGATCATATTGCGTGTCGCATCCACCAGAGGCACATGCAGCGAGATAAAATCGCCCAAGCCAAGCGCTTCATTCAGTGTGACTAGCTCGACACCCAGTTGCCCGGCTCGCTCGGTTGAAACAACTGGATCATACGCTACGACTCGCATTTCCATCGCACGTGCGCGGCGGGCTACTTCTGCACCGATGCGGCCAAGCCCGATCAATGCTAAGGTCTTCCCACGCACTTCAAAGCCCATATATTTGTTGCGTTCCCATTTGCCACTCTGCAATGAAGCACGTGCCTGTGGAATATGGCGGGCTAATGACAATATCAGCCCAATCGTAAGTTCTGCAACTGCGACACTGTTTGAGGCGGGCGCATTCACAACCGTAATGCCTAAGCGGGTAGCAGCATCAACATCAATATTATCGACACCAGTACCGGCCCTACCAACGACACGCAGCTTCGTTCCTGCTTGCAATACCTCGGCAGTGACTCGTGTGCCACTTCGCACTACTAGCGCATCATATTCTGGCAACATTGCCAATAGCGCAGCCTTCTCCAGATTTGTGTGCAGATCGACCTGTGCGCCAGCCTGTAATGCGGCTAACCCTTCAGCAGCAATCTGCTCAGTCACGAGAATTCTGTCCACCACACTCCTCCAGCTTGTGTAACTCTTCACAAGTATAACATATAGCGTGCAGCGCATAGCGCATAGCGCATAACGCAAAACAAACAAACGCTCCATCGTCCCTGCGTTCCTGCGCTCTTGCGCTTTTGCGCCTTTGCGTTCGTGCGTTCGTGCGTTCTTGCGTTCTTGCGTTCTTGCGCTCATGGTACAATACCTCGTATGACACACCCGCCACTTATCGCAATTGTTGGGCCTACTGCTGTTGGCAAAACAGCAATCGCAATCCAGCTAGCGCAACGTCTTGGTGGTGAAATCGTCTCGGCGGATTCACGCCAGGTTTACCGCAGCATGGACATTGGCACCGCCAAGCCAACCCAGGCTGAGCAGCAAGCGGTACCGCATCACCTGATTG
>JANLSE010000626.1:0-3591 GCA_031362265.1 Roseiflexaceae bacterium
ATTCAAATCAGCATGCAGTTCAACACCACACACGCGACAGACAAAACGCCCCCGCGAACGACGGTTGTTGTGGGCGATATGCCCACACCGGCTACACGCCTGGGAGGTATGTCGCGGGTCAACCGCAACCACCGTACACCCGCGTTCTTCGGCTTTGTACGCGATAAAACCTCTGAGTTGCGCGAACGACCACCCATGAATACGGCGGCTCGTTGCGGTCTTGCGTCTGACCTTGGTACGCTTTCGGATGTTCGTCAGACTCTCGATCACAATCGTGCTTCCTGGTTGCACCGACTGCACAACCTGTTTACTCAGCACATGGTCGCAATCGCGCCGGAAGCGGGCTTGTTTGCAGCGAACCCGTTTGAGATGCCGCTTGGCAGACTTCGTGCCCTGCTTTTGCAGCGCCCGCTTCAGATGAAACAGTTTGCCTTCCAACGCCTTCCAAGCGCGCTTGCCCAGGAAGTGATTGTTGCTCGTAACCGCCGGTCGCACGATACCCAGGTCAACACCCATTACCTGTTCAGATGGTGCAATATCAGGAGCGGGAACGGTTACCACGATATGCAGCCACCAACACCCATACCGAAACAGCAGATCGGCGGTGTCGGTCGGGTAGCCTGCCCACTTCGCGCTGTACTGAGGAATTGTGAAGCGGATCGTCTGACGACCGGTCACGGTACTCATCCGAACCGTGCAACTCTCCCAATCCACACGGTAGGTATGCACATTATAGCGTGGTGGACACGCATCCGAGTGCGGCATGCGCACCTTGCAATCGGGCTTCTTTTGCAACTCAAACGCACTTCGCAGCGCCTCAGCAGCCTTGGCACGCGCGGTATTGATCAGGTCGCTTACCAGTGTCGGATGGGCGGCTTTTACCGGATAGTACACCAGATAGTGCAACTTGGTGGCATTGGCGATACGCGCATCCCATCCCAATTGCACCGCCTGATTAAAGGCACTGGTGTACTGCTGACCCGTTGCACGGAGCGAGTCAGCTTGCGTGGGCGATGGGTTCAATTGTACGCGGATGGTTCGTTGCATCGTGCTATTATACCGTACAATATGTATTGTGCGAGAACAGATGTTCGACAGGTTCGCCATCCAGACAGCGAGCCCTGAGCCCGCCGAAGAGCCGTACTCCTGTTCCTCCACTGCCATTAAACTGGCGTGGCTCCTACAGGAGGTGCTTTATTGTGGTACAATCGCATTGTTCTATGACAGAACAATATCTATTCGGCTGCGCGCAAAGGAGGATCAGGTGCGCGACGATATAACAAATATTGCGATCGAGGATTATCTTGCGGCACTGATGCCACCACGCCCCGAGGCGCTCAGCCAGCTTGAGCAACTTGGCCATGCGCGTGGGCTTCCGCTCGTCGGGCCAGTTGAAGGCCAGTTGCTCTACCTGCTCGCCAAAGCCAGTGGTGCGCGCGAGGCATTAGAGATTGGTGTGGCGACAGGCTATGCTGCGCTATGGCTTCTGCGTGCTATTGCACCAGCCGGTGGGCGCCTGACAGCCATTGAGCGTAATCCAGAGCGCTTCAACCTTGCACGCCAATATATTTCTAAGGCTGGCTATGGTGATCAGTTCACCATCCACGAGGGCGATTGGTTTAGTGAACTTGAACATCTCCCTGGCCCATATGACCTGATTTTTCTCGATATCTTGCGCCATTTCTCGGGTGAACACGATGCGCTCAAAGCATTAAACTTATGTGTGCCGCGTCTGCGCCCGGGTGGCATGCTGATCGCCGATAATGTGCTCTGTAACGCACTTGTGCTTGAAGAGGATGCCGCGCCGACGGTTCGCGGAATCCAAGAATTCAATCGTGCGATTATGGAACATCCGCAACTCGAGTCGGTCATTGTCCCACTTCGTGATGGGGTGGGGATTTGTATTAAGAAGAATTAGCCTACCAGTCGAGGGCAGGGTCAACGGTCAGCTCCACTCCGTTCTGGCAGTTGACCATTGGCTCTTGCTCTCCGACGCCTAACCCCGAAATACATTATGGCACTCACCGACGCACAGCGCCGCATTGCCGAACTGACAACACTCAATGCGCTTGCCCAAACCCTCAATCGAGCACTCGACCTACGTGAGGCGCTTGAAACAGCGCTTCCGCATATTGTCGAGCTCATGGGGTTGCAGACGGGTTGGATCTTTCTGCACGATGAGGCTGGCGCATTCCGCTTAGCAGCACGCCACGAACTACCACCAGCCATCCAATACCCAGGGCCTGCCTGGAACGATGAATGTAATTGCCAGGATTTATGCACGGCTGGTAAGCTCAGTAAGGCCGTGAATGTGGTACGTTGTAGCCGCTTACGCCAGGCGGTTGGCGATAAGCGCTCGCTAGCACAGCACGCCTCAGTACCGCTCCTCAGTGGTGATGAAGTGCTTGGGATTCTGAATGTCGCAACGACTGCCTATGGTCGCTTCCCAGAACCACAGCTCCAGTTGCTTTCGGCAATTGGCTTCCTGCTTGGTACCGCAATTGCGCGCACCAATCTTCACGAACAGGTTAAGGTTCGGCGGGTGCAAGAACAAGCAGCATTGCTGAGCCTCTCACACGATTTGCTTGGGGCAGAATCGTTTGCCCAAGCGGTACAGCGGCTCGTTCGGGTTGGCGCACGTATGCTGGAGGCCGAAGCATGCGCCTATATTGAAGCAAACGAAATGCAGGGCCGTGCGAACCTGATAGCGGCCCACGGTTGGCAGTATGTTCCACCAACAGGCCTCCCAATTGTGCTTGATCCAGCTAACCCGCACCTCTGGTATCTGCCTGAGCAAAGCAGCAACCTTGCAATCGATGCACTCGATGACCTCCCGCCCCTTCTTAAAAGCCAACATTTTCGCGGCCATTTGGGGGTTGCAGTTGAGATTGGCAGTGCTCCGGCGGGTGTGCTCATGGTGAATAGTAGAACAGCACGACGTTTCGACCAAGACGAAGGCCAGTTATTAAGCCTGCTTGCTAGTCAGCTTGCACAAACCATCGAGCGCGAACGATTACAGCGTGAAGCAGAAGCTCGCCAGCGCCTAGAACAAGAGCTCGATTTTGCTCGTTCGATCCAGGCGAGCTTCCTACCACCCTACTGCCCACTACTACCTGGTTATCGTATGGTTGCATTTTATCGCGCTGCCCGCCAGGTCGGGGGCGATTTCTATGATTTCATTATTCTTGATGATGAAGAAGAGCCACGTATTCGCGAGAGCATGGCGGTTGCCCGCCGCGAAACAAATCTGGAACTGTGGCGCACCGATGAACAACCCCACAAGGTAGGCCAATCCCAACCAGCGCCCAAACGACGCGTTGGTCTGGTGATTGCTGATGTCACCGATAAAGGCGTGCCAGCTGCACTCTTCATGGTGCTCTCACGAACCGTGCTCCGCACAACCGCCAGTGATGGCCGCTCACCTGTCGCGGTTCTGGAACAGGCCAACCGGCTGATTCTCAATGATGCGCCCTCGGGACTGTTCGTCACCTGTTTCTATGCAATATTGGATACTGAGACACACCAATTGCAGTTCTCGAATGGTGGCCACAACTACCCATTGCTCTACCGTGCGGCAACCGGGCAAGTTGA
>JANLSE010000648.1:0-5451 GCA_031362265.1 Roseiflexaceae bacterium
AGAGCTCGCCAATCGTCCGCTTGTGTTTCTGCCGATTGGACCAGCGCTCGCGATTGGTGCAGGCTTGCTCTGGTGGCGGCATGGGCGTGGCGATTGGTGGGGTACGCTCTTGTTGCTCAACACACTGCTCGTACCCCTTTCGGTTGTTTATGTTGCGGTTGGGATTGCATTTGTTATAATTCGCTGGCGGCCCGATTGGCCCCACTACCCACTGATCCTCAGTTGGATTATCCCGGTGGTTGCACCAATCACGGATCGTACCGCTGATGCATTTATGTTACAGACCCAACTGATTGTCGCGAGTGGTCTCCTGGCCGGGTTGCTGCCCGTCGTGCGCCTTCCGCCGCTACCTAGTTTCGGGAAACGCCGCGAGATCGGGTAGAATAGCAGGCACTGTTTGCTGTCTGTGTGCCGCAGTGCTCATCCGACTTAAAGGGTAACCATGGAAACACTAGCATACCCTCAGACTATTCGTTCTGAGTCCGCGCCTCGACCATATGTCACTGTCGTTGTGCCTGTCTATAATGAAGAAGAGAGTGTACCGCAGTTATACGAGCGCCTCACAACAGCACTTGAGGCGCTTGGTAAGCCATATGAAATCATTGCGGCGGATGATGGCAGCCGTGATGGTAGTTTTGCACTTTTGCGTGGCTATGCTGAGCGCGACCCACGGCTGCGTGTGGTACGCTTCCGGCGTAATTTTGGCCAGACAGCTGCTTTTGCTGCTGGGTTTGCCAGGGCACGTGGTGATGTGGTGATCACGATTGATGCGGATCTGCAGAACGATCCAGCCGATATCGGCAAGCTGCTCGCGAAAGTCGATGAAGGCTACGATGTGGTGAGTGGTTGGCGTGAGCGTCGCCAGGATCCATTTCTTAATCGGCGGCTACCATCGATGATCGCCAACCGACTGATTTCATGGTCAACAGGTGTGTATCTGCATGATTATGGCTGTTCGCTTAAGGCATACCGCAGTGATATTGTTCGTGGCATTAATCTGTATGGTGAGTTGCATCGTTTCATTCCGGCAATTGCGAGTTGGCAAGGGGTGGCGGTTGCGGAGATCCCGGTAAATCATTCTGCGCGCCAGTTTGGTAAATCGAAGTATGGCATCAGCCGCACATTACGCGTTGTGCTAGATCTCCTCACGGTGCGTTTTTTACTTAGCTATGGAACGCGCCCAATGCAGATCTTTGGCTTGTTAGGGCTGATTGCGTTTGGGCTTGGGGTGATCACGGGTATCTATCTCACATGGCTCAAGCTTGCCACTGGGGCAGCACTCGCGGATCGTCCACTGCTCCTGTTGGCAGTGTTGATGATTGTGCTTGGAGTGCAGTTTATTAGCATGGGCCTGCTTGGTGAACTGATTGTGCGCACCTATTATGAGACTCAATCCAAGCCAATTTATGCCGTGCGTGAAGAGATTAATAGTTAATGCGCATTCTGATGCTGAACTACGAATACCCACCAATTGGTGGTGGGGCTAGCCCCATTACGCGTGCACTCTCCGAACATCTGGCAGAGGCCGGGCATGCTGTCGATGTCGTTACTATGGGCTATGGGCGTATGCCATTTCTGGAAACATTCGGTTTACTGCGGGTATTTCGTGTACCAGCACTACGTCATTCGCCTGTGCGTGCATTAACGATTGAGATGGCGAGCTATTTGATCAGCGCATTCTTCTACACACTCTGGCTGACACGACTGGTACATTATGATGTCGTTCATGCGCATTTTCTGATGCCAACTGGCCCACTTGCACTCTTACTCCGTATGATTCGACACATTCCAAGTGTTATTACCATCCATGGTTCGGATGTTCCAGGCTACAACCCGGATCGATTTGAACGTGGCCATCGGTTGCTGGCACCTGCATGGCGTATGTTGGTGCGAAAAACCGATGCAATCATCTCGCCCTCACGCTATCTGGCGCAGCTTCTACAACATGCAGAGCCAAAGCATATCGATATTATTCCATATGGATTTACGCCAAGTGTGCTGCCCGAATTGCCGCGCCGTAATCGGATCCTGTTTGTCAGCCGGCTCTTCCCACGTAAAGGCGCTCATCTGCTACTCGATGCATTGGCAGGAGTTGACATAACAAATTGGGAAATTGTTATTGCAGGCGATGGGCCGGTGTTACCAGAGCTCCATGCACAGGCCGCACGGCTTGGTATTGCGGTCGAATTCCCCGGTTTTCTAAAGGGGCGAGCACTCCAGGAATTATATGCAACCAGTGCGATTTTTGTGATGCCTTCACTCCGTGATAATTTCCCGGTGGTGTTGTTAGAAGCACTGAGTGCTGGATGTGCAGTGATTACGACGGATATTAGTGGTATGCCTGAAGTTGTTGGTGATGCTGGGGTACTGGTTCCAGCTGGAGATATTCTGGCGCTACGGGCTGCACTGGTGCGGCTGATGACAGAT
This sequence comes from Roseiflexaceae bacterium, assembly GCA_031362265.1. Classification (GTDB taxonomy): domain Bacteria; phylum Chloroflexota; class Chloroflexia; order Chloroflexales; family Roseiflexaceae; genus JANLSE01. The sequence goes on from JANLSE010000648.1 coordinate 2,428, forward strand.
GCGCCGCTACGAGCTACATTAGGTCAACGCGCACAGGCCCAGGTTCGCGCCTTTGGCTGGCAACAGATCCTTGAGCAGCATGTTGTTGTGTATCAACGGGTTGTATCAAACGATCGTGCCGCTGGTCTATTGCCGTGACAGGTGCTATACACAACCAATTCGATCCGAGTGTTACGATTGCACTGATTACCTATAACTCAGCGGCGTATGTACGCGGATGCCTTGATTCGCTACGGATCGCCGCACCCCATGTGCCGGTGCTTGTGATCGATAATGGCTCGCATGATACGACCTGTGAGATCGTGAGCACTGTATACCCTGAGTGTCAGCTCTTGGTGCTCGGCCAGAATATTGGCCATAGTGCCGCCTGTAATCTGGCCTTTGCGCAGGCAGGAACCACCTGGGTTGTGCTGCTCGATCACGACACAACTGTGCCGCCTGGCTGGCTAGAACCATTACTGGCAACCGCCCAACACTACTGGCCTGCAACTGGTATGGTGAGCTCGCGAGCGGTTTTCGCAGGCCAGAATCGGATTCATCATGATGGTGGTTTTGCACATTATGTTGGCCATATGACCCTGAATCATGGTTTTGCAAAGCCAGCGGATGTCCCTGGCAACCAGCCATTTGAGGTAGGCGCGCAGGCCGCAACCGCGCTCCTGGTACATCGGGAGCGCGCACTGGCGGTGGGCGGGCTCGATGCGCGCTTCTTCATCTACCTGAATGATTTTGAATTTACCCTGCGCATGCGCTTACGCAACTGGCGTAGCTATGTTGCCCCAGCCTCGGTTGTGCTGCACCTCCAGGGTAACCCAGAGACAAGTTGGCGCGGCAGCGGCAGTTACCCAGAACGGCGGGCATTTTTAGTGTACCGTAACCGCTGGATGCTGCTTCTGAAAATTTATACGCTGCGAACGCTTATTCTGTGTGGACCCATGATCTTGCTGTATGAGCTGATTTTGTTTGCGGCTGCGCTGCGTAAAGGTTGGCTTTCCGCGTATATTGCGGCAGCACGTGATGTATTGCGTTTTCGTGAGGAGATCTTGGCGCAGCGCAGACAGATCCAAGCGGACCGCCAGATCTCTGATGCTGAATTACTGAGCGCGCATGGGCTATCGTTTGTGCCGGGGTTAGTCAGTAGCCCGCTTGCTCGCTTGGCGCAACGCCTGATCGAACTGCTGCTCGCTTCATACTGGTGGTGTATGCGGCCACTGCTGAGGTAACAAATGCCATTTTACGACTACTATGGTGAATTGCCAGCAACTGCGGCTGGACGCGCATGGACAAAAGCGCAGGCGGCGAATGTGCTAGCGCGCATGCAGCTGGCTGCACCCCAGGCACATTCCGTTTTTGAAATTGGCCCAGGCCGTGGCATCTTCGCAGATCTGTGTATGCGGCAGAAATTGCATTATATCGCACTGGATATCAATCTGCGCTTACTTAATGCTGCCTATGCGCGCGGCCATCAAGGCATTCGTGCACTTGCGCCTGGATTGCCGATACAGACAGGGCAGTTTGATATTGCCTTTGCCTCGCATGTGATTGAGCATAGCCCGACCTACCCGGATGCGCTGACGCTTCTTAGCGAGATGGCACGGGTCGTGCGGCCGGGTGGGATCGTTGCCCTGGTTACGCCAGATTATCTGGCGCTACGCGAAGATTTTTGGAACTGCGATTATAGCCATAGCTTCGTTACCACGCGCCGCCGCCTGCGCCAAATCATGCGCGACACCGGCCTTCGTATTGTTGATGAACAGAATATCTACGGGCCACTCATGGGTATCCAGGGCATGCTCGGTGGTATGCTGTTTGGTAGCCGGCTGCTGGGCTGTATTGCGCGAACAATCCCAGGCCAGGTTGGTGAGCGGCTCTATAAGCTACGCCTGACCTTTGCACGGGCACTTCTGATCATCGGGCAGACCACCGCATGAAGCGCGTATTCTACTGGCTGCGAATTGCCTTCGCAGTGTTGATCCTGGCTCTGATCGGTTGGCAGTTTGCCAATTGGCAGCAGGCTTGGAATATTCTTCAGCAGACCGATATGCGCTTCCTGGTTGGATGTGTCGCAATTTATTATATTGGCGTCGTGCTGAGTTGCATCAAGTGGCAGCTGCTTCTGCACACCCAGGCGCAGCATGTACCAATTGGTCAATTGATTCAATGGTATTTCCTTGGCACACTGGCGAACAGCTTGCTTCCTTCCTCAATTGGTGGCGACCTCGGGCGCGGGGTGGTTGCTGGCCGTACACTTGGCTCATCAGCTATCGCGTGGTCCAGCATCGTTGTCGAGCGGATGACCGGCCTTGCGGTGATGTTTGCACTCTCGGCAATTGTGCTGCTGATAGCCCCACAATTGCTTGGCTGGCCACCGATTTTCCCAATCCTGGTGTTTGCTGTTGCGATTGCTGCTGCCGGATTTAGTTGGTTCTGGTTGCAGCGCATCCTGACGAAGAGATGGCTGCCAAACTGGATAGCCAGGCCGGTCGAACGCCTTCTCCAAGCCCTAGCAATCTACCGCAACGCTCCTAACACCCTGTTCACTGCACTTGGCCTCTCTCTGCTATTTCATGGCCTGAATGCATGTAGCCTCTGGCTGGTGGCACGTGCGGTAACTCCACTTGCGCCACTCCAAGCTGCCCTTGCATACCCGCTGATCGATATGGTCGGGCTGGTGCCACTCACACCGGGTGGCCTTGGAATACGTGAAGGTGCAACAACGCTGTTACTTGGTCAGGTGGGCCTAACACCAGATCAGGCATTGGCCGCTGCGGTGCTGAGCCGGATCCTCTTATTACTTGTTAGTCTCAGTGGCATTCCTGCAATGCTTGTGGAGCTGCGTGCGTCCAAATGAGTAGGTGCTGTGCTTGTTATCGCAGAGGTGGGAATGGTTGACATAAAGAACGTTGTGCTACCGGCTCGCCGCGATCCATTTCTCTGGGTCGCGACACTGTTAGTCTTTAGTATACTCACTTGGCTGAGTATCGCTCGCTATCAGGGGTATAACGCGGGCATGTTCGATCTAGG
>JANLSE010000435.1:0-2366 GCA_031362265.1 Roseiflexaceae bacterium
TGGTACGCTATTACGCAGGGTGCATGGGATCAGGCTGCCAGCATCCACAGTTGATTTCGACCTTAGTGTGCGTGCTACAGCCGTTGCCGCCAAACTCGCCACGCTTAACCTGCCGCCTGATCTCCACATAGCGCTTACGGCTGGGCTCACACGTGCTGCTACCCCTGTGGCATATCCCTGCCTCATCCATGGCGATCCAGGCGCCCATAATCTACTATGGGATGGCACCATCACTGGCTTACTCGATTGGGAATGGGCTGGCTCTGGTAATCCGCTTGTCGATCTCGCCTGGGTCTGTTGGACAATCCGCTTCCGTGGGCTGCCCGATGCTACACGCCAGGCATTTCTGGCCGCCTATGGCATGCCTGATCCAGACCCAGTTGCGCTCCGTGAGTTTTCACTGGCACAAATCGCCATGATCCTAACCCGTGTCGCAACAGTTCCAGAGGCACGCCAAGAGTGGATTCGGCGCCTAGAAGCGACACTCGCCGCAGTTTAATCGCAGGGCTCAGGGAAACACAAAGCTCCTCGATACCCTGCGATCTACCTCATACCTCAAAGGCTTCTTTTTCATACACCTGGATCTCTACTGGGTAATTGCCAGTAAAGCATCCTTGGCAGAAGCCGCGAATGGCATCGCCACTGGCAGCCATAAGCCCATTCAGGCTCAAATAGGCCAAGCTGTCAACACCAAGATGTTCACGGATCTCTGGAATGCTCATGCGATGGGCAATCAACTCAGGGTAGCTTGCCATATCCACACCCAAGAAGCATGGGTGCCGAATAGGTGGCGATGAGACACGCATATGTACTTCGCGCGCGCCAGCATCACGCAACAACTTCACAATCGGCCCAGAAGTATTGCCACGCACAATACTATCATCAATCAGTACAACCCGCCGACCTTCAAGGTTATCTGCGAGTGGATTAAACTTCAACTGAATACCCAATTTACGCAATCGATCATCGGGCTGAATGAATGTACGGCCAATATAGCGATTCTTGATTAACCCTTCACTATATGGAATTCCGGATTCGGCTGCATAACCGATCGCCGCTGGAACCGCACTATCTGGCACCGGGATGACAATATCGGCATCGGCTGGTGCCTCGCGTGCCAGAACTCGGCCCGCCGCAACGCGCGCCGCATGTAAACTCCGGCCATCGATCACACTATCGGGTCTGGCAAAGTAGATATACTCGAACAAACACATTGCCCGTGTTGGTGCTGGTGCAAGTGCAACAGTGCGAATCCCTTCATCATTCAAGGCTACGATTTCGCCTGGCTGTAGCTCACGTATAAACTCAGCGCCAATTGTGGCAAGAGCACACGATTCTGAGGCAACCACCCAGCCAGTTTCGCCAATTTTGCCAAGACAGAGCGGATGCAAACCCCATGGATCGCGAACCGCAAACAACCCATCACGAGTCAATACCGTCAGACAGTAAGCACCTTGGGCGCGAACCATAAAGATTCGCAGTTTCTCTTCCCATGTACGCCCTTCGCCACCAGCCAGCATCTGAACGATGACTTCACTATCGCTGGTTGAAGTCATGCCAACACCACGATTCAGAAGCTCACGCCGCAACTCAGGTGCGTTTGTCAGATTTCCATTATGCCCAACGGCAAGTGGCCCAAGCGCACTTTCCACCAGAAATGGCTGCGCATTTTGCAGCTTTGAAGAACCAGTTGTGGAGTAGCGTGTGTGCCCGATTGCCAAATGTCCCTGGAGTGGCCGGAGATTCTCCTCATTAAACACCTGCGCTACCAGTCCCATGTCTTTGTGGGAATTGATTCGGCGACCATTGGCAACTGCGATTCCAGCACTCTCCTGGCCACGGTGTTGTAACGCATAGAGGCCGAAGAATGTTAGGCGTGCCACATCCTCATCGGGTGCGAAAATGCCAAATACCCCGCACTCATGCTGCGGCTTGTCATCGAACATCGCGCCTCCCTTATGGCAAAAGTAATATGTCTTTTAGAACAAGACCTTGAGTTCCCCAGTTTTCTTCCTCATTATACGTCACTCTGTGTACCTGTGGTTGCGTGAAGCTTTTGTCATTGCCAAGCGCTGCCCGGATTTATCCAGCTGTCATAACCATTTGTTACTATCTTAACTAGTCTACTACATTCCGAGGCAGTATGCTCACTATTCTTGTTGTGATTGGTACGCGCCCTGAAGCGATTAAGCTGGCACCTGTCATTAAGGAGCTCGCACAACATACCGATTCGATCCGGACGCAGGTGTGTGTCACTGGGCAGCATCGCGAGACTGCGCACCGCTCCATCGCAGCCGCGCCCGTTCAGCTTCCGCGTCAACCACGCCCGCCGTGGCAATAGAGAGCTCGCAGCCGGCGGCGATGGC
>JANLSE010000719.1:0-11278 GCA_031362265.1 Roseiflexaceae bacterium
GTTCAAACGAAGTTTCGGGTTGCCAGCCAATCTTTGTGCGCGCCTTGCTTGGATCGCCAACAAGCAAATCGACTTCAGCTGGGCGAAGGAAGCGCTCATCCTGGACAACATAATCGCGATAATTGAGACCTAAACGCGCAAATGCAACCTCGCAAAATCGGCGTACTGAATTGGTTTCGCCGGTAGCGATTACATAATCGTCTGGTGTATCCTGCTGAAGCATTAACCACATGGCCTTGATATAATCCCCTGCATAGCCCCAATCGCGCTGCGAATCGATATTCCCAAGGCGTAGTTCTTTATCGAGGCCAAGTTTGATCCGTGCAGCGCCATGTGAAATCTTGCGAGTCACGAATTCAAGCCCGCGCCGTGGCCCTTCATGATTAAAAAGGATCCCTGATACCGCAAACATGTCATAACTCTCACGATAGTTTACGGTGATCCAATGGCCATACACTTTCGCAACACCATAGGGCGATCGTGGGTAGAATGGCGTCGACTCGCGCTGTGGCACTTCGACAACCTTGCCAAACATCTCGGAGGAACTGGCCTGATAGAAACGAATATCAGGATCAACAATACGAATGGCATCTAAAATACGGGTTACTCCTAGTGCCGTTACTTCACCAGTAAACACTGGTTGAGACCAGGATGTCTGAACAAAGCTTTGTGCTGCGAGGTTATACACTTCGGATGGGCGGCACTCACGCAGAATGGCGATCAGTGACACCTCATCTAGTAAATCACCGGATACCAGGGTAATTCGATCTTGGAAGTGTTTGATCCGTTCGAAATTGACAGTGCTTGAGCGACGTACCATTCCAATGACTTCATAGCCCTTTTCAAGCAAGAACTCAGCAAGATGAGATCCATCTTGTCCAGTGATACCAGTGATGAGCGCGCGTTTACCCTTGGTCATAGTAATGGTTCCTTTATATTGTTTCAATCATACGTTATTATAGCGATCCGCGATGTCTGTGTCTGCTAAGTCAGTTAGCCGGAATATAGCGTTCGCGGTAGAATGGCACTATGAATACACGAGAATCACTCGGTGTGCGTATCGGACGTATGCGCAACGCACTCGGTTGGACACAGAATGATTTGGCGGATCGGCTGGCGGCCTCACGAGTGGCTGTTTCACATTTTGAGGCTGGGTTGGCCCTGCCAAGTGAGCGAACTGTGGTTTTGCTGGCAGGCCTTTTTGGGGATGAGCCAGTTGATTTTGTGGAAGGAACAGATTACCCAAGTGCTAAAGCAGAGCGCTTGCCGGAGTGTGCGTGCTGCTATACGCGCGTGGATCTCCAGATCGCGCTTTTTTGGCGCGATCAAGCCTGGCTCGAGAAGGTAGCAATGGCAGAGGCGGCGGATGCAATTGGAAGCCTTTCGAATTGGCGCACAATTTTTTGTGAATTGCTTGAGCATGTCACAGATCGACATGAACGAGCGAAGCTCGAAGCAGTTCTCGCAATCATCCGTAGTTAACCATTTGCGACAATTTTTAATTGCTGCTCCGCCTGCGCCCGCAGATCAGGATCGGTTGTCAACGCGAGGCACTTTTGTAGATCGGCAATCGCGTTCGCCCGCTGGCCAGTACGTGTATATGCCATAGCACGATATAAATAAATATCGGGGTCTTCGGAACGCAGCTGAATATAGGCGTTGAAATCCGTAATGGCTAACTCTTGATCGCCACGTGCACTGTAGGCTAATCCACGGTTATACAGCCCAACAGGGCTATCGGGTGCCAATTGGAGGAAGCGATCATAATCGTCAATCGCGCGCTCATAGGCCCGCTCGTAAAATGCGGCGCGCCCACGATTGAGGTATGCTTCGGCATCTTCTGGATTGATTCGAATAGCCATATCATAATCTGTGGTTGCGCGATCATATTCGCCTAAACTGACATAAGCGAGCCCGCGTTGGACATAAGCGTCTGAGTCATCGCTCTTGATAACAATTGCCTGGTTAAAATCATTCAGCGCTTGTCGATACGCTCGTGCATGCATATAGGCTTCGCCGCGCCCAAGGTAGCCGTTTGCATTGTCTGGGTTAAGCTCAATCACTCGATCATAATCATCAATGGCACGTGGGTAATCTCCCTGTGCGAAGTATGACTGTGCGCGACCAATCAACGCCGCAGTGGAACCAGGGTCAATCGCTAAAGCTCGGCTGAATTCATCGATCGCACTCGTATAATTGTTTTGTGCAGCAAATGCTGTTGCCCGTCCGAGGTAGCCCGAAGCATCAGCTGGCAGTAATTGAACAACCATATTGTAGTCAATCAGGGCGCTATCAAATTCGCCTAAACGTATATATGCCTCAGCTCGGCTGACATAATTGCGCGCATCTTTTGGTTGCACTGCGATAGCAGCGCTGAGAGTCTCAATCGCACGATTATATCCACTGCGTGCAGCTGCATCTACCTGGGTTGCTGTTGGTGCCTCCAGAACGCGGGTTGTTACGGTGGCGATTGTAGCGTTGCCCTGCGGTCGAGGAGTACTGGTGGTGCGTGGTACGGCCACGGCTAAGCCCGTTACAAGGATGGTTAGCCCAAGCGTAGCTCCGATGACCTTGCGCTGCTTCATCCAATCGGGAGCCTGGTGCCAAGTGGCTTTGATTCGTGGCAGTACCGCCGCTGCTACCAACATGAGTGTGTGCTTCACACGCTCAGTGCTCGTCTGCTGGCTTGGCGTTTGGGTTTGTGGTGGTTGCCGCTGTGACATCACCGTATCGAGTGGCGTCAGTGGTAATACAGCGCGTGGAGTGATATGCGATTGTGTTGCCATTTGCCGCGTAGGACGATGAACACGACGCAGAACAGCTCGCATCGCTGCGGCATTGGCGGGCCGCTCTTCAACCCGTGGCGACATAGCGCGCATCAGTAAATCGCTGATCGTGGCAGAAACATGTGGATTGAGTGTTGAAACCGGCGTGAGTGGATCCGAACGCCCTTCCATTGCGGCAGCGGCTCGATCCATTGCACTAGCAGGTAAGCGCCCGGTCAGCAGGTGATACACTGTTGCGGCAAGCGCATACAAATCGCTCCGTGCGCCGATTGGTAGGCCGCGGATTTGCTCCATTGGTGCATACTGCGGGGTATAGGCAACTAAACTCCCGCCAGTTGAGAGGCGTGAGGTGAGTGTCGTGCCACCACGTGCAAGGCCAAAATCAAGCAATACAATCTCACCACGCGGCGTGAGTTTGAGGTTTTGTGGTTTGATATCACGGTGCAGGATGGGAGGTTGGTGCGTATGCAGATAATCGAGTACATCGAGTAAGGCGTCTGTCCATTCAATAACTTGCTCAATGCTAAAATTCTGGTGATGGCGTTGCAGTAGCGTCCAGAGGTCATCACCTGGAATGTATTGCATCACAAGATATTGTGCAGTGCCTTCGGTAAAGAAATCGCTGACAACCGGTAATGCTGAATGCCGTAAACTTGCAAGAATCCGAGCCTCACGCTCAAAGGCACGTTTCAATGGGTCGTCTACGCCAGTAACGTCTTCCAACGGAACGGGGAGAGTCTGTTTGATCGCAACAACATTGCCGAGCCGAGTGTCAATTGCCTCAAAGACCGCGCCCATTCCACCTTGGCCAATGCGACGGACAATTTGGTAGCGATTTTGGATAATAATATCGGCTTGTGTGTCCGTGGGAAGCGATGCGACAGTCATTCCTGCTCCTATGCCGGGATGTAGTAGTAGTACTACACGCAGGATACCATCTAGCCGTTAACGAACGGTAACAGGCGGGAGGAAGCCTTATTAAGGATTTTTCATCTAAAGTGGAAATAAGAACAAAAATGCGCATCATGCCTCGGTGGGGCGCCGAGTCTCACAATGCGCATAATCTGTGCGTCGGGCCTTAGTTGCGTGCGCGGGCAGCCTCAACAGCTTTCTGGGCAGCGTCGGCCAATGATATTGCCGGAATGAGGGTCGATTCCGCAAGCAGTTTGCGCCCGGCCTCCTCATTGGTTCCTACGAGCCGTGCAACCATTGGCACATCGGTTTTGACCTCATCGAGGGCAGCGATAATCCCACGTGCAACTTCATCGACACGTGTAATGCCACCAAAGATGTTGAACATAACTGCCTTGACGTTTGGATCGGCCAGGATAATCTGGAGCGCAGCTTTGACTTTGTCCTTACCTGCGCCACCGCCAATATCAAGGAAGTTCGCCGGCTCACCGCCATACAGCTTCACAACATCCATAGTAGCCATTGCCAGCCCAGCACCATTCACCATACAGCCAATATCGCCGTCGAGCTTAATAAAGGTAATACCAGCCTCACGAGCGAGTTGCTCTGCTTCTGGCTCATCCGAGGCATCGCGCATGGCCTCAAGATCTGCATGGCGGAAGAGTGCGCTGTCATCAAGCACAATCTTTGAGTCAAGTGCCTGAAGTGATCCATCGGCCTTGACGACAAGTGGATTAATTTCGGCAAGCGAAGCATCAGTATCCATATAGGCCCTGAAGAGTGCGGTAGCAATCTGTGCAAACTGGCGTGCCTGCTTGCCATCGTGGATGCCAATCCCAAATGCTAATTGTCGTGCCTGGTAATCCAACAGGCCTAATGTTGGATGCGCTGCAATCTTGACAATCGCATCGGGGTTTGTTTTGGCAACTTCCTCGATCTCGATCCCACCCTCAGAAGAAGCCATCATAACGAGTTGCTTGCTCGCACGATCCATGATGACGCCCAGATAGATTTCGCGCTCATAGCTGATTGCCTCGGCCACAAGCACTTTCTCGACAATCAGGCCTTTGATGTCCATGCCAAGAATCTGGCTCGCAGCCTGCTCAGCCTGCTCAGGTGTATCAGCAAGCTTAATGCCACCAGCCTTGCCGCGGCCACCAACAAACACCTGCGCTTTAACAACAACGCGCGCGCCGATCTGTTCGGCGATTGCACGTACCTCGGCCGGGGTATTCGCAACTCCCCCGCCAGTAACAGGAATTCCATAGCGGGCAAGGATATCGCGTGCTTGATATTCGTGCAGTTTCATGAGGCTCCTTCTCAATCTCGTCTGGGGTGCCACGCATAGAGTAGCACTGGTTTGGATGGTCGTCAACCGCGGCGTTTGCGTGCGCGCTGCCGGACACGCATAAGCCACCCGCCAATCGCTCGCGCAAGCGGTTCTGGTTCAGGGTGCGGCAGAATTGGCCATGGGAGTAGCCCTCTTGCCTCAAGTGCTGCGTTCGCGGCCGCAATACCGGTGGTTGTGGCGCGTTCGAGATACATGGCTGGTGCTGGGTGTGCAACCCAATCTCCGCAGGCGAAGAGACCATGCCAGGGAGTGTTTATTCCTAAATGGGTGCCAGGTTTACCAACGCTGAACAGGGTGTGTGCTGCCGGGTTACGAATAAGTTTTGCATGGAGTACTTGCCCAGCATCAGGGAATATACGCCCAGCGTCAGCAACCGCACGCGCGAGCAAGGCAGCATCTGGTTGATCCAGCACTTCTGGTGGGCCATAGATGTGCATTTCAAGCGCAGATCCACCAGTTGCACTGGCCCATTCAGCATATTCGGGCTGGAACGCATCAAGCCAGAAGAAATTATCAACAATCACACTGCCTGTTACGATGCCGGTTGGCGCATGGCTTGCGGGCTTTTGTGTATACCAGATGCGGAAAATCGCAGTCGGCACACCAACCGGAAACCAGAGTGATTCGGCAGCGTGAGCAGTTGCTGGGCTTTCGCGAAGCAACTGTGCCGCTGCTGGGGCATCGAGTGCAAGAATGACCTGCTCAGCGCGCACATTCTGTATACCTGCAGAGGTCTGATAGCTGATAGCCCAGTGTGTTGCTGCTTGCTCCAGCCGAAGAACGCGCGCACCCAACTGGATGGTAGATCCCAACTCCTGAACCTTGCGTGCGAGTGGTTCGGTAACACAAACACCACCTGTTCCGGGTAAGAATGCAAAGCGCCATGCATCGCGGCGTGCAATCGTATAGAAGCGCAGAAACGCTATAAACCCAGCAGCTGGAGCATCCTCAGGATGTGCTGCCAATGCATTACGCGCTAGGCCAGCAAAGAAACTGCGTAAGCGTGGCGACCAGCCCTTCGTAAATGTGGCCAGGCTTTCGTCGTTCAGTGTATTCTGCTCGCCAATTGGATCATACACAAGCGCGATCAGGAGTGTTCCAATCACACGCGGCAATGTCAGTAAATCGGCAGGGCTGAGCATATTGAGGAAACGCCAACGGGTGAAGAGGTGCAAATAGTGTAGTGGTGCTGGGATTGGGCTCGTATGGATAGCACTTCCCATCGCCGAACGACGCACGCGGTTATCTTCAACATGAATCCAGGATTCTTCGGGTGAAGGCCATAAGTCCGGTAACAGCATATGACGCGACAGAATAGCCTTTAGGTTGACATAAGAATTCCATATACCATGAACACCATGCTCACCTGGGAACGACCAACTGCGGCCCTGATGTGTAATTGTGACAGCCGGGCCACCACGTAGCCTGCCACCCACATAGGCTGGGTCAGCTTCGAGGATCAGCGCCGATACGCCACGCTCGGCCAAATGCAGGGCGGCCGTAAGCCCTGCAATACCGCCGCCAATGATAATAACGGGAGATGATTCAGGTAGTGGAGGTTGGAGCACACAATTGCCTGTCGCTTCAAATAGAAGCCCCTCACCCCTCTACCCAATTCCCGCGTACGGGTTGGGTGGCCATTGGCCGGGGTGAGGGGTGCAGGGCACCATATCAAGAACGAATATTACTTGATGTCGACTCCTGCGCCGGCCTCGACAAGCTTAGCCTTGGCGGCATCTGCCTCTTCTTTGCTAACGCCCTCACGGACTGGCTTGGGAGCGGCCTCGACCAGATCCTTTGCCTCTTTGAGGCCTAAGCTGGTGAGTTCACGGACGGCCTTGATGACCTGAATCTTGTTGGCGCCAGCGCTGGTGAGGATGACATCGAATTCAGTCTTCTCCTCAACAACTGGTGCTGCGGCTGCGGCATCGCCAGCAGCGGCGGCGGGCATCGCGCCCATTGCCATCATTGGAGCAGCGGCAGTAACGCCCCACTTCTCCTCAAGCGTCTTCTTCAACTCAACTAGGTCGAGTACATTCAGCGCCTCAAGCGCTTCAACGATTGCGTTTACCTTATCGCTTGCCATGATAGTTATGCTCCTCAGCATGAAATATGCCGCACACTGCGGTCATCTATTCTTGAGCTCCAACCAGTAATGGAGCCATGTTTCCATCGTTTATTCCGCTGCCGGTTGAACTTGGTCGATTCTGGCTTGGAGCACGTACACAATATTTGTGACAGCTGCATTGAGGACACCAACCACGCCACTTGCAGGTGCTGCAATCGCACCGAGCACTTCTGCCAACACTTGTTGCCGTGTTGGCATTTTCGAAACCTGATCGAGCGCATCGCCCGATAGCAAGGCCGTTCCCAGAAGTCCACCACGTACGACAAGCTTCTTTGCCCCACGATTGAACTCATTGATTGCCTTTGCTGCCTTAGGGCCATCGCTATACGCAAATGCCAGAGCAGTTGGGCCTAAGAGTAGAGGCTCTATTGCCTCATGACCAGTTTCTTTCGCGGCGATCAATGTGAGTGTATTCTTCGAAACGATCAGTTCGGCATCGACTTCACGGAGCTTCTTACGTAGATCAGAAATCTCAGCGACGGTTAGCCCACGATAATCGGCAACGAGGGTTACTTGCGTTCGTTGAAGTTTACTTGTTAGATCTGCAACGGCTTCTACTTTACGTTTGGTTGTCATCTTTTCACCTCCTCTCACAAAAAAATAGGCTGCTGTACACAGACAGCAGCCAGCAGACGCATTGAAGCGCCAATAATCTCTGGATATGCCTCGGCGGGTGGCTAGGAGCCATTATGCGTGTGCGCCCGCTGTCTGTAGCAGTATGAAATTATCGAGTTTAAGCGACAGAAACTCCAAACACTAGCTTGCGCTATACTGCATTGCCTGTGCTTCGGACGGGTCAACAGGGATGCCTGGGCCCATTGTGCTCGTAAATGTAACGCTTCGAATGAACGAGCCTTTGACGGCAGCTGGTTTTGCTGCGCGAACTGCGTCCATTAGTGCTGCAATATTCTCTTGAATTTGTTCTTCGCTGAAGCTTACCTTACCAACAGCAACATGGAGCAAACCAGTTTTGTCATTACGAAATTCAACACGCCCACCACGTACTTCGCGGATGGTGCGTGGCAAATCTTCTGCTGCCACAATCGTGCCACTCTTTGGGTTTGGCATAAGGCCACGTGGCCCAAGCTTACGGCCAACACGCCCGACCTTACCCATCATATCTGGGGTGGCAATAGCGATATCAAAATCGAAGAAATTCTCTTTATCGATTCGGGTAATGAGCTCATCCGAGCCAGCAAAATCGGCACCTGCATCGCGAGCGGCTTGCGCAGCATCACCTTGGGCAAAGACAAGCACGCGTACAGTTTTGCCAGTACCATGTGGTAATGCAACCGTTGTGCGGATTGTCTGATCCGCATGGCGTGGGTCGATCCCAAGCCGCAAATGCACTTCGACCGTGCTATCAAACTTTGTAAAGGCGGTTTCCTTTACAAGTTTGACGGCTTCGCTGGGCTTGTAGAGCTGGCTAACGTCCACTTTGGCAGCGGCGGCCTTGAATTTCTTACCATGTTTGCGAGTCATACGTTTCTCCTGTGGTGCAAGCGGACTGGTAAGCCCTCCCACGTGTCATTATCGGCTAATTCTTCTATTAATCGACGATCTTAATGCCCATGCTGCGCGCGGTACCAGCAAGCGTTAGCTCCGCACCTTCGACAGTGATTGCATTTAGGTCGACCATCTTCTGCTCAGCCAGTGCACGTAGCTGCTTACGGGTGATGCTACCAACACTTGTCCGGTTGGGAGTCCCCGAACCACTATCAACGCCAGCGGCTTTGCGGAGCAAATCGGCGGCGGGAGGGGTTTTGAGGACAACAACGAATGAGCGATCCGAGTAGATTGTCACTTCAACTGGGATAACACTCCCGGCTTGAGCTGCGGTCTTCTCGTTATACTCTTTAACGAACGCCATGATATTGATGCCGAAGCCACCAAGCGCTGGCCCAACGGGCGGCGCAGCTGTTGCCTTTCCGGCAGGGAGCTGTAGCTTGACGACACCAGTGACTTTCTTCGCCACGTAGACACTCCTTGAAATGCTTGAGATCGCGAAGATCTCTTAATCCACCAGCCGCGATACCTGCAAGAAATCGAGCTCAACAGTTACTTCGCGGCCAAAGAACGAAACCATAACACGCACACGACCACGCTCATGATCGATTGCATCAACAATACCCTCAAAATCGGTGAACGGGCCATCGGAGATCTTGACAGCCTGACCAACCTGGTAGCTAACCTTGACCTTCGGTGCCTCTTGCTCCATCTGCTTCAGGATCGCCTTCACCTCTGTATCATCCAGTGGTGTTGGGCGAGTACCATGGCCCACGAAGCTTGTCACCCCAGGTGTATTGCGAACAACATACCAGGAGTTATCGTTCATCTTCATTTGTACAAGCACATAGCCAGGAAACACTTTTTTCTGTACAGTGCGGCGCTGACCATTTTTGATTTCGATCTCTTCTTCGGTCGGCACAATCACACGAAAAATTTGATCCTGCATCTCCATCGAGTCAATACGGTGGAGCAAATTCTGCCGAACCTTATTTTCGTAGCCCGAGTAGGTATGAATGACATACCAAAATCGATCGTCACTCGGGATGAATTCGTTTTCACGCTCACTCATACTCACGCTTCTTTCTCGCTACTGGCCCGATACCGCGCGCTGTAGCAAGACTAGTAGCAACGCGAAGACCGAGTCAGACGCAAATAGGATTGCGCTGATCAATGAAGAGAGCAAAACTACGACTATCGTCAAGCGTGTGGTCTCCTCGCGTGACGGCCAAACGACTTTTTTCATCTCCGAGCGGGATTCGCGAAACGGACGGAGAATAATATTTTCGAGTGCGCGTCCGCCAGGGCCTTCAGGTTCGTTATTCACCTGTTTATCTTTCGCCAGGGTCATGCTGCCCCACATTGGACTAAACGGAGCCTGCTGAGAATCGCTCCTCAACAAGACTCCGTTTGTCGACGTGATTCATTACTAGACGATCTTCGACACGACACCGGCACCGACGGTTCGGCCACCTTCGCGAATGGCGAAGCGCAAGCCTTCCTCAATCGCTACTGGGACGATCAACTCCACATCCATCTCAATATTGTCACCCGGCATCACCATCTCCACACCTTCCGGCAGGGTGATCGACCCGGTCACATCGGTGGTGCGCACATAGAATTGTGGCCGGTACCCGGGGAAGAATGGCGTATGGCGACCACCCTCTTCCTTCTTCAACACATACACATTCGCCTTGAACTTGGCATGCGGCTTGATCGACCCAGGGATCGCCAACACCTGCCCGCGCTCAACATCGGTGCGCTCAACGCCACGCAGCAACACACCCACATTATCGCCGGCCAACCCTTCGTCCAGGGTCTTCTGGAACATCTCCACGCCGGTCACGACGGTCTTCTTTGGCGCTTCCTCGGTCATCCCGATGATCTCAATGGTGTCGGTGACGCGCACCTTGCCACGCTCGATCCGCCCGGTGACGACCGTACCCCGTCCCTTGATACCGAACACGTCCTCGATTGGCATCAGGAAGGGTCGGTCAACTTCGCGCGCCGGGGTTGGGATATAGCGATCGACCGCGGCCATCAACTCGATGACGCACTTGTACTCAGGGGCATTGATATCGGTCGAGGTGCTCGACAGGGCCGCCAAGGCCGACCCACGCACAATCGGGATATCATCGCCGGGGAAGCCATTCTTTGAGAGCAGTTCGCGCAACTCAAGCTCGACCAGTTCGAGCAGTTCCTCATCCTCCATCATATCGACTTTGTTGAGGAAGACGACCATGGCGGGCACCTGTACCTGACGGGCCAAGAGGACGTGCTCGCGGGTCTGGGGCATCGGGCCATCCGGTGCAGAGACGACCAGGATCGCGCCATCCATCTGGGCGGCACCGGTAATCATATTCTTGATATAGTCGGCGTGCCCCGGGCAGTCGACGTGGGCATAATGGCGGGCCTCAGTCTGGTACTCGACGTGGCGGATGGCGATCGTGATGCCACGTGCGCGCTCCTCGGGGGCATTGTCGATCTGGTCGTAGGCGACATATTGGGCACCACCACGCAGGGCGAGCACTTTCGTAATCGCTGCGGTCAAGGTCGTCTTGCCGTGGTCGACGTGACCAATCGTACCGACGTTAA
>JANLSE010000722.1:0-4270 GCA_031362265.1 Roseiflexaceae bacterium
CCTAGAACCACTCGGTTGGGCCGCCCTGGTGCGCGAACGATCACTCGCCGCAACAGCCGCACACCAGGTTCGTTGAGAGCGCAAGAGCACAAGTAACGAGCTTTTCAACGCAAAGACGCGAAGGCGCAAAGACGCAAAACCTATAAAACCTTGCGTCTTTGCGTCTTTGCGTTTAGATCCCCGCTCTCATCATTCCACTGCTCCAACGCTCCACTCGCTCACCCTACAGTTACGACTCGCGCGGGATTTGCTGCTTCATATGCGCTAATTGAATCATCTTCACCAATCAAGAAGCCCAACTGATCCACACCTTGGAGTAAGCAGTGCTTTGCAAATGGCTCGATTGGGAAGCCTACGCGCCGCCCATCCGGGAGTGTCACAGTCTGGGAGGCCAGATCAACGGTTACCGTCGTTGTTGGATCTTCCTGGGCAAGACTAATCAGTTGTTGCTGTGTTTCTGGATCGACGATAATTGGCAAAAAGCCATTCTTGAGCGAATTACTCCGAAAGATATCGGCAAAGGAGGTTGAGATAACCGCCTTTAAGCCATAACCCTGCAATGCCCAAGGTGCGTGTTCGCGGGATGAGCCACAGCCGAAATTTTCGCCGGCGACAAGCACCTCAACACCGTGAGATTCCGGACGGTTAAGCACAAAATCTGGGTTAGGGGTGCCATCGGGGTTGGTGCGCCATGCGTAAAATAGCCCATCGGCGAGGCCGCTCTTATCGGTCACCTTGAGCCAGCGCGCCGGGATGATCTGATCGGTATCGATATCGTTGATCGGCAGTGCAGCGATCTTAGCCGTGAAGCTCTTTATTGGTTCCATAGTAGCCCTCTTAGTTTTATTTTCACCACAGAGACACAGAGACACAGAGATGCCAATAGGAAGATATATTCATGCGCTTGTTCAGCCTCTGTGTCCTCTGCACCCAAAGGGTACCCGTCTGTGGTGAAGCATATATTCGCTTAACTCAAGGTGCGCGGATCGGTTACCTTACCTGTAATCGCGGAGCTTGCCGCAGTGATTGGGCTGGCAAGGAAGGTGCGCCCGCCTGGCCCTTGGCGACCCTCAAAGTTACGATTACTTGTCGAGACAGCATACTGGCCTGGTGGAACAACATCCCCATTCATCGCAAGGCATGCAGAACAGCCTGCTTCACGCCACTCAGCACCGGCGGCGCGGAAGATTGTGTCAAGGCCCTCAGCTTCGGCCTGCTTCTTGATCCGCTGTGAACCAGGCACCACCATGACGCGTACGCCGGGGGCAACCTTACGATCACGGAGCACATTTGCGGCCTGTCGCAGATCCGATATGCGTGAATTGGTGCAACTACCAATGAATACCATGTCAATCTTATGGCCAAGCAATGGCTTGCCTGGCTCTAGTGCCATATAGCGCAACGCTTTATCGAGTGCCATTCGCTGATTGGCGTCGGCCATGTCTTCCAAGCGCGGAATAATTCCATCGATTGGCATGCCCATACCAGGGTTGGTGCCATAGGTAATCATTGGCGTTAGTTCGTTCGCACTCAATGTCACAATCGAATCATAGGTCGCCTCTGGATCGGTTGGCAGGCTACGCCAGTGCGCTACTGCCTGTTCCCATGCTACGCCCTGTGGCGCACGTGGGCGGCCAGCCAGATACTGGTAGGTTGTGTCGTCCGGAGCGACCAGGCCAGCGCGGGCACCACCCTCAATCGACATATTACAGATCGTCATGCGCTCTTCCATGCTGAGTGCTCGAATGGCTTCACCAGTGTATTCAAACACATGTCCGGTGCCGCCGCCAACACCATTCTTGGCAATAATCGCCAGAATAATATCTTTGGCAGTTACACCTGGCGCTAGCCGCCCATCAACCCGCACTTCCATGGTTTTTGGTTTGGATTGAATGAGGCATTGGGTTGCCAATACATGGCCCACCTCGGATGTCCCAATACCAAAGGCCAGCGCACCAAACGCGCCATGGGTGCTGGTGTGGCTATCACCACAGACAATCGTCATGCCTGGTTGTGTCACACCTTGCTCTGGCCCGATCACATGCACAATACCCTGGTTTTCGCTACCGAGTGCATAGAGCGGGATGTCAAAATCACGACAGTTCTGCTCGAGCTGATTGAGCTGTGCAAGCCCTTGCGCATCCAGAACTGGGATAATTCCATCTGGGCCACGCGGTGTTGTTGGTGTCGAATGATCCATGGTCGCAAGTGTCTGGGTTGGCCGACGCACTTTAAGGCCGCGTTGCCGCAGTTCGGTAAAGGCCTGTGGCGAGGTCACTTCGTGAATCAGATGCAAATCGATATAAATAACCGCCGGAATATCGGGGGTCTGTGGGCGAACGACGTGTGCATTCCATATTTTTTCGAAGAGTGTTTGTGGTGTGGACATGGTTTCTCCATAGAACATGATAGAACAAGAGAACCAAGAACCGAGAACCAAAAATGAGCCAGAGGGTACCCAAACCAAGAATCAATTGTGGCATATTTGATTTTGGTTCAAGACTTCCTAGTGAATCTCTTAGTTCTTGGTTCTTGGTTCTACGAAACGTAATCAACCCATCCCCAGCGATCTTCGGTCTCGCCGTTGAATAGACCAAAGAATGTCTGTTGGATTGCGGTCGTTATTGGGCCACGCTTGCCCGCACCAACGGTTAGTTTGTCAACCGAACGAACCGGGGTGATTTCCGCTGCGGTACCTGTGAAAAAGACCTCATCAGCCAGGTAGAGCACTTCGCGCGGCAGGTTTTGCTCACGTACTTCGTAGCCCAAGTGGCGCGCAATCGTCATGGCAGCATCACGAGTGATACCAGGTAGGAGTGCAGCGGTTGCAGGCGGTGTATAAATGATGTTATCGCGAATCACAAATAGATTTTCGCCAGAGCCCTCGCTGAGGTAGCCATTTGTATCAAGTGCAATTCCCTCAACATAGCCATTACGTACCGCCTCCATCACAATCAGTTGTGAAGAGAGGTAATTACCACCGGCCTTCGACATCGCGGGCAAGGTGTTTGGCGCAACGCGGTTCCAGGAAGAAACCTGGACGTCAACACCATTCTCTAAGCCATCAGCCCCAAGATAGGCACCCCATTCCATGGCTGCAACCATAACTTCAACTGGTGCGCGTAGTGGAAACACACCCAGTTCACCATACCCACGCCAAACCAGTGGTCGCACATAGGCATTCTTCAAGCCATTCTCTCGAACAACCGCCTTACATGCAGCCATTATTTCTTCATGCGAATACTTAATCTCCATACGATAGATTTTGGATGAATCGTACAGGCGCCGAGTGTGTAGCCCTAAACGGAAAATCGCGGGGCCCTTTGGTGTATCGTATGAGCGAATTCCCTCAAAGACCGAAGAACCATAATGCATGGCATGGGTCATCACATGCACAGTGGCCTTCTCCCACGGCACCATCTCGCCATTGAACCAGATGAATTTGGATGGATTGATTGGCATAGGATATCTCCTTTAAGAACAAGAGCCGAGAACGGGCAGCGCATAGCGCATAGCGCACAACAAAACGATGGAGCGATGGAGCGATGGAACGATGGAGCTTTGCGCTCTTGCGTTATGCACTTTGCGCTCTTGCGTTATGCGCTCCTGCGCTCTGCGCTTTTCTCGCTTGCTCGCGCAAAATTGGCAATTCCAGGCCATCCCAAAGGGCTTGCCAGCTCGCTTCAATAATATTCTCAGAACAGCCAACCGTGCTCCAGCGCTCTTCACCACAGGCGGATTCGATCAGGACACGTGGCTTCGCGGCGGTACCAAGATGCTCATCCACGATACGCACCTTATAATCGACAAGCGATACAGATGCCAGGATTGGATAGTGCGGCTGCAGCGCCTTACGGATGGCTCGGTCGAGCGCATTGACTGGGCCATCGCCTTCAGCAGCGGTATGCATAACCTCATCACCAACGCGTAGTTTCACAATTGCCTGTGAGCCAAGCGGATTCGCACCACGCGCTTCCACGATTACCGTGAAATCGAGCAACTCAAAAGGCGCCCGATAGTCGGGAGCTGCGCGCCGAACCAGCATCTCAAACGAACCCTCGGCCGCCTCAAACTGAAACCCGCGACTCTCGAGCTCTTTGATGCGCTGCAACACCGTCCGCTCATTACCATTCAGCTCAAGGCCAAGCGACTCAGCGCGCATACGAATATTTCCACGCCCAGCCAACTCACTGACCACCACACGTAACTCATTTCCAACCAGTTCTGGATCGATATGCTGGTAGCTTTCGGGGATTTTGGCAACTGCAGC
>JANLSE010000723.1:0-15492 GCA_031362265.1 Roseiflexaceae bacterium
CCCACCGCCGACCTGTCAGGTCTGACCGGTTTAAACTACCTCCACCCGCTAGACCTGTCAGGTCGGCGGCAGGACAACAACGGTACACCGAATAGTCACCCCACCGCCGACCTGTCAGGTCTGACCACCCTGAACGCCGTACCTGACCGGTCTGACCTCGACCTAACCTTCTAGACCTGTCAGGTCGGCGGCAAGACGTCATCGGTATGGCGAAGTCTTCCCACCGCCGACCTGACAGGTCTGACCGGTTTAAACTACCTCCACCTCGATCGTTCGCGTCGTGTCGTTCCCCAAAATATCGATCACTTTGACCTGTACCTGGTAGGTTCCCGGCGCGTCGTAGGTGTGCTGCACCTTAGTAGCGAGCGATCTGTCTTTGCGGGTGCGGTAGCTCTGCCACTCGTTATGGAAGGTGTCATCGCGGAAGTTGAAATCGACGGCCCAGTAGTCGATCCAGGATTCCCATTTGGTGATCTTCTCGCGCACGTCCTGCGGCACATATTCGAGCGGGGCAATGAAATTGGTTAGCTCCAGTGTCAGTTCGCGGCCCTTGATGGCGTGTGTGACGAACAGCGCGGCTAGCTCGAAGAACTGGATGTCGCCCTGCTCGACGGCCTTCTTCTCCAATACTTCGCGCGGGATGGTTAGGAAGCGCAGATCGACGCCGGATTCGTGGGCCTGCTGCTTGGCGGTCTCGTTCAGCTCAAAGGCGAACTCCCAGCCGAGCACATCGATGCCATTGGAGGCCGCGCCGGTTTTGCTGAGGCTGCCGCGCCATTCGCGGATGATGCTGCGCACATCGGAAAGGGTGACGGGCGAATCGACTGAGCCGATATGTACGACGCGCCCGCCTTTGACGCCGTGCAGCCAGGCGTAACCGCTGAGCGGCTGGGCCAGGTAGAGTTCGACGATGAAGCGGGTGTAGTCGGCCAGGCGCTGCTCGGCATTTGGGCCGAACTCCTCGGCCTGCCACAGCTGGCGCTCGTACTTGCCAAGATTCTGGACGACGAATGGCTTGACACCAGGGATGCTCAGCAGCCGCTTACGGGCAGTATGAACAGCAAAGCGCCCCAGATCGCAGGTGATCCAGCGCCGACCGAGCTTCTCGGCGACGGCAGCAGTGGTGCCGCTGCCGCAGAAGCAATCGAGGATGAGATCGCCCTCGTTGCTGCTGGCTTTGATGATACGTTCAATTAACTCCATATTCTTCATACTTGGGTATTCACCCTTAGTATCTTTGAGACCAAGCCATATATCTTGAAGAAATACGCCCAGGCTTTCATCCGCATATATCTTCTCGCGCGGATTTCCTGTTGAAGACCATTCTATATGGTCGGCTGCATCCAATTCCTCTAAAGTAGTGTGTACATATCGCCAATGATTGCCAGCCGGCGGCATCAATCTACGCCAAGGCTTACCAGTTTCACCATTACGGGTGCCTGGAGCATGAAGTGGTGCTGTTTTGTAACGGCGACCTTGAGGGTCTACTTGAGGAAAATCCTGCACGATTTTTGCATCGTCTCGTTCTGCATATGGTTTATTCCAAACAAATTGCTCTGACTTGGAGTAGAAAAAAATAGTGTCATGTACATTGCCATAACCCTGTTTTGTATAATTCTTAGGATTAGCTTTCTCTCGAATTATTTCATTGAGAAAAAAATTCAACCCAAATACTTCATCTAATACCGCTTTGGCATAGTGGCCAACATGCCAATCAAGATGAACATAAATAACCCCTGTCTCACTCAACAGCTCCTTCAAGAGCAAGATCGTTTCGTAAAACCATTGAAGGTAGCTATCTAGCCCTTTCCCCCAAGTGTCTCGATATGCCTTTTGCTCAATAATTGATGGTTCTTTCGTGAAAAATTCACCCTCAACCTCGACACTAAATGAAAAATCTGCTCCTGTGTCAAACGGCGGATCGATATAGATCAGATCGACCTTCCCCGCGAACTCGGGTAGCAGCGCGGACAGGACGTATTTCTTATCGCCCCATACCAAACGGTTGCGCCAATCGGCCGAGCTGCCACTGCTGAAGAGATCGAAGGTACGCTGGCGATCCTGCGCACTCTCGTTGACAGTCTCGACAGTCTGGAAGGGCAGCTCGACACGCAGCGGCGATTTCTTGGTACCGTCGGCGTTGTACTTACCGTCCCAGATCAACTCGGTGGGCATGGAAACCTCATCATCGTTGGGCTACGGGTTCCAGGGCTTGTCTATTCTAAACACTTTTTGGCGTTGGGCTGCTGTAGAGAGTATAGCATGTTGATGCAACGGTTGTGATTGCTCCCAGGGCCAAGGCTCCTGGGCTTCAAAGTGTGCAACCCCACACTTGTTGGACTACCTCCGCAGGTGGTTGAGTCCACGCTTGAGAATGTTGATGGCCGCATTATGGTCACGACCAAGCACCAACCCGCAGTGAGGACAACTATGCACCCGTTCAGACAGCGACTTTGGGACCAACTCGTCGCATTGGGAACAAAGTTTGGTGGTGTTGCTGGGGTCAACCAGAATGACGGTTCGGCCAGCATCTTCCGCTTTGCCAATCGTCAAACTGATGAACTGCGACCAGGCCGCATCCGCCAAACTCTTGCGCATTCCGCGCCCTTTGCCCTTGCCCATTTCGTGTGGTTCCAATTCCTCAAACACGATCACTTGCAGGCTATCCACCAGCGCTCGCGACAGCTTGTGTGCGAAGTCGCCGCGCCTAGCGGCTATCCGCTCGTGGATATGTGCCAGCGCTTTCTTGCGGCGGTTATTCTCATCCCAATGTTGCCTATTCTTGGCCGCATCCTTGGCTTTTTGGACACGTTTCAAGTCAGCCTCATCACGCCGAAAGAACCGCGGGTTCTGGACTTCACTCACCCACTCTGGGCCGGTCGATACCGTGGCAAAGGTCGTCAGCCCCATATCAACACCGGCCATCGTCGTGAGCACTGGCAGCGGATGCGCCTCGGTCTCACACGAGAAGCTGACATACCACTTACGGGTACGCGACCGGCTGAAGGTTACGGTCTTGGGTGTGCCTTCGATGGGGCGATGCCAGACGACTCGCACCCGTCCGATTCGGTTTGCAACCAAGTCGTTTCCGCGCAACCCAACCCCATTCCCATATTGCGGGTAGGTGATGCTGTCGTAGTGACCAAAGCCCTTGAAGCGCAGGTAGCCGACTTCTTCAGCCCCTTCCTTCACGCGGCGAAAGAACGCCTGGAATGCCAAGTTGACTCGCACTTGTACATTCTGCAACACCTGACTATGCACCAACTTCATCGAAGGCCGATCTCCTTTCCAGATCGGCAGAAAGGCTTGGGTATCGTACAGCCCGCACTTCACGCCATTGCTATACGACTCGCGCCACAATGCAAGCGTTTGGTTATACACCCAGCGGCATTCCTCAAGCTGTTGCTCAAAGATGCGGCGTTGGCCGTTCGTCAGGTATATTCGGTATTTGAAAGCTTTTCGCATAGGTTTAGTATACCAGAAAACACGTGCTATTACAAGTGTTTTGACGCATTAGGACGCGGAATAACGACAATGTCAGATGCGTCGAACCGACGAAAGCGGCTAAAGCGAGTGAAGGGCTTCTATCTGGGTATCCTTTGGGTGTCTGAAGCTGGTGGGCTTTACGCCCTATCCCGTAAATCAAAAGGGTGAGAATCAACCTCTTGCAGGCAACGAGGTTCATCGCACGTGGGCGAACACGAGGTTCGCCTGCGCTACCCAGCGCCCCACAATGTCGCCTTCGTTGCGGGCGAACACGTGCCGCATGGCGCGACGACGGTGGTGGCGAGTGGGAAGCGGCGTGGTATCGCCCCTACCTTCGTTGGGTTGCGATGCTCACGCGCCCCTGCCAGCGCCCTCGCTCCATCCGCAGCCGTGGCATGACCGCAGGTGGTAGATGCGCCACTCTCCTAGAATCGGGTTCCAAGGGCGAAGCCCTGGCCGTGGGGTGCCGGGGTTGACGGGACAACCCTGGCGAAGATTAAAAAGCCACCAACATCAAAAGACTAGCGGGGCTTTGGGGCATCGTGCTGACCCAAAGCTCAAGCACGAATACGTGGGTACAGTAATGATCTGGTTGCGAGGGCGATTTGCATATGGTATGATAAAGTATCATACTAAAAGGAGGAGGCCATGACAACCACCAAAGTGGCCGTTACGATTGATAGCGCGCTATTGGCCCAAATCGATCAACTTGTGGCCCGACAGATCTTCCCCAATCGCAGCAAAGCGGTACAGATCGCACTCCAAGCAACCATTGCCCGTGTTCAGCGGACACGGCTGGCACGTGAAAGCGCAAAGCTGCTCCCAGCGGATGAGCAAGCCCTGGCTGACGAAGGATTGGCTGAGGAGTTGACCACATGGCCCGCATATTGAGGGGTGAGGTATGGTGGGCCAATCTTGATCCCACCCGTGGCCGCGAACAGGCCGGTGAACGGCCCGTCTTGATTATCAGTCATGATGTGTTTAATGCCCGTTCGGGAACGGTAATTGCCTTGGCGATCACGAGTCAGGAGCCAACAGCTGGATTTCCCTTGACGATGGAACTCGTCACAGCAGCACTGCCAAAGCAATCATGGGTCAAAATCAGCCAGATTCGAACACTTTCGATTGAGCGGCTGGACAATCTCATCGGGCAGGTCGCACCTGAGGAATTGGCCGAGGTGATTGAGGGATTGAATGAGATTGTCGGCGAGTGAGAACCGATGCCGCTGTTGTCGTGCCACAACCGTCACCCGCGTACACCCGTCGCAAGCCTCGTCCGTGCGGTAAATGCAGGGCCGTTATACGTTGCGAGGCGGCCCGCGGCGAATATGCGCGCGTACCGTTTCAACTGAATCGTCCACCAAGAAGCCATCCTGATACCATGTTACCCCAGCATCGGCATAGGCGGCATACTGCTCGGCGGTAAGTGGTGGCCCGCCAAACACAACATCGAACGGCTCAGCGGATGTGCGGTGCTGCTTCATGTACACAATCATGGCGCGGATATCGTCTGGCGATAGCGTTGCAGGCTCATCGTGCGCAATTGGTGCTACACCATCATACTGCGCGGCGCGGCGGAATGGCTTCGTCCCAGGCCACCTGCCCGCCACCCAGATCGGAATGCGTGGCTGGATCGCTGGCGGTAGAAACTGTGTGTCACGAACAGTATAGTGCTTACCAGAATAGCTGAATGGCGTAGCACCCCACAGGCCAGTAATCACCTGCAGCGCCTCGTCGAGTTGCTCACCATGGGTTCGGTCGTCGGGCGGCTCACCAAACCGACTATAATCACCAAACCAATCGCCACCAATGCCGACGCCCAGAACTGCCCGCCCATTTGAGAGCTGATCCAGTGTCACTGCCTGACGTGCGACTTGCCATGGGCGCCGACGCGGCAATGGTGTCACCATCGGGCCAAGCCGGATGCGCTCAGTCGCCATCGCCATAGCGCCCAGGGTCACCCAAGGCTCTGTGACGGGCTGATTCGTGGGCGTGAAATAGACAACATGATCCCAAATGAAGAAGCCATCCCAGCCGGCAGCTTCCGCATCGACAGCCAGTTCCACCATCAACCGTGGGTTGCCAAATGGCCCGAAATTAGGCAGATTGATCGCATAATGCATACTGTATCCTCTCGGCATGTTGTGAATGACTGACAATCAAACAGTAGGGTGGGTGCCAAGGCAGCAAGATGTATCGGCTCACCTGTCATCTCGTCATAATACCACTGGCAAACCATCTGGTACACGTAAACCCAATGGCGCAAAGTCGCTAGGTACCATTGAGTGAAGCTGCATATATAGTATCATGTCACCATAATCATTCGCACTACGAGATTCCCCGTCACAAACGCGCACTGTGTCTCAAACCATTTTACCTCATCCGGTATTGGTGCACGGATGACACCGATGCAGGCTAGCCCAGCAGCGATCTGGCCTGATCAAGACTTTACGTTATAATCAGAAGTACTGCTGAATCAAATGGAGAATCTCAACATGCCAACCAAGCAACTGCCCTATCCCTCTGAGGAATTGTATCGTACAGGGCCACAACGCAGTTTCAGCGGGCGCGCATTGGGTGAGATTGCCTTTCCACTTGGCGGCATCGGTACTGGCACCGTTTCACTTGGCGGCCGCGGCAATCTGCGCGATTGGGAAATCTTCAATCGGCCCGGCAAAGGCGTGACACTGCCATACACCTTTTTCTCGATTTGGGCTAAGGCTGCCGATAGTGAGCCAATCACACGCGTCCTAGAGTCACGACTACAGCCGCCCTACACACGTGCCGATGGCTTGGCCTCATCTGAGCAGGCCGGTCTACCACGGCTCGACTCATGCACCTTCCAGGGTGAATATCCCTTCGCGAAGCTGGCCTTCACGGATCGACGTCTGCCGCTCCAGGTCGAACTAGAAGCATTCAATCCGATGGCACCGCTTGATGCCGATCTAAGCGGCCTACCAGTGGCAATCTTTACTTGGCGGCTGCATAACCCAGGCCCAACAGCGGTCGATGCTACCCTGGCATTCAGCATCGCCAATATTACCGGCTACGATGGCATGGCCACACTGGATCGCAATACCAATCCCAAGATGCTCGGGCGCAGCCTGAATAGCTGGCATCAAGAAGCTGGATTAGCTGGCATCGCGATGACGACTGAGAAATATGCACCCAACCATGCCAACTTCGGCTCATTAGCAATCGCAACATCCTGGCCCGACCTGACCTACACGCTGCGCTGGAAGCGTGCTGGCTGGTTCGATTCGTTCCAGAGCTTCTGGGATGATTTTGCCGATGGGCAATTGCGCGACGACCCGACGCCCGATCTCGCGCCCGATGGCCGGATTGATTATGGCACGCTGGGATTGCGCGTCCACCTCGCGCCGGGCGAAAGCGCCACGCGCGACACCGACTTCGCAATCAATACACGCAATGATGGCGATATGGCCTTCCGTACCGCACTGCCTCTGGAGCCGATTGTGCTGTGGGATTTCAAGCCCGCCGCCGATGGACAGATGGGCAGTATCATGAAGGTCTATCGCGAGTGGCTGCTATGCGGTGATCTCAAATGGCTGCGCAAGCTCTGGCCAGAGGTAAAGCGCGCACTGGAATATGCATGGCGTGGCCCGAACGGCAATCCCAACGCTGCCTGGGATCCCGATGGTGATGGTGTGATGGAGGGCGAGCAGCATAATACCTACGACATCGAATTCTATGGCCCAAACACAATGTGTGGCAGCTTATATCTGGGCGCACTGCGGGTCTGCGAAGAAATGGCACATGCCTTAGGTGAGAATGCTACCGCCGATGAGTACCATACGCGCTATCAGCGTGGCCGTGTACGACTTGATCAGGAGCTCTGGAACGGCGAATATTATGTCCAGCGTGAGCCGCCAGTCGATCAGATCGTCGAAGTCGATCATGGCACTCAGCCCTGGCATGCATCGGCGTACGTACCCGGTGAGAGCGAACTACGCTACCAGTATGGTCGCGGCTGCTTGAGTGATCAGCTACTAGGCGCATGGTTTGGTGAGGTAGTCGGGCTGGACGATTTGCTGCCTCGTGATCGCGTACAAGCATCGTTGGCATCGATTTTTCGCTACAATTGGCGCGCGGATCTAGGTGATCATGCCAATACACAGCGCACGTACGCCCTGAATGACGAAGCTGGATTGTTATTGTGCAGTTGGCCACTTGGCGAGCGGCCAACCCAGCCATTCCCCTACAGCGATGAGGTCTGGACTGGCATTGAATACCAGGTCGCCGCGCATCTGATCTATGCTGGGCTGATAGATGAGGGCTTAACAATCGTGCATGGCTTACGCAACCGCCATGATGGTGAGCGGCGTAACCCATGGAATGAGTTTGAGTGCGGCAACCACTATGCACGCGCCATGGCCAGTTGGAGCCTACTACTGGCGCTGAGCGGCTTTCACTATAACGCTCCACGTTCTACGATTAGCTTTGCGCCAGTTATCAACAACAATGCGTTCCGCAGCTTCTTCAGCACTGGCACAAGCTGGGGCAGTTTCAGCCAGGCGTACGATCAGAACAACTTCACCGCGACACTACGTGCTCCTCCATGAGCATCCGGATCTCACGATCTTTCAGCGTACGGTAATGCATTAAATGCCTCCTGGAAGTTTCAACTGCGACACGGCAATAGTAGCACATATGTGTGACATCCACTGTCACAGATCACAACCCGCTAAATATTCGCCACTGGGCCGTTCTACAAGGTATACTGTGAGCTCGTTGTCTGTTCAACAGGAACCACAGCCTATGCCAAGCACTGAGGATATTGCAGACCAGCAGGATCTCTTACAGGCCCACCGCCAAACGCTGCATGTGCTACTCACACAGCAGGCACAGTTTGGCAGTGCCTATACTCCGCCGGCCGTGATTCACGGTATCCGCAGCGCACGTAGCGCGATCGCCACTATCAAGCAAACCCTACATGCATGGGGAACACAGGTAGCGAATGTGCCTGGCGACGAAGAAACAATCGATACGCTACCAACACCAAATCCAGTTGGGCAAACCAACACCCCAACTGCTGGCGGTGATGTGATTATTGCAACCATCGGAGCTGGGTCGCAGGGGGTGGCGGTTGGCAAACAGATTCAGCAGACGCTTGGCGACTCAAGTGCGAATTCTACTAGCGATGCGCAGACAATGGCAGCGCTGATTGCCAAACTAGAACAGGCCTTGACCACAAGCCAACTCGATAGTGCAGCCCAAGCAATCGCCAGCTTCCAGCTACGCCTACTCGCCGGTGAGCTCCGCAAGGAAGTAGGCTCGGTGCCAAGTGCGAATACGATCTCACAGGTGGCCGATTGGCTGATCCAAAATGCGCCAGCGCTACTATCAGATCTAAATACCCTCTTTCGCACACCTGCCGTGCTGCGTGTACTCAGGCGAGCCGATACAGCGCTCGATTCCTGGCTTCAGCAACGTTTCGGGGTATAGTCGTTCTTTGCACATGTACCGTTGTGTTTATAGTATGTCTTGCTTAGCCAGCACCTATGCCAAACCAGCCATCACATCCCAAAACTAGCCAACGCCAACGCTTGCAGCAATGGTTTACCCGCCTGCGCGGTGGTGATGTGATCGTCGCCAATATTGGGCAGGGGTCCAGTGACATTGTCGTTGGCAAGAATATTCTCAAGATTGGCACGCTTGTCGTACCCGCGCTGCCAGTCGTGATCGCCCTGATCCTCGCACTCGCGGGCGGCGCCGCAGTGGCATGGATGCTGCTCGTACCTGCCAGCATGCCGCAGGGCACATTCAATGTAGCGATCGCCGAGTTCAGCCAAATCGACAGCCAGGGTCGCGAGCGCATTACGCCTGATAGTGCGCTGATCAGCCGCACGCTCTTTACCACCATCCAGGGCGAGCTGCAGCAACTCCCCGCCGATTACCCAGCTACCGTCTGGCATGATAGCATGGGGCCGCTCCAGAAGCGCGTGGCAATTCGCACAATCGAGGGTGCGACCCCCGAGGCACGCGCAGCAGCAGCGTGTAAACAGGCGAATACCCTAAGTGCCGACATGATCGTATATGGTATGCTCGATGCCAGCAGTAGCCCGGCCTTACTGCGACTGGCATTCTGCGTGCGCGATACTAGCCGCAATCGCAATATGGGCAACCTCGACGAGCTACAGAGCTTCGACCGCTTGGGTAGCCCGCTGCCAATCGATCTACCGCTTAGCGACATCCAAAGCTCGATAAATCCGGTGCTGCGGGTGCGGACAACCTTGCTTGCCAAGCTAATTGTTGGGCTGCGCTATGAGCTCTCAAGTAGCCCTGCATTCCAAGCCAGCCTTAGGCGCGCACTGGCAGTATTCACTGATGCCCGCCTATATCTAGAGCGCGAGGATGGCGCTGCAACCCGCGAGAACGGCGGCGATCTGGTGTACTACTTCATTGGGCGCGAACAGTATCTACTATTTCAAGAAACAGCTACTCCCCAGGAGAATCGCGCAACCACTCTGGAAGAGGCACGCCATGCACTGCTTCGCGCAACCGAACTAAACCCGCAGTACGCACGCGCATGGAGCGCGCTGGGCTCGGTCTACTACCAGCGCATCCAGCAACTGCCCAGGCCTGAACGCCATGCATCCAATGATTTCCCCCCAGCCTTTGCTGCGTATCAGGAGGCGCTGCACTCAGCACAAGCCAGCCACGACCAGCCAGCCGAGGCTGAGGCCTGGCTTACACTCGCGCTCACCTCCTGGCTCCAGGGCGATGCGGCCATGTTCCAGATCCCCGCCGATCCAGCCGCTGCAGAGCTAGCCTTCAGCCGTGCCGACCAGCAGATCGCAGCGGCAACAGTCCACATCCAGCCAGCCTACAATCGCCTGCGCGGGTTTGCGGCTATGCTACAAGGGCTACTCGCACATGATCGCGCACAAATCGCCCTACAGTCGCGCAATACGGCAGCAGCACGCGCGCTCTTTCAACAGGCCCAGCAGCACTATAATGCATGCATTGCTGCAGGTCAGGCCGATCCCGGTGATCAGTTCCTGCAACGCCAGATCATCGCTGTCACTTGTAAACCCTATGCCTCAAGTGTAGCACTCACACTCCAGCAATTGCCAAGCCCATGATATGAGCAGAACTGGGTACCCGCTAGGGGCAATCATTGCGGGCGAACACAAGGTTCGCCCCGACAACGTATTCGCCGTGACAATCAGTGCTTCTAAAGCAGATTGGTTCTTGGTTCTTGGTTCTTAGTTCTTGGTTCTTGAGTTCTATCACAATTACTCGTCTCTAACACGGAGGTATCCTATGTGGAAACAGCTTGTTATTATCACACTGGCGCTTGCTCTGCTTCCTGCATGCAATGGCCAGATACCAAACGCCCCAACGACCAATCCACCCAGCGTTGAGCCGGTGCTGGCCAGCCCAATCCCAACCACATCCCAGGAGCCACCAAGCCCGGAGCCGCCCACCGAAATAGCGCCGCCAGCAACCGACATTCCGCAACCGACGGAGCCAACACTCGAGCCAGGGCCGCCAACCCCAACACTCCAGCCGCTAAATGCAAACTCATTCCCACAGGGCAATGTGTTTGGCGATGAGCTCCAGTTCCAGACAATCGCCAGCGATCCAAGCGTCGGGAGCGATAATGGCGCAGGGATCGCCACGGTACAGTTCCGGATTGTGGATAGCCAGGGAAGCCTGCTGCATGAAAACACCGAGCGCAACCCGCTATACTGCGCCTTTGGCGGCGGCGATGACCTGCAATACTGTAATGTCTGGCGCTTTTCCGAGCAAAACAATAGCTGGCCGAGCGGCACACCTGTCGAAAATGGTGGGTACTACCAGCTCCAAGTAACGGTGCTTAGCCAGAGCGGGCAGCAATCCTATAGCGAGCTCAACTTCCAGATTCAGCTACCCTAATGTGTTTGACAAAACCACTCCCGAAACCTACAATCGCCGATCAAAGAACAGCGAGACGTAGAAAGCGACAGAGACTATACTAACTCCCAACTCTGTGGTGGCCGACAACTGCTGTAAATACTTCACCACAGAGGCACAGAGAGCACAGAGCCTATACTAACTCCCAACTCTGTGGCCTCTGTGCCTCTGTGGTGCATAACAGATGCTTTTACGAAGGCCAACTCTATGCTTGCTCCTCATATCTGGCCACTCAGCGCATCACTCATTGCAGGCCGCCTCCAGATTGGCGGATGTGATGTTGGTGAGCTTGCACGAAGCTTCGGCACACCGCTTTATCTATTTGATGAAGCCACAATTCGGGGCGCCTGCCAAGCCTACCATGCGGCCTTTGCTCAGGCATACCCAGGTGAGACAATTATTCACTATGCTGGTAAGGCGCTCCTGAATACTGCACTCGTTCAGATCATCCAGGATGAAGGCATGGGCCTCGATGTGGTTTCGGGTGGCGAGCTGTATGTTGCGTTGCGCGCCGGAATGCCTGCAAACCGAATTCATATGCACGGGAATGCCAAACCAATTGCCGAACTTGTCCAAGCAATCGATGCGGGCATCGGTCAGATCGTTGCCGATAATCTTAATGAACTTGCCATACTGGCTGAGCTTACCGCACACCGTAGCCGGCCACTCGAAATTGCATTACGCCTCGCACCAGATGTAGCTCCCGACACCCATCATCATATCCAGACGGGGCAAGCCAGTTCAAAATTTGGTCTACCACTTGCAGCACTCGATGCTGCTGCCGAGCAGATTCTAGCTGCACCTGGCCTACGGCTCGTTGGGCTACATGCCCATCTTGGCTCACAGATCTTTCAGAACGCACCCTACGCCCAAGCCATCGCAGTATTGCTCGATTGCGCGATGCAATTACGGGATCGCCATGGTCTGCATGTGAGCGAAATCAACCCAGGCGGCGGGTTAGGCGTGCCATACCTGGCGGAACAGGAGATTCCGGATCTGGTTCATTATGCCAACACACTTGCCCATGCGATGGTTGAGGGCTGTGCAGCACGCGGCTTGCCATTATTGCGTCTGGCTGTCGAACCCGGCCGATCAATCATTGCGCGCGCTGGAGTAGCTGTCTATAATATCATTGCCTCCAAGTCGCTCCCCAATACAAATACGGCGAAGCGCTTCCTGCATATTGATGGCGGTATGGCCGATAATATTCGCCCTGCACTCTATCAAGCACGCTACACCGCCATTCTCCCAGAGCGCGCCGATGCACCAACCGACGATCTTGTCCATATTGCCGGGCGTTATTGTGAATCCGGCGATATTCTGCTGCGCGATCTAGCCCTGCCCACCGCCCATCCCGGCGAGCTATTGGCCTGTGCCGCCACTGGCGCCTATACACTTAGTATGGCCAGCAACTACAACCTGACCCTACGCCCAGCGGTGGTGCTACTCGCAAATGGGAATGCACGCCTCATCCAGCGTCGCGAGACCTACGAGGATCTGGTAGTGCGCGATACCTGACCCGATGCCGTTCAATGAAGGTGAATTCACTCAACAGGAGCTATAAAACGCAAAGACCCAAGGGCGCAAATAATTGTTGTTTGCGTTTTTGCGTCTTTGCACACCCAAAGGGTACCCGCGCCTTTGCGTTAATCGAAGGTATTGATCCATGACCATTGTTATTACCCTCGACCCTGTATCACCCGATCAACACGTCATTCAACACGCCGCAGCACTCTTGCGGGCTGGCAGGCTTGTGGCATTCCCAACCGAAACGGTCTATGGCTTAGGCGCAAATGCCTGTGATGCCGCAGCAGTCGAGCGTATTTTTGTCGCTAAGGGCCGCCCAGCTACCGACCCCCTGATCGTGCATGTGGCCGATCTAGATATGATCGATCAGGTAGCACTGGCCTTGCCACCACTTGCAGAGCTCCTTGGTAAGCACTTCTGGCCTGGCCCACTCACCCTGATCTTACGTCGTAGCCCAACTATTCCGCCAAGTGTCTCGGCAGGCAAGGCCAGTGTAGCTGTACGAATCCCGGCGCATCCAATTGCCCTCGCACTAATCCGCGCCGCCGGAGTACCGATCGCCGCACCCAGTGCCAACCGCTTTTCGCGGCCCAGCCCAACCACGGCCCAGCATGTGTTCGAAGATCTTGATGGAAGGATCGATCTCATCCTCGATGGCGGGCCAACCGCAATTGGCGTGGAATCGACCATTTTGGATCTAAGTAGCGCACAGGCCGAAATATTGCGGCCGGGTGGCGTCTCGCTAGAAGCGCTGCGCGAGGTGCTCCCGAATGTTTCCTACACCCCACGCTATCTGGGAACCGAAACGACCGCTACTGCACCTGGTTCGCTCCTCAAACACTATTCGCCACGCGCTGAGCTGCTTCTTATTACTGGCCAACGCAATGCCGCGCTGCGGCTCATTCAAACCAAAGCGCAGCTGCTGATTAACCAGAGACAGGTCCCTGGAATCCTTGTGCCAGAAGAAGATCTCGCAGTGGTCGCCGGGTTGCCCGCCCAGATCCTAACACTTGGCCCCGAACGCGACCTCGATGCCATTGCGCATGCACTCTTCGCCAACATCCGCGAGCTCGATCGGCGTAGCGTCGACACAATCCTTGTGCGTGGCCTGAGCCAAACCGGCCTTGGCCTCGCGATCTGGGATCGGCTGGTGCGTGCCGCCATTGGGCGAGTAATCGATGCGGACAAGGAACAATAAAGCGCAGAGCGCAGAGCGCAGAGCAGGCAGCCCCAAGACACAAGTTTCGGCATATAGCCGCAACTATCTCTTATGGTATACTCTCCCAATTCAGTGCGATTGGAAAGGGGCATTGTATGATGCAGTGGTTCCGCCGCCTCTTCAGTAGTAGCCAACCTGATGATGGGGCCATTCATCTGTACGTACGCTGTGAGCGTTGTAGTTCTGTAGTACATGTGCGTATCAACGCACGCAACGATTTGACGATCGAATATAGTGATGATGAAACACCCAGCGGCTACCGACTGATCAAAGAAATTATGGATTCACGCTGCTTTCGCGTGATGCGTGCCGAAGTAGTCTACGATTCAAGCCGCCGCGAGCTCAGCCGCCAACTTGAAGGTGGCACGTTTATCACTCGTGAAGAATATGAGCAAAGCAAGGCTTAATAAGTAATGCCCTATAAATCACTCATCATCATTGGGCTAACTGGCAATATCGCGTGTGGGAAGAGCACGGTTCTTGCCATCCTACGCGAGCTTGGTGCATCCACGATCGATGCCGATGCGGTAACCCATACCCTTCAACAACCAGGCCAGGCCGTGTATCAACAGATCGTCGAGGCATTTGGCCCAAGCATCCTGACTGAACCAGATGGCGCTATTAATCGTCAAGCACTTGGGGCGATTGTGTTCAGCAACCCCGCCGAATTACGCCGCCTTGAGCAGATCGTTCATCCCGCAGTACGCGCCCATGTCTGGGCTTGGCTTGATGCGCTCGCGGAAGAACATGCGCCCAGTGCTTTGCAGCCTCAAACAAGCGATCACCTGGTCAGCCTGTCGTCTGGTCACTCTCGCAAAACCTCTGGTGTTGCTGTCATCGATGCAATTAAGCTGATCGAAGCGGGTTGGCCAACGATCTGTGATTCACTCTGGGTCGTAACCTGCCCACCAGAACAGCAACTCACACGGCTCATGGCGACCCGTGGCATGAGTGAAGCCGAAGCACAGCGCCGGATTGCCGCCCAACCACCACAATCCGAAAAGGTCGCACGCGCAACTGTAGTGATCGACAATAGCGGCAACCTAGCGGAAACCCGGCGCCAGGTTGAGGCCGCCTGGCAAGCGGTAGTAACCAGTATTAGGCTCTAGGCTCTTGAACCTAGTAGGCAAAACCTCAAGAATTAATTCATACCGTTCAGGAGGCAATGCTTAGCCAAATGAACACGACACCGCATTGTAGTTTGCCCACATCCCGGCTTTCGCGTATAATGCGGTCAATACACAACTATTTGGAGCTTGTTATTATATGAGTACTTTGGGCGAGCGGCTGCGCGTCGCCCGCGAACATCGCGGCATGAGCCTTACCCAGGCCGCTGCCGA
>JANLSE010000072.1:0-5126 GCA_031362265.1 Roseiflexaceae bacterium
CGGTAGCTGATCACAAATGGCTCAGACTGATCCTGTGGGTGGCATGCAAGGCTAGGCTCACCGTATGATTCGCCAAGGTAGCCAAGTATATACACCTGTGAACCAACAGACAGAGCAATTTCGGTATGCCATGCACCAGTATTAGCCACCTGCCATGTTCCTACACCAGAGGTAATACTATCAAAGCGTTCATTCGTGCGTGGCATATCAACCATTGCCCAGGCTGGTTCTACCAAAATACGCCCACTGGTATCACGAACATAAAAGCGCACACGTCGATCATCAACTGGATCAACCTCGGTATATTCACGTTGGTAGCGCGAGCGCTCCTCGAATGAGCTATGAACACCATTCTCAATATGCCGGACTATCTGATGGCTATAGGCCACACAGATTGTATTCGAGAGTGGCGAACTGAGCGACGAATCGCACTCAATCACACCCGCCACCTCGCAGCGTGTACCACGCGCGCCAGCCTGATGAAGATGCTGGATCTCGGCAGAACTGACCGTGCGGGTCGCTTGCATGGCTGCAAGCCGATGATCCATGTTCAATGCGAAGATCAGACTAATGATCGCACCCAGCACAAGTGCGATGCCGCCAATCCCTACAACCCACAGCATATTGATCCCTCTAGCGCACCGGTGCATGCACACGAATAGCTCAACCTGCCAATAGCATACACCGTATGCCTATGATCGAGGCGTGCAATTTGTCGGCGATTCTGGAGCAAAATGGCGATTGGCATGAGCATGCCGCTGAGCGATATTGAGTCGCTCAGCGGCCAAGGGAGGCCTAGGAGATGGGTGGCGTAATGCCTCACACCTCCGTCAGCGGGTTAGGGTGCCTCGTATGAGCCAATATCCGGACCGGCACCCTGTGGGCGGGCAATGCCACGCTGATCGGTGGCGGGGCTTGCAGCAGCCGAAGCTGCGTTGATCGCCGGGCTACCTGCTAGCAGCGCATGGGTTGGTGTTGGGCCACCATTTGCCGCGAGTGGGCCAATCAGCGCACCACTATCGATGATGTCGCCAGGGCCAGCGCTCGTGCCACACGATCCATCACCAAACAGGTTATTGCCAAGCGATGTGAATGTGACCAGGCCGGGGCCAAACGGTCCAAATTGGCACTGGCCGGTGCTGTTGCTGTTGCGCGTCACAATGCTATTAACTAATGTGAGCGTTGGGCTACCAGCGGTGAACGTGCCAACGAAGATCGCGCCTGCTGTGCCACCAGGCGAGCTGTTATCAACGATCGTCGCATTGATGATATGCATCACGCCATCGGTATGGAAGATCGCGCCGCCATGCCATGCGGTTGATATGTTGCCGCTGAGCGTGCTGTTGATGATATCGACATTGCCGAGCGTACGCATACCACCGCCAACATTGCCAGCCGTATTGCCGCTAATTGTGCTGCGCTCGATCGTAAGCTTCGAGTTAAAGAAGCCATAGACGCCGCCGCCATCAACTTGGTCGGTGGTGTTGCCGCGTACAATGCTATCGATCAGGTTGAGGGTACTGCTGTCGCCATTATAGATCCCGCCGCCACCCTTCCAGAAGTCGTTGCCACTACTGGCGACGCGATTGTTGGAGACAATCACACGATCCAGCGTCAGGTTTCCGTTATTGAGAATACCGCCAGCAATCTCGAAGCCAAAGCCATTGCTGATTGTCAGGTTGCGTATGGTAGCAGTTGCCGCCGCGCTCACCTCCAGGCCACGTACGGTACCACCACCACTGAGAACGAGGCCAGCTGCACCTACACCATCGATCGTCACATTCTTGCCGATCGTGAGGGCACTCAGGTTGGTGATTGTCTGGCCCGCAAGTGCTGGTGAGAAATGAATTGTGCCACCGACGCAGACACTGCCGAGCGCTTTGCGCAGTGAGCCAGAGCCACTATCAGCAGAGCTGGTAACTGTCACATCACTCGAGCAGGTCAGGCGCACTTGGTCGATACGGGCAGCGCCGCGGGCACCGACTGGTGTCTCGAAGCGAATACCCTGCACGGCGCTCAGATCAAGTGTGGTGCCGCGCGGCCCGCGAAATGCGGAGAACGGCAGACTGACTTGCCGCCAGCCGCTCGAGTTGTCGCGGAATGTCGCTTCAAATTCAACTGTGCGCTGGCGGGGCTGATAGAGGCGCACATAATCGACCAGCATCTGCTGTGGGAATACCGTGTCGGCACCAACGGCGCCACCAAAGTTGCCACCCACCGCCACATTCAGTAGCATGAAGAACGGATGGTTGAAAACCCACTGCTTCCCCTGCATGAAGGGATCGTTTGGTGTCGCCTGGTGATACTGAATACCATCGACAAACCAGATGATCTTATTGGGCTGCCACTCGATTGTGAACGTATGGAAATCATCGGCGACGGGCTTCCCAAGATCGAGCGAGCGCCCATAGCTCTGGCCACCCGAGTAGCCTGGGCCATGCAGTGTCCCGAAGACCTGGTTTGGCACCCGACCGACGTTCTCCATGATGTCGATCTCACCAGTCTGCGGCCAGTTGACCTGATCGATATCGGTGCCGAGCATCCAGAAGGCTGGCCATAGGCCCGCGCCACGTGGCACCTTGATACGTGCCTCAATCTTGCCATATGCGACCTCGAACTTATTCTTGGTCAGCAGGCGCGCCGAAGTGTACTTACATGGGCCGTAGTAGCACGAAAGCGTCCCATCAGCGGCTTTGGCGGTAATCGCCAGATTGCCCTTGCCATCGGTCGCAGCATTGTCGGTGCTAGTGGTGTAGTATTCCAGCTCGTCATTGCCCCAGCCTGGATTACCGATCGCAACACCATCGCCCACCTCATAGCCCCATTTGCGGGGATCTGGCTGGGCACCACGCTTGGTGTTGAACTCATCGCTCCAGGCCAGCTGCCAGATCGTGGATGGCGCGCGATTATTGGCCAGCTTGACCTCGACGGGGCGACCAGTGTTCTGGCCATAGTACCAGAAGCTTAGCCCACCCGCATCGTTCCAATCCTGCCCGATCGGGAAGCGGCGGCCAAACTCAAGCGCTGGGCCACGCTGCGGGTCAACCTGGAGAATATGCTCAAATGCGCCCTGGCCTGGTAGCGCCAGCGCAGCACCACTGGCAATCTCTGGGTTGCTCAGCGCGGCATCATCCGCCGACCAGAAGTATGGGTAGGTCTCAAAATCATCAAGTAGCGTCGGATCGAAGGCTTCATTATCCAGGATGCTTACGCGCGCCACCGGTGGCAGCCCTAATGCCGCGCCACCAGTTGGACT
The DNA here is from genome assembly GCA_031362265.1 of Roseiflexaceae bacterium. GTDB lineage: Bacteria > Chloroflexota > Chloroflexia > Chloroflexales > Roseiflexaceae > JANLSE01. The sequence goes on from JANLSE010000072.1 coordinate 3,257, forward strand.
CGATAGCTCCACTTGCACGCCGCGCTCGCCCTGGTATTTACCATTATCAATGGTGTTGACGCTGAATGACTGCAGGGTCACATTCGGGGGGAATGTCAGCGTGCCCGAAACTGGCGTATAGTCGCGGTTTGCAATCGCTGGGCCAATCGTCGTACGATACTGTACTGTGACGGGATCGCTTGATGGCTTGCTCAGCTTAGCCGTGACCGTTGCCGTGCTACCCTCGGTAACCTTATAGTTAATCGCACTAAATCCAACAGTCAGTGGTCGGATCGGCGCAACGCCATAGACCGAGGCATTATCAATGTAATATGTCTGCGCGCTGGGAGTCGTGATCGTGCCGAACGCCCAACCATGCACTTCGGTCAGCCCGAAGCCATCATTAGGTGCGCCGTTACCGATCTCTTTGCGGTGCATACTCGCGAAGGGTAGCTGAACTTCCTTCCAGCCACTGAAGTTATCGATAACATCGACCGACCAGCGCTCAGCGTCGTCCGTGGTCGAGCCAGGGTTACGGTTATCAAGCACATCCACAAACATGGTGGTGCCGCTATTGTTCCCGTAGATCCAGAATGAGAAGCCCTCGTAGGCGCTCCAGTCTTGTGAGACCCACTGGTTGGCGGTGGCGTTCTCAAAGCCGTGGGCGAAGCCCGCAAAGGAGACAACGTTGAGGTTCACCTGGAGGACGCTATTTGGTGTGCCGGCCCCTGGTAGCGGGGCTGGTGGTGTAGCGCTGATTGCGATCGCTACAGAGCTATTCGGATCCTGGAAGGTGTTGAAGCCAATGGCCACCGTTCCCTCCACACCCGATCGCAGCGGCGACTCAAAGTCATCCACAATCAGCGGTGCCGCTGCCACTACTGGTGCCGCTGGCCCGACCAGGCCCATGCTGGCAAACAGACAGATACACAGGGTAACAAACAAAAACCACGATCGTTGTGTGAACACAGTGACCTCCCTTGGTCGTATAGTTGCGTATAGCTTGATCGACAACACTGGCGAGAGCGCTGGCTCAATAGTGCGTGGTGCCCTCATATTCGGTCATCAGTGCCAAATACATCAGGATCGGCTGCTCAACTGCCATACCGCTTCTTCCTGAACGCAGACCCAGCGCTGATATCGTTTTCACAGCTTGATGATGCCACTTTTTGAGGATTTACCTCCTTGACGTTTGGGTCAGCTTCGTGGAAATTGCAGCGTACAGGCATCTGCCATTCCGAACAGTGCCTGCTGCGAATGCATCCCAAAGCAGATCCCAGCATCTCGACTCATTATCTCGCAAACGTTTTCAGAATGATACGGTGATCGGGCCATTTTGTCAAGATCGCGTTTCAAAACCGGTCGATCAGCGGGTATGAAGAGCGATATTCTAGCAAAAATCACTGCACTTTACCGTTGGATATGCACAAATGACAAATTTGACAGCGTTTTCAGGTGGTGTATAATATGCCCACTATGAGCAATACCATCACGATTCTCGATATCGCGCGTGAGGCGGGCGTATCGCCCAGCACTGTATCGCGGGTGCTCAATGGCACGGTACCGGTGGCGCCGGAGAAGCGCGATCTGGTGCTATCGATTGCGAAGAAGCTGCGCTACCACCCGAATGTCATCGCGCAAGGGTTGGTGCGTGGGCGAACTGCCGCGATTGGCGTGCTGACGCAGAGTATCGCCAGCCCATTCTATGGTGAGATTCTGCTGGGTGTTGAGCAGGGTTTAGCAGGGAGTGGGTATCATCTGATCATCACCAGCGGTAACTGGCAGACTGATGCAGAGCTAGCCGCGCTTGATCTGCTATCGGCGCGGCGCGTTGACGCACTTATCGTGCATGCGGGTGTGATCTCCGACGAGGATCTGCAGCATGCCGCTG
>JANLSE010000156.1:0-44460 GCA_031362265.1 Roseiflexaceae bacterium
GCATAGCAGACTGAACGGCAAAAGACAAGGCGACAAGGCGACAAGAAGACGCTCCAATGCTCCAATGCTCCAATGCTCCAATGCTTGGCCCAGAGGGCACCCCGCTTCAATGCTACACCCAGAGGGTACCCGGTTCCATCGCTCTGCGTTCTGCGTTCTGCGCTCTTGCGCTCTTGCGCTCTTGCGCTCTTGCGCTCTTGCGCTCTTGCGCTCGCGCTTCAGCGCCGAAGCCGTATGATGCGCCGAAGCCAACCTAACCCAAGGATAAGGCCAAGCAGAATCAGGATACCAGCCACCAGCAGTATTTCCGCCATGATATTGAGGCCGAATGCGTTACCTACCTGAAATGTATCCGCGGCAAATGAAGAAAGCGCCATGAACATGACAATTTCGCTAATCAGGGTATTTGTGTCATTTGTGCGTTGGCTTTGCCATTGTAAGCGCATATCGCCATAATAGGAAAGAAAGAAATTCAACTGTTCAACATTGGTGTTCACAAGTTCAAGGGTCTCTTGAACATCAAGCTCGCGCATGAGTGCCACAAACTTACGGCGCACATAATCGGCACGAAAGGCGCTTGATGAGACAGCCATACTGCGTTGTTCGGGCAGGCTGGCAAAAATATCGGATAAGCTGGTCGCAAGGTGATCGATCTGCACAACATCCTCAGCGCTCAACTCACCCTCATTGACTTTGCGGGTCAACACAGGTACAGCACTCAGCAAATTCGTTGTCCGCCGCTCAGTCTGTTGTATCTCGGCGTGGAACGCAACCACATGCTGAATACCACGCACAATTCCATCCCAATAATGGGTGTAGGCATGGCCACTCAACCCAAGCGGCCCACCAATATAGGCAACCCCACGCCCAATCAGTGGGCAGTATATCAATGCACTTTCACCGGTGAAGAGGCATAATTCTTCATCCCAACTCGACATATCGTTGGCTACGAGCGCCGCCGCACGATCGGCTGCATAGCGTGGCATACGCCGTTCACCATTACTTTCAACTAACGACCCTTCCATAAACGCGGCAAGGATTGGAGCATATTGCTGTTTGAGACGAACTGGTGCTACCAAGCCGTCGGTACTCATCACCCGTTGGAGCTTGTAAATAATATAGCGATCCAAGCGTACACTATGGCGTGCAGCGCGTGGCGTGCCAAAATGCAGAACCATATCATTACGCGCATCGAAGCGTATATACATTCGATGCCCAATCGATTCAAGAAATGCCTCAAGGATCAGCATACTCAACGCCCATTGATCCTGGCCTTCGGTTGGGCCAGCACCACCCTGCGGCTGCAACTCAAGAACGCGCTCACTCCATGCGATCAGCGGCAGGTTCTCGATTGGCTGCTCTAGAATGATCACTGCCAGGCCATTACGGGTTAACCGAACACGCACATCCCAGCGTAACCAACGTTCTGCATCCTCGAATCCGGCAGCGGCAAGGCGTGCACGCATATCGGCATCCCAACCCAGCCGATAGGTAGGAAAGAAGTGATTAGCCAAGAGTCGTGAGCGGAAAATACGTAATCGATAGGCGTTCTCTTCACAACGAGTTGATGTGTCATCTACACCAAAGGGTGCTGCAGGGTGTAGTGCTCGTAACGCAGTCGCGAAGAACTCAGATCCACGTACATGCCGAAAGATATCTTCATCTGGCTCGGCAACAAATGTTGCAAGATTAACGACCAGCGTCATGGAGAGCGTTCCACTCGAGCGGAGATCATATTCTGGCGCTGATGGAGCCGGTGCTTGCATATTCATAGTGGAACGTCACATCTCACAGATATCTTCTCACAATCACACTACCTATCATTACGGCCATCGCTACGCTGTTAGCACTACTCGGTCATCTTGCGCCAAAGTGCATACAGGGGTGGCATTAGCACTCGATCATACGCTGGCAGATAGCGCACTACGCGCCCGCCAAACCCCTTTTTGAAGCGATACACACCATATAGCCCATCGCTCTTCGCTTGCTCCTCTAGCCGCGCTCGCTCGGCCACATCCGGTTCCTGAGCTGCAATACCAAATGTATCAGGCACGCCCCAAAAATCATAGCACAGGCAGCCGCGTTGTTGCGCCCACTGAATAACTTCCCATTGAATGGCATGTTGCGCACCACTGCGTAAGCCAGCTTCTGTTGAGCCACTATACAGGTAGAGGGCAGTGTTGCCCCAAGCAAGTGTGAGTGCAGTAGCCTCAGCGGCACCATCGCGTTCAGCAAGCCAAATCTGGGCCGCATCCCCAAAGCGCTGCAATACCTCCTGATAGTATGCGCTCGAATGAATACCAAACTGATTACGTCGGCTGGTTTGTTCAAGAATAGCATAGAATGTTTGGAATTGTAGTTCACTCACACCCGATTGTACCACCACCCCTTCGCGCGCAGCACGACGAATATCGGCGCGATGGCCCTTACTCATCAGTGCCAACAAGCGTTCTGGTTCTGGCCCCAGATCGAGATGAATACTGCTACGTGGCTGAATGGGCACTGTTGGCTGAAAATGTGCCAATTGGAGATCGCGATGTAGCTGTGTAGCGATACCCATATCTTCTAATACATTTGGCTCGATCCGCACAAAAACAGCGCGAACTGCCCGTGCAATTCGTTCTATTGCGGCAAATAATGCTCGATCAACTTCGGGTTCGCCACTCAAAAGTGGGCCACGTGGTGTATATACAAGGCTGAGGCCAACCCTGCGTCGAATCAATAGCAGGGCTCCAGCGCGCAAGCCATCAGGCCCAGCAACGCCAACAACGCGTGATGACCAACCAAATTCACTCTTCAGCGCACCCCACGCCGATGATTGGAGCGCATGGCCGAATGGGTGCTGGCGCACAAATGCATCCCAGGTTTCGCTGTCGGGCTCAGTTATGGCAAGAGCGGATGGTATCATAGGGCATTGGATCAGGTAGCCTCTATAGCATTCGATCAGAGGCACCGTGTCTCCTAGCCTCCTTACCCAGTATTGCGATTCTGCGCCTATTGTACTGCTACTTGCGCACAACACCCTCACGCCACGCATAGACGGCCGCCTGGGTACGATCGGCCAAGTGTAACTTACTGAGGATATTGCTCACGTGACCCTCCATGAGCAGATCCATCAATACCACATCGGAGACAACCTCGCCAGCACGCCGTACCACCTCCGCACCACTTTCGGCCTCACCAACTACCGCAAATTCCGGGCGGGCTTCGAGTGCAGCACGTACTCCCTGCCGCATAACAGCATGGTCATTCGTATGCGTCATTGTATATCAGTCACAGCTATATGAACCGCCTATCAGCATTCATGCTGTATAGGATAGAAGAACATAGGCCACACATCGCCACGCCCCTTACGCGGGTTTCGCCACCTCCTTGGGTGGGGTGTTAGTGTGCCAGCTCAGGCACCCACACACGCTCACCAAGCACTGGCCCAACAACTGCCGCATATGTACGAATCGCCTCAGCCATTGGTTCAGAGCCACCAAAAAGTTCCGGCACTTGGCTGGCATATGCATCAATTGCAGCAATCTTGCAATCCAGCGAAGTAATGATGTCAATCGTCTCGGCATTCAGCGCACGCTTCAGTTCGTGTTGCCGCTTCTCCAATTCACCGGGGAGTAACACATAATAAATGTCTTCATAAAACGAGAGCTGTGTGCCAAGTACCTGATTTGCAACGTGATAGGTGATCTGATGATCCACATGATAGCCAATCCCCAGTGGTGCATAGAATCGGGCTTGTGGCAAGCGTTCGGCAAGGTTTTGGAAGAATGGTTCCAGCACACCAAAGAGTGGATCTTCCGGGCGGGGAGTACCAAATAATCGTTCACGGGTATCGTAGGCAAATGGCATGCGGTAGATCGAATCGAGCATACCCGCCCATAGGCAATCTGCGCCAACAAGCTGCATCGCACATAGATCTTCATCCAGGCGTGTGGTAACTGCATCCTCATGTTGAAGATTCCACTCGCCATGGAATTCCTCGGCGAGTGGCCCTAATTGGGCTGGTGTTGGCACTGCGGTACAGAGTGTCACAACCAGCACGCGTTCACCACGCACGGTATGTGCTGCAATCGCGCCGCCACACGAAAGCACCGCATCATCCAAGTGTGGCGAAAGATACACATGGCTGTAATTGCCATATATTTGCCCTACTGCCGTATACGTTGGTTGCATATCGTATGCCTCATGCTTTAAGGAACGCACTAGTAGCAAACACCCTAGAACGGATATCCACGACACCCAGAGGACACCCGCTCTAGGGCTCAAACAATACTGTAAAACAGGCCAACCATATTAGTTATTGTGGTCATTTCTGGGATGCAACCCACGCGTACTGCCACCGATACCCTCATCGAGAGTTACTTCGGCAAGCGCATCAGCAGCGGCCTGAGCACGGGCTTCATTCTCACTCTTGGTGGCTTCTTTGAGCACACGTTTGGCACTTTCGCCACCAATTTGGCCAAGTGCCCAGATAGCCGCTAGCGCAACTTCGGTATCATTATCCCCCAGAAGCCGGGCAACACGGGCAAGTAATGGACTCCCATCCTCGCCATATTCACCAGCAGCCCGAGCTGCTTCATAACGCAAGGCGGGCGAGCGGCTCTCGAGTTCACGTGCAATGGTTGGCAGCCAACGTGGCAACATGGATCGCCCCATTGCCACAAGCGCGCTCTCTTTACGCTCTTGCTCTTCGGCAGTATATGCCAATTCAATCTGCTCACGCACCGTATCTTCACTGGCGAAGTACCCGGCGCTCTCCAGTGCTCGTCGGCGTACTTCGGCGGGTTGGCGTTGATCGGCAACGATTCCCAGCAAATCACGGAGCAAGCGCCTGGCTAGTTCACCATCCAGTTCACCAAGTTCGCCGAGGTAGGCAAAGCGCCCTAACCCAATCACAGCTGTCTCACGTACAGCCATGTCTGCATCGCCGCGCACAAGTTCGAGTAAGCGGCGCAATACCTGCGGGCTATCGCTTTCCCAAAGTCCCTCGATTGCTATGCTACGAACGGCCCCATCTGGATCTTCAAGGCACCAACTCATAATGGCATGGAAATGCAGATCGACATTATCTTCTGCAAGATCCACCATGACCCGCAAGATCTCCCTACGGCGCTCGGCTGGGATGCGCTGCCAAACTGCCAAGAATGCTGCCCGTTCAGCAGGATCCAGATCCGAGAGTGGTTTCAAATCACGAACAAGAATAGGATGATCGGGCAGGCCAATCTTCTGAAAAATGAGCGAAAAATCCATGGTGTCACCTTCATAAAAGCGTATTGCGTACTATCGATGACATATGGTAAAGCACGGTTTGCGGCTTCACCTTATATCACAGACAATACGCAATACGCAGTATGCCTTTGCCAACTCAAATAGGTTTACACTGAAGAGCACTTCCTCAGAACACGCCTACTCGTCGTCGTCCTCGTCGTACAATTCCTCTTCTTCGTCATCATCAGTCTCAGTTGTTGGTGGCGGTGTATACAGCCAAGAACCAGCTAGCTCTGGATCCGATGCATACAGATCGCTATCCTTCAACAGATGCAAGAGATATTCATTCGAGGTTGGCCGCAGGACATTCAATGCAACCAGTAGCTTGCCCTCAGTTGTCCGATAGCGCGGTTCAGCACGGGTACCAACCGGGTCAGAAATGGTCTCGAAGACATGTTCAAGCATCAGATCAGCCTTACGGCGCTCGCCCATTGGGAAGAGCTTCAGGTTACGAAGCCGCCCATACTGGGCTTGCGTCAAGAGAATATCACTATCAACAGTGCAGTAATAGTTCACATTCTCAAAGATCAGCTTATTCTTCTTCTCATCGACAACAAGCAACCGCTCGGTTGATTCTGACTGCTCTTCGTAGGTGATTGTAAAGACATGCTGCTGTTCTGTGCGTGTAATCGTAATCAATGCACCTGGCACCAGGTAATCGCGGAAGAATGCATCCAAGCCCTGGAGCCAACCGCCCCGATTTCCCGTCGGGTAGCGCAGCTCAACCAGCGCCGAGGTGTAGTGCTGTGGCACTTCAAACCGTAATATTGTGGTGCGCTGATCGGCAAGCAACGTCTGCGGGAACAATGCTGCCATCGCTCGTGTAAAGGGGAGTACACCATATTCCCATTCAAAGAATGAGAGGATATGGTTGATAGAACCGCCTTTGCGGATTGAATCTGCGCTCTGTGCCAACAGACTATCATCAAAGCCTTCTTCGATGTAGCCCATAATCTGGCCCATCTCACTCGCCTTGAGTCGCTTAGTTCCAATTGGCGGCATGCCTTTTGTGCTCCAAAGGCGTGCGCCCTCAACCCCAACAAACTCAAAATCCTTCTCACGACTCAGGCGATGGTTCAGCTCAAAGCGGAACGACTCGTAATCTGGCCGGTTTGGACTCAGCCGGAAGATATCCTGCACAATCTGCGTGTCAAGCAATGGCTCATTTGCCTCAAGCAGATAGTCGCGAATGCGACGTAGATCGTTTTTACCAAACCCACCGCCACTAATCTCAGGGAAGACTTGTGTGCCAAAGATCACCAGCCGTGGTGTAACAGCCCGCTCAATCGATGATCGCAACTGATTTGTGAGGGTTGTGCCATATTGCGCCATCAACTCCTCAACCGAACGCCGCAAATCGATCTGCAACCCATTAGGTAGTGTGATGACCGTATCGGCAGGCACACGCTCGGCAGATGCAGCAACAGGTGTTGGTGCTACCACCAGCGCTGGCTCAACAAATACTGGGGCTGGCTGTGATGGCTCACCACCAATCAGCATATCATCGGTGACAACAAATGGCGGCTCATCTTCTAGAACATCCGAAGGCATTGGAAGAATACCCGCCTGCTGCTGCCAGTAATCGGAAATGAAGACTGGCTCAACAGTTGTGAGTGCTGGGCGTGTCGTCGTTACAACGACACTAATATCATCAACTGGTAATGGATGCTCTGGGTCGTGCAGACGCCACTTGAACATATGAATAGTATCTTCTTGGCGCGGTTTATACACACCCACCCGTGATGTCACATACACAACATCCTGATCACGCTCTTCGCGCGCAAACAGTTCGGCATTCTCGCGTAATGCAGCCTCGATGTTACGCTCAACGTCGCTGCGATCTGCTTTCTGCTGTACAGCAAAAAAATCCGCCAGATTTGCAAGCGTCTGTCGGATAGGGGCATCAGAAGCAAAGAAACGCCCCTGAGCTGTCATAACCTTATAAACTTGCTCGGCCAAAGCGCGCTGCTCTGGGTTGCCGAGAAAGGCAGTACTCTCGCTCATGCTACTCCTTCGCCTCCGCCAAAACCAACTCACGCAATACTTCAAGATAACGCTCCGTCAGCCAGGCAATATCCTGTGGCTGGCCACTCGCGCGAAGCAATTGCACTAAGCGTTCAATCCCCGTTTCGCCATAGGTGACATTCTTGCCGTCCATAGCACCCTTTGTTTCTGTTCACACAACAACACAAGACACGTGGTTACGTGCCAATAGCAAGGTATTATACCATAAACTAGTCGTCCATACTCTCAAGCGCCAATGCCAAGCCACCAATCGCAACGCTTTCATAACCGAGAATAGAAGCTGCGATTGGGATAGGGCGCTCGATCAGTGAAGCCATGTAGTAGCGCATACGCTCCTGAATAGCGGCGATGAATGCTTCGCCACCATTGCGCGCCACAACTCCACCAATCACAATAAGCTGTGGGTCGATCAACGCAACAATTTGCGAAAGCCGCATTGCTAACATATCGGTGGTCTCTTCAATAACCTGGCGGCCAACCGGATGGGAACCAAACAGATCGCTAAGCAGATTTGTATCGAGGCCAAGCTCGGCTGCGCGCCGCAACAGCCCCTTAATCGAAACATGCTGCTCAAGTGTGCCGGGCAACCCACGTGGGTGAATCGGATCGGTGACACCAACCACCGCATGGCCAATTTCGCCCGCCGTAGTGGTTGCACCATGATACAGGCGGCCATTCAGAACCAAACCACCACCGACACCACTACTGAGATGCAAATAGAAGAGATGTTGCGTCTGGCTACCAACGCCAAAGGTGGCCTCGGCTAAGGCGATCAGATTCGCATCATTATCAACAAGAGTTGTCGCGCCAAAAGCCTCTTCGACACGCTGTTTCAGTGGAAATTGTTCCCAACCTGCCATTCGATGCGAGACAAGCACAACACCGCGCCGAGCATCGACTGGGCCACTAAAGCCAACGCCGATTCGCACCAGATGATCGGGATGTGCGCCCGCTTTTGCGATCAATTGCTGCGCGCTGGCGATCGTCGCAGCAACGATCTGCTCAGGGCCGCCCGTAACCTGCTCTGGTTCGAGATGAGTAGCCTCATATGTGTGATTTGCCAAGTTTACCAGCGCCGCACGCAACCCGTAGCTGCCAATATCCATTCCGAGGACATACCCTTGGCCACCCAAAAAGCCCCAACTCCGGTTGGCTAGGCGTTCCTGAACAAGAGACTGTGGGCTCTGCATGGTGTGCTCCTTCTGTTGGAAGGTTGACTGAGATCGAAATCGGGAGGCAGGAAGACCAGACTTTCGAGAGATCTGTTACGACCTACATGTATCAAGCCCTCAGACCCCTAACTAGCGAACCCAACGTCTAGGATTATAGCATACCGCGCAGTATTCGGTAGATTGAGAATATCCCGCCACCAATACCAAGTAGCAATGCCAGAATAAGCACGAACAGCGAGAGCATATTCCGTGGCTTGGGTGGCGTTGGCGCCAGTGTTTCTTCGTTTGATACTACGCTCGATTGACGGGTTAGTTCTGCCGTTGGGCTTAAACCTTCAGATGCCACACCAAGTGTTGACATCAGGTAGCTTTGTGCACGTGGTGTTGTATCTATTATCAAGGTGCGCGTTTTCGTAGGCGTAGCCGTGACATCCGGCCCACCAGATTGGCCTGGTTGATTGTGTGCTGGTATACAACAAGCGGCATCTGTAGGCGTTGGGCTAGAAATGTTAGTGCTCGTTGCAGTACGAGTATGTATCGCAGTCCGTGTTGGACTAACGGTTTTGGTGCTTGTCGGGGTACGCGTGTTTGTTGCAGTCCGCGTTGGGCTAGGCGTACGAGTTGGTACAGGTGGTTCGGTTGGCTCAGGCTCATCTGTCGGGGTTGCTGTCTTCGTAGTGGTTGGTGTTCTGGTAGTGGTTAATGTGCGCGTTGGGCTTGGTGTGCGTGTAGGGACTGGCGTATCAGTCGGTTCAGTTTCATCGGTGGGTGTAGCCGTTTTGGTGTTGGTTGGTGTGCGTGTTGGGCTTGGTGTGCGTGTAATGGTTGGTGTCCGCGTTGCTGTCGGCTCGCTAGTGGTTGTCGGCTCATCAGTTGGAGTTGGAGTTTTGGTATCAGTCGGAGTACGTGTATTGGTTGGGGTACGCGTTGGGGTTCCTGTTGCTGGTGTTGTGGTGTCGTTAGGAACTGGAGTAGCTGTCATTGTGTTACTGGCAGAGGCAGTAGGAGTTTCTGTTACAAGTGTCTCGGTCGGGGTGGATGAACCAGGGGTAACGGTTGGTGTATTTGTATCACTATTGGTTGCGGTTGCTGTTTCGGAAGGTGTTTCAGTTGGGGTTGCTGTATTGGTTGGCGTCATTACGGATGGTGTATTAAGAACACCCATTGTTGGCATGCCAAGCTGCCACACAGCAGCACCATCGGGAGTACGGGCATAACTTTGGCCAACTGTCGTCCCAGAATAAGTGTATGCATCGATCACCTGGTCAGTTGCACTGACCAATTGGGCAGCGTCATTCCCGGTATTGTTCAAAATACTGGCGGTGAGCGAAATAACCACCAATCCACCTGGAAGAATGTGTATACCTGCCGCAATGGTTGTGCGAGTGCCACCAATAGTATCATCATCAATATGCCAACCACTCAGATCAATTTCATTCGATCCAGGGTTGTATAGCTCAACCCACTCGGTCCCACTAGCTGGGTTCGGCATAACCTCATTTATAAGAACACTGCCTGGAGTGAGCACCGGCTGGGCAGGAGGAACAAACGTCAACAACAGTAATAGAAGCAAGATACGCATGAGCAGACCTTTGCATGTGCGGTCAACTGAGTACATGAACAGCGAAGCCTGCGGCACCAATCCCGTGTCACGCATATTTCAATGTTCACATGCTCTCCCACGCATAAGGCTACTACTGCGGCCATTCTGATAGAACCCACTGCAAGTCCCGCTTTGGAATCCAATTCGTATACACATCCAGGGGGACCAGTGGGTTAGGTGGATTCCGATTTTATCTGTATATCGTGTGACCGATCTCCTGCCAACATGCTCAAGAGTGTAGTGACAATCGAAATCACCAGCCCACCCCAGAATGCTGGCCAGAAGCCATCGATAGTAAAACTGAAGCCCAACCCAGTTGCGATTTGTGAAGTCAGCCAAAGGAGTGCGGCATTGATCACCAACCCAAAAAACCCAAGGGTTAGCAACACAAGCGGGCAGGTGAGTAGCGTTAGAATTGGACGCAAAAGTATATTTACCAAACCAAAAATCATAGCGATCAGGCCAAGCTCCCAACCCGGCCCTACAAACACGATCCCCGGCACAATTTGTACCGCTGCAAAAATTGCGAGTGTACTAATCAACCAGCGCAATATCAACACACGTGCCTGCTGCCAGCGGCTTACCTCAGGTGGAGGAGAAATATTAATCATGGAAACTCTCCTGTTTCAAACTGACAAGACGCCATCATGGAATCGTATCATACTGCTTAAAGTGCTAGAATTGAATGTGGCACTCGATGCAATAAAACGAGCATTACCGTGATCATTACCGTGGTTGACCTATGAGCAACATTCTCGACAACAATCAAACCCTGGAGCGCTTCAGGACAGCTGCCCAAAGCTCAATTCGTGGTCGCCTGAAAATTTACTTTGGCGCTGCTGCTGGTGTAGGCAAGACATACGCCATGCTTGAAGATGCACATGCTCTGCTTGCTGAAAGAATAGACGTTGTTGTTGGGTATATTGAACCACATGGCCGCCCTGAAACAGAGGCACTCTTGGCGGGGCTGGAAGTTCTGCCCACCCGTCAGGTCGAACATCGTGGTATCGTAATACCCGAGTTTGATCTGGATGCGGCGCTTGTTCGCCGCCCACAAATACTCTTTGTCGATGAATTGGCCCATACCAATGCACCTGGATTACGCCACGCGAAGCGTTGGCAAGATATCGAAGAACTGCTGAGTTTTGGGGTTAATGTCACCACCACAGTCAATGTACAGCACCTTGAAAGCCTGAATGATGTTGTTGCACAGATCACAGGTGTGATTGTACACGAAACTATTCCAGATCGCATTCTCGAAGAAGCTGATGAAATAAAACTTGTTGACACACCACCCGATGATTTGTTACAGCGCTTAAGTGCAGGAAAAGTTTATCAACCCGAACAAGCTGAGCACGCCACACACCATTTCTTCCGCAAAGGTAACCTGATCGCCCTGCGTGAATTGGCACTACGCCATACGGCCGATCGTGTTGACGCGCAAATGCAGGATTACCGCCGGAATCACGCAATTACCGAACCCTGGCCAACTACGGTACGTATGCTGGTAGCGATCAGTTCTGGGCCAGATGGTACACGGCTGGTACGTGCCGCTCGGCGCATGGCATCTGGGTTACGTGCTGCCTGGATTGTTGCCTATGTCGAACATCCTGCAATAACATCCAGCACTACACGGGTGCAGATGACCCAGACAATGCAACTTGCTGAACAGCTTGGCGCTGAAACAGTGGTGCTCAGTGGCTTAAATCCAGCCGATGAGCTGATTAGCTATGCCCGTACCCACAATATCTCTAAGATTGTGATTGGTAAATCGGGGGTGCGCCCTTGGCGGACACGGCTATTCGGTTCGATGCTTGATGCGCTACTGCGTCATAGTGGTGTCATCGATATTTATGTGTTGAGTGGTGATTATGGTGATACTGAACCAGAACTGCTGCGTAATGTCTCAACATCGACCGAGGTTGCGCGTGGGTATACCTGGGCCTTTGGTATTGTCATTCTGGCAACAGTTATAGCCCAACTGATGTTTCCATTCTTTGCCGAAGCAAACCTGATTATGGTGTATTTACTTGGTGTGGTGGCTGTGGCCATCCGGTGTAACCAGCGTGGGCCAGTCATTGTTGCCTCGGTACTAAGCGTATTAGGCTTCGATTACTTTTTCGTACCGCCACAGTTTACATTTGCCGTATCAGATACCCAGTACTTGGTAACATTTGCGATCATGGTGCTCGTTGCCCTTGTGATCAGCGAACTCACCATTCGCTTGAGTAATCAGACACGAGCGGCACGGCTTCGTGAGCGAAACACAGCAGCACTGTATGCACTTAGCCGTGAATTAACCAATAAACGCCAGGTAGATCAGATTCTTCAGGCTGTCACACGCCATATTAGCGATATGTTCGAAAGCCGAATCGTTATCTTGCTCCCTCTAACTAACAAACGAATCCAACCATGGGGCACTGTGAGTGGCTGGTGGGCTCAACCAGAAGCGATTAAGTATGTATTTGCACCTGACCTCTCAGAGCAAGGTGTTGCGCAATGGGTCTTTACGCATGTCAAACCAGCTGGTCTAGGTACAACAACACTCCCATCATCAGAAGCACTCTATTTACCACTGAGTAGTGCCGAACGCACGATTGGCGTACTAGGTTTGCGCCCAGCCCACCCGGCGCGCTTGCTTGAGCCTGAGCAGCGCCAATTACTCAATGCTTGTATCGATCAAGCTGCACAAGCGATTGAGCGCGCATTATTGACAACTGAGGCTGAACAAGCCCGTGTCAGTGCAGAAACAGAGCGTACGCGTGCGGCGCTGCTCTCGGCCATCTCGCATGATTTACGTACCCCGCTCACGGTTATCTCGGGCGCCAGTGAGACACTACGCGATCAGACGCTACCAGCCAATATACGTGCAGAACTCAGCGCAACCGTTGCCGATGAGGCAGCCCGCTTGAGCCGGCTGGTAAGCAACCTGCTTGAAATGACCCGCATTGAGTCTGGTGCATTGCAATTACGCCGCGAGTTGCAGCCAATTGAGGAGGTTATCGGTGCGGCATTGTCACGTATCACAGAAGAGACGCATCCAATCCAGGTATTGATGCAACCCAATCTGCCAATGGTAGCAATTGATGCAGTATTGATTGAGCAAGTATTAGTAAACCTACTCGATAATGCACAGCGCTATACGCCACCAGCCACGCTCATTGAGTTACATGCGCGCCAGAAAGGGCAGGCCATTGTTGTTGAAGTTGCTGATCGAGGGGCCGGACTCCCGATTGGAGCCGAGCAGCGGGTGTTCGAGAAGTTCTACCGTGGCAATGCAACCGATCGTGATGGCAGCGGGCTTGGGCTGGCAATCTGCCGTAGTATGGTAGAGGCGCATGGCGGTACAATCTCTGCCCAGAATCGAACCGATGGCGGTGCGCTTTTCCAGTTTAGCTTGCCTTTGTAGGTAGCAGGAATATTCCCATGAGCGACAATCGTCCATCCATTTTGATTATTGAAGATGAATTGCCCATTCGCCGGTTTCTGCGTGCTGGATTGAGTGCTGAATTGTATCATCTCAGCGAGGCTGCCACTGCACAAGATGGCCTCATTCAGGCTGCCGCTGCTCGCCCAGATCTTATCATCCTCGATTTAGGCCTCCCGGATGGTGATGGGATTGATGTAACCAAGCAACTACGTGAATGGACAAGTGTCCCAATTATTGTACTCTCGGCACGTGGCCAGGAACAGGATAAAGTCGAAGCATTGGATGCCGGAGCCGATGACTATATTACCAAGCCGTTTGGAGTTGCTGAACTGCACGCACGTATGCGTGTGGCCTTGCGCCATGCAGCACAATATAGTACTGAACCAAATCCGATCTTCACATCTGGCGATCTACGGGTTGATCTTGCGCGCCGTAGCGTCACAGTAGCCGAACGCGAGGTTCACCTTACGCCACTTGAATATCGTTTGCTGGCGATCTTGATCAAGTATGCTGGCAAGGTTGTTACCCATCGCCAGTTGCTGCGCGAAGTATGGGGGCAAGGCTATGAGGGAGAAAACCACTATCTGCGGGTCTATACTGGCCAACTACGCCAAAAGCTTGAGGCCGATCCTACTCGACCCAAATTGCTCCAAACGGAAACAGGCGTGGGCTATCGCCTGCGCGTCGAAGAATGATTTCGATGGCAAGAACCGCCGAACCGCGGAACTGCGGAACCGCCGAACTGCGGAACCGAGTACCTTCTGGATAAACCAAGAACAAGAGAACAAGAGAACAAGAGAACAAGATAGCGCAGAGCGCAGAGCGCAGAGCGCAGAGCGCAGAGCGCATAACGCACTCCAAATCACCACCTACACTACACTCTGCGCTTCACATGCTCTACACTCGCTTTGCGCTATGCGCTCTGCGCTTTCCGTTCCACCGCTCCATCGTTCTGCGCTCTTACGCTTTTGCGCTTTTGCGCTCTTGCGCTCTTGCGCCTCTCTACACATTGCCTAGCAACGCATCCACCACTTTCTCCCATGTAATCCCCGCTACTCGTCCAGGGCCAGATGCACCTAAGTACGCTGCCAGACTATCCTCGGCGAAAAGGCGATCCAGTTGCCGTGCGATAAGAAGAGGATCGGGAGGAGCGATCAATCCCTCGATACCATCGCGCACAAATTCAAGTACTCCACCAGAATCATTGGTTGTCACAAGCGGTCGTGCTGCTGCTAGAGCCTGTATGGCAGTAAAACCATAATCCTCATCAAATGGCGCATAGTACACCGCACGCGCTCCCGCATACAGCGCGACCAATTCATCATCGGGTACAAAGCCTCGAAATTCGATCCGTTCTTCAATACCTAGCGTTCGTGCTAACGACTCCAAACGCTCACGTTCGGGGCCAGTACTAATCAGAATGCACCTCATCGGCTGATTCATAGCACTCAGCGCACGCAGCAATAAATCAAGCCGTTTTGCGACATCCAGACGCGCATCAGAGAGCAGATAATCCCCATATGGCCCAGCGTGAAGTTGCTTGGCATAGCGACTCGGTGGGTAGAGTACCTGGCTATGTAGCCCACAGAAACGACGCAGCCGCTCACCTACATTGCGTGAGATCGTAAACCGTTGCGTTGCTTCACCGAGTGTGGCCCGATCAAGGCGCATCACGGTCTCACGTACTTCCCGATCTTCCGGAGTGTTAGCAAAATCCGAGAGTGGCGTCCCATACCAATCATAGATCTGGCGATGCTGATGGACAAGCCAGACCACTTTGCGTGGATGGCGTACCGCATATGAGGGGAATTTCGTGCAGATCACAAGATCGATTGCTTGACCAGCAACCTGTGTCAGATCAAGCATGCGCCACGCCAAAGCAGATTCAGCAATGCGTTCATGCGGCTGCCAGGTGTAGGGTAGGTTAACAATATCGACCAAATGCCCTGCCTCACGCAGTGCATCACGAAGCCCTTCAACCAGTAGCTCCGCACCACCACGTACAAATGGCACCTGTGCTGAGCAGATCAGAATACGCTTTGAGGGCATGGTGTATAATGCTCCGCATCATAAGGGTTAAGGAACAGAGGTTAATAGCACGACATTCTTAAACCCCTTGCCCTAACACATAACTCCTACTCTTTCATTCAAAGCGATTGTACCATGTTCGACATTCTTGTTCTCGGCGAACTTAATGCTGACCTCATTCTACAAGGCGATGTAGTGCCAGCCTGGGCGCAAGCCGAAAAGCTGATTGATGATGCCACAATTGCGCTTGGCGGATCATCCGCAATCTTCGCATGCGGTGCCGCACGCTTAGGCCTCCATGTCGGTTTCGCTGGCGTTATCGGCGATGATTTGCTTGGCAACTTTTGCCGCGATACACTTGTGGCTCATGGCGTCGACACTTCGCCACTGATTGTTGATTCATCCCTACGCACCGGGATGACAATTATTCTACAGAAACCAGACGATCGCGCCATGTTTACCTTTCTTGGAACAATCGCTGCTCTCACACCGGGCCATATTGCGCCGGAAATCCTGGCAAGCGCCCGCCACCTCCATGTTGGCGCATACTGGCTCCAGCTTGGGCTTCAGGCCGGGTTGCCAGCGCTCTTTGCAACTGCACGCCAACGTGGCATCACAACATCGCTCGACACAAACTGGGATCCAGCAGGTACATGGATTGGCCTCGATTCATTACTGAGTGAGACCGATATGCTATTGCCAAATGAAGCTGAGGCATGTGCGATGGCAGGAACACAGGATGTTGAAGAAGCACTTACTCGCTTAGCGCAACGTGTACCCACGATTGCTGTTAAGCGTGGTGGTGCTGGAGCAATGGCCTTACACGGCAATCAGCGCTTCATCGCACCACCACTACCAGTTCAAGTTGTTGATGCTGTTGGCGCAGGCGATAGCTTTGATTCGGGGTTTGTATGCGGCATGCTCCATGGCTGGGGAGTCGAACGGGCATTACGCCTTGGCATTGCATGCGGCTCACTCTCCACACGCGCTGCTGGCGGAACAGCGGCCCAGCCGACACTCGCAGAAGCCCTAGCATCAATGTGACCTTTTGCGCCACAGAACGTCACCATGAGTGCAAGAGCGCAAGAGCGCAAGAGCGCAAGAGCGCAAGGTATGTGAACAGCAATTGGTTGTTTTGCGTTGTGCGCTCTGCACTAGGTTGTTATGCGTTATGCGCTATCTTGTCTCGTTGTCTGATCAAATACGGAGGATTTCATGACTAACCCTATGAGCGGTGGCCTGCTTGATATTGTTGGGCAACTGATTGGTGGAGCACTTACCGGCGGCGGAAGTTCCTCCCAGCCCAGTACACCTAGCGATATAATCGGCCAGTTAATTAGCGGTGCGCTTGGTGGCGGTAGCCAACCCAGTATGCCAAGTACCAGCGCGGATCCAAATGACCTTAGTGGGGTTATGGGTGCAGTTGGTGGTGGCCCGATGACCCAAATGCTACTGAGCGCACTTGGCCCGACCCTCGCGCAGTATGTTGCCGACACATTCGGGATCGATAAAGCATCTGCCATGAAGGTGTTGATGGTTGCTATTCCATTATTACTAACAGCACTTGCACGGAATGCCCAGAATCGCCGTGGCGCAGATTCGCTTCATAGTGCGCTTGAGCGCGATCACGATGGCAGTGCAATCAATAATCTGGGTGAAATCTTCGCCAATCCCAACGCCGCTAAGGGTGGCAAGATTGTCAAAAAGGTACTTGGCAATCGTACCGATGCTGTCGCTCAGACCCTCACCGAGCAGACAGGCCTTGATGGTGGGCAGCTACTTGCAACATTGGCACCAGTGGTTCTGAGCGTGCTTGGCCAGCAACAACGTCAGCAGGGCTATGATTCAAACGGTTTGGCGGGTGCGCTTCTGCAGGAACGCAATGCGCTCCAATCCTCAAGCGGCGATCTAATGGGCGCACTCGCTCAGATGATCGGCTCGCAGCCACGCGCACTTTCCTAAGACCCAACCAAACACAAAGTATTGAAGCAGGGTACCTATGTGGGAATGGGTACCTTGCCACCTGGTCACCCTGTCTCCTTGTCTCCTTGTCTCCTCGTCAATGCCCTCACTAGCCCGATATACGCATACACTCTCCCCACGCGCAGTTCACGCTTGTGACCCATAAGCCATTTTGCACCTTCCACAAGCGCTTCAGAAGAATAGATCAGGATGATGAAGATTCGCACAAACAGAGCGAGCCAGACACCATGCACCATACGCACATAGCGTAGCCGATTGGTGTGGAATAATATCAGGCGGCGGGTTGGTATCTGACTACTGCTCTGCCCTTCATGGTGGATGATCTCTGTCGTTGGGACATACACAATCCGTCCGAATCGACGCAAGCGGCACTGCCATTCCAGTTCTTCGGAATAGAGCGAGAAACGAGCATCGAACAGGCCAGACTGCACGATCGCTGTATGGCGCACAAGGAGTGCCGCGCCTACGAGCCAATCGACATCTTGCTCAATATCAGCGGGCATATCCTCCATGCGATACCTATGCACCCAGCGGTTATGCGGCCAGCGCCACTCTAATGGAGTACTTTCGAAGAAGAACACACCAGGAGTTGGTAAGCGGCGCCGCGAAGACTGGATGCTACCATCGGGGTAGCGCAATAGCGGGCCAGCCACCGCAACATCAGGATGTGTCGCCATCCAGCGCACCAAAACGGGAATAGCAGTGTTAACGGCTTCGGTATCGGGGTTCAGAATCAGCAGGAAATCAGGCGGTGTGGAAGATTCCAGAGCCCAGCGGAGGCCAAGGTTATTGCCGCTTGCAAAGCCCAGATTTCCACCGGATTCGAGCAACTGAACCTCAGAGTGTTTGGATCGCAACATGGCAGGTGTACCATCGTGTGAGGCATTATCGACTATGACGATCCGGTAGGCAATGTTCGAACCGGCCAGAGATGTATGCAGTGAGGCAATACAGCGCTGTAGCAATTCGCGTACATTCCAGGAGACGATGATGATCGCTAGTTGAGCAGGAGCATCATTCATCGCAGCTTATTCTTTACCGCGTAGGAGATAGGCAAATTTCACACCCTCAAAATACGCCAGCGTCCCACATAAGAGCAGCCCAAGCGGCCCATCCCGCCAGCCACCCAAGGTAATGAAACGCCTTACGAACTCGCGGATCGGTGCGCCTATCAGGTTACGTAGCTTGGCGCGACGCCCGGCCCGACGCAATATCGCAGCCTCTTGGATCGCATACGAATGCTGTTTAGCCCATAACTCATCAAAACGCTCGATATTCAAATGCAGTAAATGCCCCTCTAAATAGCCAATCTCGCCATCGATCTGTGCTAGTTCATGTACCAGCCGCGCCTCATCATAATGAACATTCCCACGCCGCAATAGGCGTAATTGATGATCGGGATACCAACCACCACCACGAGCAGGCTTCCCAAAGAATAGATTCTGGCGTGGGATCCAATACCCATTTGGCCCGATCTGCGCTGCGCCTAACATACTTTTTAGCTCGGCATATAATGCCGGGGTGACACGCTCATCACCATCAAGGAACAATACCCATGTGCCCTGGCAATATTCAAGTGCCAGATTACGTTGAGCCGAGAAGTTACGCCATTCTGCACGAACAACCCGCGCTCCATGAGTTTCTGCAATCGTTGCGGTTGCATCAGTGGTACGCGTGTCGAGCAACACCAGCACCTCATCGGCCAGGCCTGCCACACTCTGAATAGCTCCAGCAATATGGCGTGCCTCATCCCGAGCAATGATTGCAATAGATAGCAACATAGGCGAATTACACAACTAGAGAACCAAGAACAAGAGAACAAAAACCGCAGAACCGCAGAACTGCGGAACCAAGAACGAGGTGCCAGACCAAGGTGCCCTTTGAGCCTGATACCCCGGCCAACCGAGAACTAAAAATCACTCTAATCGTACCGGCGAACCTTGTGTTCGCCGCACTGAACCAAACTCTTCTTTCCATTCACATGCTCTGCGTTCTGCGCTCTGCGCTCCAACGCTCCAACGCTTCAATGCTTATCACAGCCCCCAGATACCCGTATATGCTAACAACCTGTCGCGCAATATAGTGGCTGGAATACGACCCAATGCGAAATCGCGAGTGGCGGCCAAAACACCGCGCAGCGCACCTGCACGAATAATAGCGCGCTGCATAGCCACAACCCATGGTGAATAGTGCAGGCCAAAGAAGCGTAATCGGCTGGCGTAGAGTGCTATCTGCATAGGTGGCCGTACCTGGCTAGTAGCTGCGCCACTTATATGGGTTACCCGGGCTTGTGGCACCTGCCAGATCGCCCAGCCAGATCGCCGCGCACGCAAGCACCAATCGACCTCTTCGGCATACATGAAGTAGCCCTGATCGAGCAACCCAATCTGTTGAATAACCTCGCGTCGCACCAGAATACACGCCCCAAGTGGATGGTCAATCGCAAATGGCGTATCACCAAGCTCCTGCGGGTAGCGGCCCTGCCACCAGGAATCGTAGAAGCGGCCTGGCAGCACTTCACCTGGTGGAAAAAGATCCAGGATTGTCATGGCCAGGGTTGGGAAGCGAAATGCTGCGCGTTGCAAGCTTCCATCGGCGTTCAGTAGGCGCGGACTCACCATTCCAACCCGTGGGTGCGCGGCCAGAAATGCAACTAACAACTCAAGCGCACCAGGATGAACAATTGTATCGGGGTTCAGTAATAAGGCCAAATCGACACATGCACCACTGGTAGGCTCTGCCCCAAACCCAAGCTGGCGCAGCGCTAGATTCGTGCCACCTGCGAAGCCTAGATTATCGTTACGCGCTACTAGTTCCACATTGGAGAATTCGTTCGCAACCATCGCAGCACTGCCATCGTGTGAAGCATTATCTACCACAACAACCCGCAATGCGAGCATGGTATGCCGCAGCGAAGCAAGGCAATCGCGTAATAAATTACACGTGTTATATGAGACGATCGCAATACCAATATGTGGTGTATGCATAGCGCTGCTAATATAGCAGGAGTGCCAGTAGGGCGCAAATCCCAACAGGCAATCTTACTCTATGCCCTAAACCTGTCAGGTGCGGCTCTCGGAGCCATTGGAGTGCTCATAGCAACCCTAGGCCGCACCTGACAGGTTTACAATAGCAGAGAACGACATTCCCATTACCAAATGCCTGTGTCTTGATCAGTTTCAGGTTCAGCTTCTGCTTGATACCATCAAACATCGTTCTTCCGCTGCCAAGTGCAACCGGAGCCACCACAAGTTGATACTCATCGATCAAACCAGCTTGTGTCAATTGTGCAACAATGCTACCACACGGTATTGAAAACGATCAGTTTGCGCATGGTCTAACTCCCAATTCTGCTATAATCCAATACGCCATCAAAGCCAGAAACCAAAGCCAGAAACCAAGGCCAGAGGTACCACATGAGTCGCCATCATATCGCCCGTATATTGCTTGGCATTGCTGCTGGATTACTCGTGGCAGGGCTCGTTGTGCAGCCGGACAAACAGGCCAGAAACCGTATACCGCTGCCAATCCGCATGCTTTCTTCAGCACTCATTTTACTGGCAGCCCTCTGCATGGCAGGCAATCACAAACCAACTGCACAGCTCGCGGCGGCTGGCATGGCTGCTGGGTTTTTAGGTGATCTGATAATGGCAAAGGTTATCCCTCTGCCTAATCATGTCATTGGTGGCATGGCATCGTTTGGAATTGGGCATGGTTTCTACATCCATGCCTGCAACCGGATCGGCCATAGAACTGAAAAAAACGCTCAACTGATCGGTATTATTGGCCTGCTGATTGGCTGGTTAGCAGCGCTGATTGGCTGGCGCACCCTGGCTTATACCCCAACACAGGGAAGACTCATCAATACAGCAGCCCTCGGGTATGCACTACTGCTTGGCTCAATGAGTGGCCTAGCAGGTTCGCTAGCTGCACAAGATCAGCAATTTGTGCCGCTTGCATTAGGTGGCAGCCTATTCCTGCTCTCGGATCTGATTCTCGCTGGCGAAATCTTCCGCGCTACAAGTTACCCATCCAGTGGCGATGTCATCTGGCTTACATACTGGATTGGCCAAGCATTGATTGTTGATTCGCTGGCTGGCACATTAGCTCAATAGTGCTTATTACGCAAATAATGAAATTGCCTCTTGAAATCCGTTAATTTTATGTTAAAATCCTCGTATCTCCTTCTCCTCTTCTCCTACTAAGAGGCTCGAAATATCGAGCCTCTTAGTGTGTTTTCGAGTTGTGATACCATAGAATACGAGCTTCTTATTTGTACATACATGTATGAAAGTGAAACTTTGAAAACCGAACAGCTCAATGTCACAGCTCTCAAATCTGGGCGTCTTCCGATCGTCCCACGCCTCTTTTATTTCGCTTGGTATATAACCGTTGGCGTGTATTATCCATTCATCACCTTGTATTACCGCGAACGTGGGTTAGATTTTACCCAGATCGGTTACATCCTCGCATTACCTGGTATCGCCCAAATGATTGCTGGGCCATTGTGGGGATTACTGGCTGATACACTGCGTCTGCATCGTATTTTGCTACCAATTGCAATCGTTGGCACAGTTATTCCAGCTGCTCTTATTGGTGGATTCCACGATTTTACACCGATCCTCTTGCTTGCAACCCTCACTGCAGTTTTCAGTATTCAGATCGCGCCACTCTCGGATACCGCAACGCTGGCACTGCTTGGTGAACGCCGTGCACAATATGGATCACTACGTGTTTGGGGAGCTGTTGGTTGGGGAATCAGTACTGTCGTGGCTGGTGTTATTGTGGAACGTATGGGTCTTAGCGTTATTTTCTGGATTTATCCAGTGTTTGGGTTTCTGACGTTTCTGGCAGCGTTGGCGCTCCCGAAGGTGCCGTTCACAACAGCTGCGAGCTTGGCAGCCGTACGTATGTTCTTGCGTGATGCGCGCTGGGTACGCTATATGGCGTGTGTATTATTGATTGGCAGCGCGAGTGCACTCATGAACGGATTTCTCTCGATCTACCTCTCTGAGCTTGGCGCTGGTCGCGATCAAGTTGGCCTCGCCTACATGATTGCAAGCCTCAGCGAAATGCCTGTCATGGTACTTGCCACAATTGTCCTTCGTCGTTGGGGCGCAAAACCGCTGCTTGTTTGTGCGGGGTTATCTTACGCAGTACGCCTTATGATCTATGCGATCTTCCCCGATCCAACAATTGTCCTGGCGGCGCAACTTCTGCATGGCTTTTGTTTTGGCGCACTCTGGATCGCCGGAGTTCACGAAGCCCAGCGCCTCGCACCTCCTGGGCTTGCAGCTACATCCCAAAGCCTCTTCGGAACCACCACATTTGGTGTTGCGGTTGTGCTCGCAAATCTTGTCGGCGGCAGGATCTACCAGAATGCAGGAAGTGCAACGCTCTTTGGCACAGCAGCAGCCCTTGCGTTACTTGGGGCATTGGGCTTCCTGCTACCAATTGGCAAGGAGGAGACAACGCATAGCGCATAGCGCATAGCGCATATAACAAGCAAATGGCGTTCTTGCGTTTTTGCGCTCTTGCGTTTTTGCGCTCAATCGGTCGGTGTGCATACGGCATGGTACCCCCTCACGTATATATCTTTAACTGTATCACCAATCGCACTAGGGGCAAACGTTCTCACCTACTCCCAATCTGTTTTGCCATTGACAATTGTGAAAATTATGTTACTTTGAAGTAAGACATCCCTATATTCCAATGCAATTTAACCATACGACCGACTGATTTGAAAGAGGTGTACGATGGAGGTTGGTGCTGAGAATCGTTCGTTAAATCTGCCGTTATCTAATGCTCGGCAATCGCCGATCCCAGATATTGTTGGGCTTGGTGGTGCGCTGGCCGGGCTTGGTGGTGGCATTGCGATGGCGCTTGTTGGCGGGATCATTGCGTTGAGCTCTGCAACAGATATCTGGCAGACATCCAAGCTTATCGCTGGTGCGATTGGCGGTTCACCCATTGTTGCACCTGGCTTTGATGCTGGCCCAGTGATCTTAGGCACACTGATGCATATCGCTTTCTCAATGATCATGGGGGCGCTCTTTGGGATCGTATTTCGGCGTACACTTAAGTTGCCCTCTGGATTCGGTTTGCCAATTGTTGGTGGCCTGATTTATGGGTTAGCAATTTGGTTTGTTGCCTATTTCATGGTTTTGCCTGCGCTTAATTCTGGCCTGCTTCAGGTATATGCACCTGCTTTTATTATACAGAATCTCACCTATGGCGTTGTGCTCGGGTTGATCTACACCTACCTGCGCCCCTAATTTGAGTATAATAGTGGGCGTGTTTCGCGGCAGTCAAGTCGATGGAATAACGCATGCACGCCCCAACAATCTCTGCGCTCGATAGTATCGAACAGTATTCACAGCTACACGCACAAGTTGCTGAATCACTCACTGCCACACGTTGGCGAATTGATGAACTACTGCGCTATGCAACCCCGCGCAGCGATATCCTCGCTACTATCGCAAGCGCAGCTACTACCTTATCAGGAGCAGTCATTGCGTTAGAAGGCTCCCCTGGAAGTGGCGTCACCACAACCCTATGCCAATTGGCAACTATCTCTCCCGCGCTGATCTGGCTTCCTGGTGCAGATGCACAGCAGGGGCTGGCTTTGCTATGTGCTCAACTGATCGCCTTGTACGATTTGCCAGTTGCGCTTGTTCCACCAAACGCAGGTTGCGATGCAATCACATTTGAGCGCTTATTGGCTGAAGCAGCTATAAAGCATGCAAACGCCGACCCATTATTGCTCTTGGTCGATGACTTTAGTGCCGATGACGCGCCTCTATCAACACTCTTCTCGCCCAACCTCCCCAATGGAGTAGTACTCATTGTAGGGATGCGCCTACAGGTGCAGACACCAATACGGCCAGCGTTACGCATCACCCTACCCGAACAGCACACTCCACAACTTGAGCAAGTCACCATACAGGCTGGAATCCCAGCTGCGTATGCACCTGCCATCGCCACAAGTGCCGCTGGTGCCTTCATATATCCAACACTCGCTACTGCACTGCTTAACACTGGGCAATTCAACCTGCAAGCCCCACCATACGGCTTAACGGCGCTCTACCAACACTGGTGGCAAACACTTGATCTCACTGCTCAGGTGCTATTCAAACTACTTGCTGCGGCGGCGGAACCAATTGAACTAACACAATTAGCACAGATAGCCGATTGTCCAATTGACATGGTAGAAAAGGCGCTGCGCCCATGGGAGGCACTCTTGATCTGGCACTCCAACCAGGTCGCACTCGCTCAGCGTTCCATGCGTGAACATATTGCAGCTACAAGTGGAGATCATTTAGCCACCACCCATGCAACATTTGTTCGAATCCTTCGCCCGCAGGCGAGCGAACCGCAACCAAGCGGCTATCTCATCCGCCAATATGCGCGCCACGTGGCACTCAGTGATCGGCAAACACGCACAACTATACTACCGACCCTTGCTCAACGTGCCTGGATCGTTGCCCAACAACGTCGCACTGGTTCAATGCAGCAACCCGCCCGCGATGTCGCATGGGGGCTAGGGAACTGGGGCTACGCAACGGCAGTGAGCGTAGCAGGGCGAGGTGCGCTCAATACAAAACGTGACCCAGCACTCATCTCTGCAGCCAGCGCATTGCATCTTGTTCGTGCAGCTGCCCTTGCTGGCACAATGGCATTGCTTGCACGCAGCCTTGCTCCCGATGCGCCTGGTATTGCATTAAAGGAAGCATTGCAGCATGGTGTCACGCGTGAGGTGGCACTACGCCGCACGCGTGCCATGATTGATCAACTTCCTGATGGGCGCGACAAAGCGGTGGTACTGCGCCGTTTAGGCGATGCATGTTACACGCTCAATCTTCGTGCCCCTGCGATGCGTATGCTTTCTGAGGCACTCGACCTTGAGCACCAGGGGTTGCCGCGCTCGTGGCATGTGGAGCGTGAGGAGACGCTGGTTGCGCTTGCGCGCGCCGCGATCGCGCATGGCTCACCCGCAATTGCGCTTGGCATTACAACGCTGATCGCCCATCCTGAACGCCGTGGACTGATCGACACTGAAGTCGTTCGTCATCTTATTGCAGACACCCATCTCACGCGCGCCGAGGAAGTAGCATACGCTATTAGCCATACCAGTACACATGAATGGGCGATGGCCGAGGTTGCCGTTGCATGGGCGCGATCTGGCGATCAGGCGCGTTCGGCTGATGTCCTAACGACATTACGTACCAATACTGCGATCGCCTGGGCCACTGGCGAACTAGCATGCGATGCAGCACAGCGCGGTGATTCACACGCCGCGGTGCCAATTCTTGCACTTGCAATGCCAGCCCTACGTAACCGCGGGCTCGCTCAGGTGGCGCGAGCCCTCACATTGGGTGGGCAACCAGCAGCCGCGTTCCAGGCCACAATAGCAATTAGCGACCCCGAATTACGTGCGCGCGCACTTGTTGGTATTGCCGAGGCGGATCCACATATTGCGGCAGAAGCTCTGAATGAAGCTGAATATGCCATCGGGCCAATCATTGCCGAAGACTCAGCATCAATACGCGCTGCAATCGCCGCTGCACATGCCGCGAGTGGCTGGCTTGATCGGGCATTACAAACGGCCGAAGTGCTTCCGCCCGGTGAAGAGCACGACCGAATCATGGCGCGCATTGCTGTCGCTCTTGCACGGCGCGGAAACGACCTCGAGGCCCAGAATATTGCGTTTGGCATTCCAGATGATGATGAACGCGAATGGGCACTCGATGAGCTTGCGCGCCAGTTAGCACATAGCACCCGCTGGCCAGAAGCATTTGCACTTGCCGCTCAGATTCATAATATCGAGCAACGTGCTCGCACTGAAGCTGATCTTGCAATTGCGTGGGCGCGTGGCGGCGATCCTATCTCTGCGCAAGCCCATGCTGAGCGTATTGCACACGCCGCCGAGCGTGTACGTGCCCTCTGCGCGATCGCACCAGCACTGGTTGCTGCTGGATACGCCAACCAGTTCCGCCCAGCTGCCACACGTACGCCAACCCTCGATCTACGCAGTCGCTACCAGACTGCTGCTGTTCAGGCATTGGCAGCTTCTCAACAAGCAAGTGGCGCAACTCAGGGAGGGCAGGCCAACGAAGGGCTCGATCTGGCCGAAGCGCTCGTAAGCCAAATTGCACGCCCTATGGAGCAAGCACGAGCCCTGATTGCAATCACCCGCGCCGCCGCACTCGCTGGCGAACCCACACGTAGCCAAGCAGCCTTGGCGAACGCGTTTCGGCGTACAGCACAACTTGGCCGGAATGAAACCTTCAGCTGTATCGCATCCGCTGCCGATGTATTCCTGCTCCTGGCTGGCCCAGAAATCCTGCTCGCTATCGCCAGTGCGCTCGATGAGATTGATGGATGGTGGGCGTAGGGGGAAGCAATGAAGCATTGAAACATTGGAGCATATGTTATTGATAAGACCGTTGCTTCATTGCTTCATTGTTTCATTGTTTCATTGTTTCATTGTTTCCACAGGCGATCCTGATCTGCAATATCGTTATGTTTGAGGCGTGCCCATGTATGCCCGATAACCCATACTATGTCGCGCAGATAAAAAAACGGCACAGTAAGAAACGCAATATTGAGGCGCCCACGCTTGGCAAAGCCACCTGCCAAACGCGCATAGCCCCATGCGATATCGCGCCAGTTGAGGAGTGGCCGATGTGCAAATGGCGATTCAAGCTTACGGTGGTGTACTATGAAGAAGAACGACCAACCCTCACGTAGCCAACGCCGTATGTAATAGCGCCATGAAAAATGATCGTGTTCGTGTTGAACCAACGCAAGTGGAGCATATACAATTGGTGGGTTTGGCCCTAGTTCAAGCAGAAATAAATGATCTTCAAGGATTTGAATGACCGGGTTAAATGGGTGCTGCAACACATGATCGCGGCGCACGGCAGCATTCGCATTTGAAAATGCCATCACCACAGGGTCACGCCCAAGCGGCGGGAACATAGTGTCATTACCAAGTGCCTCAAATGGCGAATTGACCGAATCTGCCGATTGGCGACCATAGGTTGCAACCAATGTACTGTTCTCACGTAGTGGGCGAACCAACTCAGCTAGCCAATACTCATGCTGTGGGAAACAATGCGCTGAGAGATTTACAACAATTGCACCACGCGCTAATGTGGCTCCATCATTCAGCGCTGTTGCATAATTAAATGCGGTACGTGGAATAAAATGGTAGTTCCATCCGGCTGCCCTGGCGATATCAGCACTCGTATCGCTCGAATCATTATCCAACAACCAGATTTCATACTCAAAATCGGTCCGCTGCTCACGAAGGAGCGGAACAAGCCGCCGCAGGGATGCTTCCTCATTGCGAGCGCGAATAATGATTGAGACAAGTGGTGTCATAGGTAGAATAAGAGAACAAGAGAACCAAGAACCGTTCTGCGCTCTGCGCTCTGCGCTCTGCGCTCTGCGCTCTGCGCTCTGCGCTCTGCACTCTGCGCTCTGCGCTCTGCGCTCTGCGCTCTGCGCTCTGCGCTCTGCGCTCTGCGCTCTGCGTCCTACGCTTTGCGCTTCGCCGTTGCTTGTAAGATCGCCGCGTAGCCTGCTGCACGCACCGCTGTTGTATGTTCAGCGAGAACTTGGATGCGCGCGGCCTGGCCAATTCGCTGGCGTAGTTGTGCATCGCTGGCGAGTGCCATTATACCCGCATACCAATCGTTGGCATTCGCTGCCAAATAGCCGGTCTCGCCATGGCGAATCATCCGATATGGCTCTAGATCTGCTGCGACAGTTGGCACACCCACCAGTGCAGCTTCGAGAAATTTGACAGCACTCTTACTACGGCGGTGTGGGTTATCCACAAGTGGGGCAATATTAATATCGGTGGCGGCAATTGCCTCAAACAGCTTTTCATATGGCACGAAGGGCGCTACATCAACCTGCGATTGTAGCTCTGGTGGCAGCCAGCCAATATCGAAATGGCCAACAACACGTAGACGGGCGTGTGGAAGATCGGCAAGGACATGTTGAATGGCACTCGTTATGATCGCAAAATCAATCTCATGGGCTTGAGCCCAGCCACTAAAGTAGCCAATCGTTAATTGGGCCATATCCTTGATCTGGCTATGATCGTGAAATAGCGGTTGTGTTAGGCGAAGGCTTTGCTCATCAATCGCATTCTGGTTGACATACACTGGAATTGTAGTATCAGCGCGCACAAGGTCTGCAAGATACTCAGTTGAGGTAATACAGACATCCGCAAGGCTAAGTACTGCACGCTCACGTTGAATACGATTGCGAAAGCCTGGCAGACTCTGAATACCATGATACCGTTCGAGTGCAGCATATTCGATGATCCGCTCATCCCAGGTTAGGTCATCGGTATCATAGATGACCAGAATACCACGAGTATGCGCCTGTTCCACGATTGCACGCAATTGCGGTGTATCATCCGGGCGATACAAGAGTAGGATATCGCATGTGCGCACCAAGCGAGCAGCGGCAACATACTGCGGATGGCAAATCGCTGCACTACACCCAGCGATCAGGAGCTGTTCAATCTGATTATGCACACGATAATGATGAGTTGCGCCCTCAGTGTCGCTCACAAACAACACACGCGGCGTGCCATGGCCCTGCCAGCGTTGGCGTAACACAAAACGAGTGCGCAGCTTTGCTCGAAGGAGCCGGAGTGCAGTATGTGAGCGGCGGAGTAGGCGATGAGAGAATTGAAGGGGTGACAAGGTGATAAGGTGACGAGGTGATATATCGGAGGAAAAGCGAATTAGTCGTGAGTCTATCACCTTGCCACTCTTTCAGCTTGTCACCCTGTCATCGGGTTTCTGCCCAACCACAAACACATTACTTGGCATGAGCCGTTGTCGGGTTGGGGTTTTCCCACGTGTCTCTAAGCGTACAATCTCAAACCCAGCCTCCCGTACAACCAGTTCCAGGCCCTGCGCAGTAAAGTTACGCCCGTGGAACCCACCATCATCGGGAGTACCGTGAACGACGATATGATAAGGCGTTGTAAGGATCAGAGTACCACCAGGGCGTAGAATGCGAAATGCTTCCTGTATCGCGCGGTCGGGATGCTGCACATGCTCAATCACCTCAGAACACAAAACAGTTCCATAACTGCCTGTCGCAATCGAGGCCATATCTTCCATATCGAGCGGAATACTCGCACCCTGCATATTTGTTGCCAAATTTGAAGTATTCATGGTATACCATTCGGACAGATAATCATTCTGGCCAGAGGCACCAATTTCCAGGATCGGGCTATAGATCTGGCCCTGAATATGGCAATCGCGAATAAACTCGGCAATATTCTTACGGATGAAGCCCCAATCGGCCTTAAGTTGCAACTCCTCTGTCCAATCCAGCGGCGTATCGGCTATTCCACCAGTTGCAGCGCGGCGTAATGCCTGAGCGACTCGCTGTTCGTGCTGGTTATCGAGGCGAGCAATCAGGTTGCGGCGTAGGAGCGCATGGGCATATCCGGCAGCCTGCACAATCGAGCGCAGTACACTCGCCTGGCCTGCACCAAGATCTGCAGGGAGTGGGTAGCCACGCTGCTGGCTGATAAAGAAACGCGCCCATCCCTCACGCTGCCAGCGGCGCACAGCCTGGCGCATGGGTGGCGGCGCAGCCTCACGCTGCACAAGCGCAGCCGGAACATACGCCACATGCTCATCATCAGCCAATTCTAGAGCGAACAACACATCCTCATGGATCTTCACCACCGGATTAAATGGGTGGCGCAGCACAGCTTCACGCCGGAAAGCACTATTGGTATTGGAGAAGAGACTGGTCGTAGCGTTTTGTGCTCCTGAATGAGGTCCATAGCTGGCCACAACGTTTGGGTCGGCACACAGCGGGGCAAGCAGATGCATCAGCCACTGATCCGATTGCGGCAGGCAATCTACCGAGAGACTCACACAATATTGGCCACGCGCAAGGAATACACCCTGGTTGAGAGAACTCGCATAATTGAAGCCACCTGCCGGAATATACTGATACTGCCAGCCTGCATCACTGGCTAGTGCTGCACTCGCATCGTGCGATTCATGATCGAGTAGCAGCACCTCGAAAGTGCCGTCGAGCTGCTGACGATCAAGAATCGGCCGTAGGCGGCGCAGCGCTGACTCCTGGTTATGGGCGCGGATGATGATTGTTGCAAGTGGGGCGTTGGTCATAGGTGTATGTTGATGCCCTATATAATACGAAACTTCATTACATTCACCCTGGCCTTCTAAGCCGCCGCACGAATTGTACAAGCGGTTCAAAGATTGTCAACCGGCCACGCAACTGCTGGTAGGCTGCCTCAACCTCCTGCAACCGCACACGATAGTCGATCGTCGCCACACCGGGCTGATTCCAATCGAGTGCTGCGCCATTGGCATTCTGTAAAGCAAATAGTTCTGTGCCATAGGTACGATAGAGATCTGGATGGCGTGCCATAATTAATTCCATCAGGTAGCGTTGAATTTCTGGATCGGTGCTTCGCAACATGGAGGCATCGCGAATACGGTAGCGCGCTAACACCTCGGGAATATTAACTCCCACACAACCCGCACCTACCATCCGAATCCAGGTCTCGTGATCCTCAAAGGCATACGCAATGCTAGGATCATTACGCCCATACGCCAGGAAGTGTGCACGCCGCAACACTACCTGCTCTAACATCATATTACGCCCAAGCAGAAATGGAAATTCTGGGTTCCAGGTTGGCACACAGGCCGCTGTCGCACCAAATAGTTCAACCCAGGCCGAGATAAAGCTGACATTCGTATGGCGCTGAAGCACTGCAATGGCTTTTGTAAAGTATGTTGGCAGTACGGTATCATCGGCATCAAGGAACGCCAAAAACTCACCACGTGTCTGCTCTGCACCAATATTCCGCGTACGCGCCAAACCACTATTTGGTTGTGTAATAATCCGCATTAAATCAGGATACTGTGCTACTGAGCGATCAAGCAGTGCGCGCTGATCTGGGCGGCTGCCATCATCAACAATCAATACCTCTAGGGGCCGATATGCCGAGTTTGCTACACTCTCAAGCGCTGCGCCCACATAATTCCCCAAATTATAGAACGGCACAACAACCGATAACAGGCCAGATACTTCATCCGAGTTGGGTGGCAGCGTTACCCCTTGAGCCGTTGGCGTATTAGCGGGGAACAGTGTGCGTGGTTGATGGTTTCTAACGTGGCCGACGAAAGTAGGCAATTGCTCTTGCTGCACAATTGGCGTACCCAAATCGGGTAGCTCAGCAAGAATACGTGCCCATACAGCTTCATCCGCAGCAACAATCGCATCGGCGCCACGTAGGCAGAAGCACTCTAAACGGGCAACCCAGTACTGCGGGAATCGGTACGCTGAATGCTTCGCGCCCACTGGCATAAACAATTCCGCCGAAGCAAATACCACAAACGGCACATCCCACAGCGGCGAGAGATTTGTTAAGCAACGCTGTAGCAAAAAGTATGCTAAGGCATCCTCGACAGGGCACACAATCAGATCTGGTTTCCCCAGTTGATCACACAACTGATCGGCTGCCAGAGCTAATTCGTAACTCAACGCTAGTTCAGGAGCCATCAGGTTATACGGGAAGCTTGGATCTGTCGCGAGTTGGCTTGTTTGCGGGATATTGCGTCGCGATACAAAATAATGCGGCACGCCCTTCGCTTGATCTCCCGGCATAAGCAACGTGAGTGTCCCAACTGTACTAAGCTGAGCGCGTAGCAACTGCATGGCCGGTATATTAGGGTCACTACTGAGAAGCCAGAGGTTCATACCATCCTCTTGGCAATCTGGCGCATTAACCTAATGACGCCAAGTTTACGAACCAATTGGAATAGCCACGATTGTCGCATCCAGGCCAGAAACCGCCCACCGCGTACCATATCACTCAGCAACACACCCTGGGCCTCCGCAGTACGCAGTTGTTCTAACAGATGTTCTTGCGCATGCTGAGCACTCAATGCTGCCGGATGACTCCACAAGAAAGCAGGGCCATTCGCATTCTGTAGATGGAATAGCTCTGCACCCCAGTGTTGATATAACTCGGGATGAAGCTTACTAAGCAATTCAAAGAGGTAGAGCTGCTGATCACGATTACTCAGGCGATACATTGACCCATCACGTACGCGATACAATACCAATGGATGCGGCAAACTCACACCAATGCCACCGGCCTCAACTAACGACATCCATGACTCATAATCCTCAAAATTATAGGCCGCAACCGGCTTATTGCGTGCTGCTTGAAGAAAGTGAACACGCGACATGACAACAATTGGGGCAAGCATATTATGCCCAAGAAGATATGGAAATTCTGTATTCCAAGTAGGCCAAATCTGGTCGGTCAGCCCAAACCAGCGCACCCACGAATAGACAAATGCCACATTATCGTAGCGCATCAATACATCAATTGCGCGTGAATAAAACTCAGGCTCAACCATATCATCTGCATCAAGGAAGGCGAGAAACTCGCCGCGCGCAGCATCCGCGCCTACATTACGCGCATTGGCCAGCCCGCCATTTGGAATACACACCACCCGTAACTCAGCATGGCGATCTGCTAATTCACGCAACCTTGCGATACTTGCCACATCAGTACTACCATCATCAACAACAACCATTTCAATTGGCCGGTAGCCTGAACGTAACACGCTCACGACTGTTTCCTGAATATATTCACCTAAATTGTAGAAGGGAATAACTACAGATAACAAACCTCGTTGCTGATCCGCTTCCACTACAGGCAACGCTGCTGGCAGTTGTATATCGAGTGCACTTGGGAAAACTCGCCGCAGTTCGTGTCGTTCAATTAACTGCTCGAAGTGTCTTATACGTTGCGCCAGAATATGCTGTGGATCACACATCTTACGAATACGTTGACTCGCCCGTATGCCAATCGCCACACGTTCCGTGATAGATAAACTCAGGATGTGCTCCAATTGCCGCTCAAAATCGCCTGGGATATCCCAATCGAACAAAAACCCATTCATTTCTTGTGGATTGCCGATCATCTCAGCCTGGCCACCACGTTGCGAGGCAAGCACAACCTGCCCAGCGTTCATTGCTTCGATACAACTATTTGGAAAGTTTTCCCACAGGCTTGGCACCAGAACCGCCCAAGCGCTCCGCAACCGCTGCTGAACATCCGCATGCGCCAACGGCCCTGGTAGCATCAATAACCCAGAAGCAATCCAGTGGCCATAACGTTGCCGAAGGTATGCGCTCATCATCATGCCACGTGGGCGGAAGAGTGTATCGCCACCAATTAATGTCAGGCGGAATTGCGCACCACGCTTCCACAGCGATTCGCAGGCGGCGATAGTTTGCAATATACCCTTGCGCAACTCCAACCGCCCAACATAGACAATATCGCCCGGTAGGATTGTCTCAGCAACACTGGCCGAATCCCGATCCTCAAGCAGCATTGGGTATGGGATAGTCGCTATTTCAGGCGTAGCACCCACAGTCTGACGGGTCTGTTCAGTGAGAAAATGGCTTGGTGAGAGTAGGGCATCAGCAGCGCGAATGCAAAACTTCTCCATCTGACCAACCCAATATTCGGGGAAGCGGTAACGTGGTTCCTGGTTGATTTGCATGGTCTCATATAGCGCTGTATGGCGATGCACCAGTATCGGGATGTGCTCAAGTGGCCCACGCTCGGTAAGTTTGCGCTGAAGCACATAATAGGGCAGCGCACCAAATTCCTGCGTTTCGATCACATCTGGCACTGGCCCATTCTGAATCACATCCAAAACAGATTGCGCCATCTGATAGCTTACCCCTGGCCAATCGCCAATCACATTATACGGATAGGAGGGATGCTGATCTGGGTGTTG
This sequence comes from Roseiflexaceae bacterium, assembly GCA_031362265.1. GTDB lineage: Bacteria > Chloroflexota > Chloroflexia > Chloroflexales > Roseiflexaceae > JANLSE01. Next base: position 34,357 of record JANLSE010000156.1, read on the forward strand.
GGTGGTTGCCAGCATATGGCGCTTGGTATACCCTGGCAGCATCGGGACAACCCGTACACCAGGAATTTCAGTGATAGGAGCAATAGTGTCTGGTTGATCTGTACGTACAATAATTGTCACGGAATGCCCCTGTACAGCCATCACACGCGCCATGTTTTCAGCATAACGCGCAATCCCACCAGAATGCTCAGGGGGTAATTCGGATGTGAGGAGCAGAAGGTGCATATTGCTACCTTAACCCACGAAGAAGCACAGTCAAGCGCTGGCGAGCCGGAACCAGCCAGGGCATACCATGGCCAACTGCCCAACGATAGATCGGGCCACCAATGCGTTTCACAAGTTGCTTTATTAACCCGATCGTTGTGAGCGTATGTGTTGGCGCTTGGCTCCGTAATCGCTCTCGATCAGCCCAAACTTCATCGAGAGCTCGCTCGACACGCTGAAGTTCGAGCGCCTGAATGGCATGCTCACGACCCATTCCAGTGCTTACATTTGCTGGTGGATTCAGGGCATGTTGCAGAATTGCTTTGTCAAATAGAGCGGCCATATGTGGCCCAAACCCACTAAGTGGGAAATGCTGCTCAACCCTCTGGCGCGCATTATGCTGCATCTGTTGGCGCAACAGTGGTTCAGCGCTTAGTTTCTGTAGCGCGGCAACATACTCTGCAAGCTCATCCGAATCGCGTGGGATCAAGAAGCCACAGTCAGCGGTAACAAGCTCGGCCTGCCCACCCACTCGCGCACTCATCGGAATGACACCCATTGCCATCGCCTCAAAGATCGCGACAGAGATACCTTCTGTTTCGGATGGTAATAGAAATACATCTGCGGCGGCGAGATTATCGCGAATGGCCTGATCCGAGATGCGACCGAGTATTGTTATGGTTGTATTGAGTTGCAACCTGGAAATTGTTTCTGTAAGCAACCCGCGCTCAGGGCCATCACCGATCATCAAACAGCGAAACATATCTGGATCCCGTTCGCACAGTTTCGCTATAATCTCTGCAATCATGCGTGGCCGCTTCTCACCAGCTAACCGACCAATAAAAACAATCAGTACCTGCTCATCGCGTATACCTAATTCGCTACGTACTCGTTGGCGCGCAAGTGGATCTGGTTTCCAGTACTCAACATCAACATTTGTATATGCAACCTCAATCCGCTCTGGCAACGCACCACGCTCCACCATCCATTGTTTGACGTTCTCTGAGCTAGCAATATTGAAATCCATGATCTGCTGATACACCGCTCCACAGCGCGGGTAACCACCATTACGCCAGAGCTCATCCCCAGAATGGCAATAGTCAACAATCGCCACTTCAGGGCAGCAAGATCGCAAGTACGGCAGCACCTGATAGCCAAAATAACTATTCGATACCATGATGAGGTCGATCTTGCGTGAATGAATAAGATACGCCAAAAAGCGTGGAAAATCTGATACATGCAGAAAATGATCGAGCAAGAAAATATCGGATGTATATTGGGCAAAGGCATCAACCCAGTTGTGTTGCACATTCAGCAGGGTTGTCGCAATACTGATTTCATACCCATGAAGTGTAAGGTATTCAAACAAATTTAGATTAACACGCTCAGCCCCACCAACAATTAACCAGGGCATCAAAACCAAAACGCGCCGAACATGGGCAGGTTTACCCAATGGGTTGGCGATTGGTATATGATCATCAATGGCACCATAGGATCGCAATGCTGGCAACGCTATCTGAGGAAATTGCTCAATCAACGCACCATACTCACGAGCTACATACTGGCGCACTTCGGTCGAAACGCGCTCGTTGGCCGCCTCCACAAGGCCAAGCGCATCCAAACTCTGGCATGTGATAAGCGCTTCGGGGATCGTATACCCCCATTGCTGGTTCCGCGCCAGCTTGAGCACCAGATCCCAATCTGCATACTCCACTGGCATAGCATTATCAAGACCGCCACTTGCGATATATGCGTCGCGCTTACACACAAGTGTGCCAGAGAGATAATTACGCTCCAAAAAGCGGTTACCTTGTTCAAATCCATATGGCCATGTCTTTACACCATCGGTTACCTGCGCTGTACAACTCGCAATCTGAGGATGGGTTGCTAAAAACCATAGCGATTGCTCTAAGAATGTTGGCTCAATGTGTGTTTGTGAATGAAGCAAACAGCAGTATCCGGCAGATGTTGCTTCCACACGCACTGAGCATGCCAAGCCAAACGAACTATCCACCATATCGATCTGGATGCGTGGATCGTTTATTGCCGCCATTGCCTGTGTAACTTCTTGAATAGTGTTGGCATCTACCAACATAACCCAGCGCCATGTTTGAAGCGATTGGCGCATCAATGAGGATGCTATCGAGGCCCAATCAACACCAGCCTCACGACAGAGTGTCAATACCAGAACCTCTTCGGCCCGATTTAGGTCATATGGAATGAAATGGAAATAGCGATTCGGCTGTGTATCAAGGGACATGCCATTACCTCAATCGAGTCAACATTATGCCCTTATACAAACGATGCAAGCACATCCGTGAGCGACTGTCGCAATGAGATTGTGGGTTGCCATCCTGTGGCCGCGGCTATCTTCCGAAAACTGCCCGATTGGGTGCGAATATCACCTGGGCGGGGTGCCCCACCTGTTTCTTCAATCTCTGCGGTAATACCCGCAATTTGTAGCAGCAACTCAACGACATCCCCAATCGGCACTGCTACTCCTGAACAGATATTATAGACATCGCCAGCTTGCCCAAATTCTGCCAAAGCCCAATATGCACGCACAGTATCGCGAATATCGGTAAAATCGCGCTCGGTAGAACGATGCCACATTCGAACTATTGGTGGCTGTGCACCAGAACGGATGCGCACCACCTGTGCTGCCAATGTGCTTGTCAACATGCTCGTTGGCTCACTTGGGCCAACCTGATTGAACGGGCGCGCACGAACAATTGCCATCCCATATTCGTTCATATATCGTAGAGCCAATAATTCCTGCGAAGCCTTGCTCACGCCATACATCGTTGTTGGCTGAAATGGCAACTGTTCATCAATTGGTAAGTGTGTATCATTCACATGCCCATAAATTGCCGATGAACTTGCGAGTACAATCTTTGCACGTGGGCATTCTAAGCGTAGCGCTTCTAAGAGATGGAACGTGGAAAGCTGATTATAGGTCAGCCAGGATTCCTCACCAGCCTGCGTTCGCTGTGCTGGGGTTTGTGCTGCAAGGTGAAACACAACCTCCGGCTGTGCCTGGTGCACCGCAGCAACAATAGCATCACGATCAAGCAGATCGGCCTGCAGTGAGCTAACCCCTGCAATACATGCATCACGGCGGCTTAGGCCAAAGACATGTGCATGCTGTTGGATCGCGACATTCGCAAGAAAGCGGCCACTAAAGCCACTTACCCCTGTAATGAGGACACGCACGGACATTATGATTCCGCCTGGGCTGCATCGCGAGCTTCACCCGGCAGGAACAATGCTCGGTTACGCTCAAAATCCTGCACCGCGAGCTGATAATCGTCGATCCGACCAATATCCAGCCAGTAACCATCGCAACGATAGCAACGAACTGTCTCGCCTTGCCCAATCATCTGTAACATCAAATCTGGCAGATCCAGGCGCTGATTGCGCGGGATAAAGCGTAGCGCCTGCGGGTTAAACATATAGATACCCATACTGACATGATAGTGATGGGTTGGCTTTTCGATATAGCGCGAAAGCAGCGCCTGTTCATCGTATTCGATCACACCCAGATCGATTTTTACACTACGAGGATAGGTTGTGATTGTCGCAATTGAATTGCCTTGACGATGGAAGCGCATGAGATCACCAAAATCCAAAGTCGTTAGGACATCGCCATTCATCACCAGAAATGGCTCGTCTAGGCCATCAATGAGCGCTAGCGGCCCAGCTGTACCAAGCGGCTGATCCTCATGCGAATAGCGAATGGTAACCCCAAAGCGCGAACCATCACCAAAATACGCCATGAGCAATTCGGAGAGATACCCAACCGCCAGTGTGATCTCTGTATAGCCATAGTAGCGCAGTTGATTGATAACAATATCCAGGATGGGCTTATCGCTAACTGGCATCAGCGGCTTGGGAAACACTGTCGTATAGGGAGCTAGTCGGGTCCCACGCCCACCTGCAAGAATCACTGCTTTCATCGGGTAACCCTCTCAGACCTGATAGCGCGTCGGATCGAAACGATCCAGGCGTGCTGCAACCCACTCAATGGTACGCCGCAGCCCTTCATCTAAACCAACCTGCGGCTGCCAACCAAGAATCTCACGTGCCAGGGTATTATCGCCATACAATCGGAAGACTTCGCTGTTGGATGGCCGTATACGTGTGGTATCTTCCTCAATACGCACATCGCGCCCTACCAACTGGATGATCTTCTGAGCCAGATCGCCAATGCTGATTTCATCACGATTTGCGAGGTTGATTGTCTTCCCGACCGCCGCGTCAACAGTGCCAGCCAGCAGAAAGCCCGCTGCTGTATCGGTAGCAAAGTTTAGATCACGAGTTGGACGCAAATCACCCAGCCGCACGACTGGCTGTGTCAGCGCCTGTGAAATAACGGTTGGAATCACAGCGCGAGCCGATTGGCGTGGGCCATAGGTATTGAATGGCCGCACCGTGACAGCCGGCACTCCAAACGAAAGATGAAAGCTCTCAACGATCTTATCCGCACCGATCTTACTGGCCGAGTAGGGCGATTGGCCCTGCAGTGGATGCGCCTCTGTGATCGGAACAAAGCGTGCTGTGCCATATACCTCACTTGTGGAGGTATGCACAACCCGGCGGATATTATGCTCACGAGCAGCTTCAAGAACATTTAGGGTGCCAAGGATATTCGTCTCTATTGTCTCACGTGGGTGAACATACGAATATGGAATGGTAATCAGCGCGCCAAGGTGGTAGATCGTATCTACACCACGGGCCGCCTCAAAAATCGCATGGCTATCGCGAATATCCCCGAATATCACCTCAACACTCTTACGCACCTCTGGATCGAGATCGCGTAATAGCCCAGAATCACTGCGGCCATTATAGCGAACAAATGCGCGTACTGAATGGCCGCGCTGTACGAGTGCTTCGGTGAGGTGGCTACCAATAAAGCCGCCTGCACCGGTGAGGAGGATAGGTGCCAAACTAGAAGCCATAGAGAGTGTCCTTGCTCCTCTTATATCAAGTACATCATTATATCCGTTGTTCGTGCAACTCTCGTTCATTCTGTGCGGATCGCCTACTGCGAGATAGTGCCTGAAGAATTGTATCAGCGACATTGATCTGCCATGCTCCAATGAGGCCAAGGCAAATAACAGACACATACTGGCAGGCCTGAAACAAGATAATGTACGCAAGAGCTGCATGGGAGGAAACCCCAAGCGGAACTAGAACCGATACCGCGACAAACTGGAACACACCAACATAACCAGGCGTGGATGGCACAATACTAGCAAGTGAAAGTGACAATAGCAAAAGGGCGCACTGTAAGATCGACAGATCAATGTGAATTGCTTGTGCAACAATAAAGGTAAAACCGACCTCACAAATCCAAATCAGTATTGTCAAGATCATAAATTGAATCGCGATCCAGGGTCGACGCAATGGCTGAGAGCCTAGTTCAACTTGAGTTACCCCCCCCCGCAGAGTTGACTGAATATTTGCTGGGAGTGGAACGAGGTTGATTAGTTTGTTCATCCCATCGACAAGTTTGGAAGCACTCAATAATAAAACCACACCGATCAAAGTTACACTAGCAAGCACGTAGGTGGCAGTCGTCATCCAACCAGGTACATTTGGCACTGATGGAACCGCTAGAATAGCGGCTATCCCTAGCATACCGATCTCAGCAAAGCGCTCTACGAAAACGGTCGCGAGTAAAAAGACTCTACTGCTCTGAGTGTGCTTCAGAACAACTAATGGTCGGAGAGCGTCGCCTGCACGTGCGGGGAGAATGTTATTCATTAGATATCCGACAACTGTTGCCCAGAAAACCACCTTCAGCGGCAGTTTGGCATTATCACTGATCATAAGTTGCCAACGGACGCTTCGCAATGCATATGATGATACCAAGCAGACAAATGAGAGTGCTAACACTAAGAAATTCGCCCCAATGAAAACGCGCCATGCTTCCATCCAGTTAACATTTCTGACTGCTAACCAGAGTAGGGTCAAGGACAATATTACAACAAAGAGTGTGCTGATGCCGTGGAGGACCTTTTTCAAGCTATCGCCTTACCTTTTTCTTGCAATAACATACATGATGTCATACAAGTTTAAATAGAAGCTCCAGTTAATCAAACCAAGTTTCTTAATAATATTGTAAAGTCGCAGTTGGTTACGTCTGATCACGAGCACATTATACAACGCATTGTCTGCGCTTCGACTAAAACCGCAATGCTTACTATATATGACGTCAAATCCATTGCGCTCCAGAAGAGTTCTAGCTGATTGTTGTGTAAAATAGTGCAGATGTGTTGGGGGATGTATTAAGCGCCAGTTTTCCCCAGATCTTCGTGCATTGCTACTCGCAATATCTCCGGTTGTCATTGCAAAAAGAGAACCACTTCGGGTAATTTTCCCAATCTTCTCTATGAAGAGTTGCGGATCTCGTAGATGCTCGATCGTATCCCACATACAGGCGATATCATAGGTTTTATTATTAAAATCGTGTGTTAGGAAGCTTTCTTGGAATACATTTAGCCCGAGTGTCTCTCGTGCATAGCGGACTCCATCTTCAGTTATGTCAAATCCCACAGTCTCAAACTTATCGCGTACAAGATCTAGAAAAAACCCATACGCGCTCCCAATTTCTATCAGGGTGTGATGGTTATAGTTGTGTGTATATCGCTCAAGAACACTAATCCGGCGCTTAAAGTTATCCTGAATAACGTTTTTATCTTTTAAGTAATTACTATACTCTTCTCCAAAAAAATAATTCCTCCGATAGAGTTCGACTAATTCATCATCTTCTAGACGTACGTCGGCAAATACATGGCCACAGTTATTACACCGCAACAATCCCTTGAGGTATTCGCTGAATGCATCCTTACTACAGGCTATGCATGTGTTAGTTGTTGGGATGTCCATGGTTTCCCTGTCTCGGTCAGAAGTTCACAGTTTCTTCAATGATGTAGTGCGGGCGGGCTTTTACTTCGTCAAAGATCGCACCAATATACTCGCCAATGATCCCTAAACATAGTAACTGAATGCCGCTAAATATGGAAACCAGAACCACCAATGTTGTCCACCCTGATGGGAACTCGCCAGAAAAAATAAATTGTGTAACGGTCACGATGGCAAATAAAAATCCTAACCCTGCAAAAATAAATCCGAAAATTGATGCTGCTTGGAGTGGACTCTTACTAAATGAAAGCACGCCACTAAGGCCAAACCGAATCATTCGACTGAGTGAGTATTTACTCTTTCCAGCAACTCTCTTGTTAACCTTGAAAGGAATACCGATACTAGGAAAGCCAATCCATCCAAAAAAGCCCCTGAGGAAAAGATTGCGCTCTCTAATCTGTTTTTGGAAGACCTCAGCAACGCGGCGCGAGATCAATCGGAAGTCAGCAGCGTTTTCATTTATTGGCACGCTTGAGATGCTATTAACAACCCGATAAAAGAGTTTGGAAGTAACACGCTTAAACCGACTGATATCCGGAGTGTCTTCTCGCAGAGTGTATACAACATCGTAGCCATGCTCGAATTTATCCAGCATGACCGGTATTAAATCAGGAGGATGTTGCAAATCACTATCAAGCATAATCACAGCGTCGCTGTCACAGTGGTCAATTCCAGCAAGCAATGCCATTTGATGTCCAAAACGACCAGACATAGAGATTACCCTGACATTGACATCCGATGTAGCAATCTCTCGGAGAATATCAAGTGTTGAATCGCTACTCTTGTCGACCACAAAAAGAATATCAGAGCAATATCTCGCAGAAAGTCCTTGGAGAATTTTTCGAGTCTCCTGATAAAAAAGGCCTATAACTTCTTCTTCATTATATACAGGACTAATTACGGTCAGTGTCTTCATTTCTCACCAAATGTTACATCAATATTCGGGATGGTATATTGTTCACCGTATGCCGCTTTTCCGGAAATAGGCAGATTAATTATCGTCAAAGCACCGTCGTCTTGTTTTATTGTTATTCTCTGAATAAAATAGATATTGTCTTCCTTAAATTGAAACATTATTAATTTCTCAATTGGAACGCGATCGCCCTGTATGAATAGTGTGTTAGAGTTGGTGTTTCTTAAATCATTTTGAAAGTTCATTGGTGCCCACCTATTCCCAACGATAACATGTATGTCATTTCTTTTATATAAATTCGCAGTCCGAATATAAGCAGACCAAGGCGCTTCGAAGACGCCGATAGTGATTTTCTCAACCAAATTATCTCCAGCAATAACACTTTCATCGTTTTGATATGAGACAATAATGGCACCTAAAGGTATCCGATCAGAAGGTAAAGCCGCCTCTAATTTTGCAAGCTGTTCTGCATCTAGTTTCGATCTTTCAGCATATATACGGCAATAACCAACTGTGATAATAGTTGAAAGAGATAATATTGTAAGACCTAGGAATAATGCAATTCGTTGAGCAAAAACACTTCTGACGAGAGCACAGAGCCACCACATCGCAATACTGGCCATAAGGGAAAGGCCAGCTGAAGGAATATATAAATATCGCCGCTCAAAAAAAACCGATTTTGCGAGAATATATGGGAATAACAAACTAAACAAGAACCAAGTAAATCCAAAAACGAATAACACCAACGATGTTTTATAATACTTGATCACAACCACATATTCCAACTTTTGATTCCAACTAAACAAGCAAAGAAAACAAAGGGCAATCAATAATAATAATAATAATAATCCTAGCCATGACCCGGTAAATTCGGCCAAGCCCACTTTTAATACTTCACTAACAATCTTCCAACCAAATTGATCATCAATCGTCCATATCATCGCCGATCGCACGAATTGCAAAGCGCGACCAGAAATAGCCAAAAGATTTAAATCCAGTCCATTTCTACTTTTTATCACAGCAGTGTTAGTATAAATTGCAGTATATATGCTAGATACTGCAATTACTAAACAACCTAATGATAGCAGTAAACGACGGAGTGCTACTTTCAGGGATTCTATACTTTCCTGAAATCTTGAGATCAACCAAAGCACTGGTGTTAAAGCAACTAACAATATGCTGTTCTCGGCAAACAAAAACGATACTCCAAATAGGAGCGTGGCATAGATAAGATTACGTGTGCGGTTTTTATGCTCAACAAATGATCCCCAAAGAAAATGCAGCGCCAATAAAATCAATAGTGTGACGATAATATATGCCCCTGCGCTTAGCCAAAACACCACGTCAGTGAAAATGGGGAGCAAGAAAAGCCAAACAGTCATTACCGAAACTAGAAGCGATTTCATTATCCGATAAGTAAGATTCCCAAGCAAAAGCGCATTTAATCCCACCATAAAACTCATTAAAACTCGAACTACAAACTCATTTTCCGGTATTAGAGACGCAATTTGCGGCAATATCATCCAAAACAGAATACGTGCCGGATAATTAGGGTTTTCGGCAGGGTTAAAGATGGGCATCCTTTCCCCAGTAACCGCATTAATTGCGATGTACTTCATTGAGCTATCATCTAGATAGAGACCTCTCTGCCATATGAAGAGATGGCTGACCATCAAGCAAAATAAACTAAGCAAAATAAAGTGCTTATTGCGTAAGATATCTATTGTAAATCCCTTCAGTGGTAAAAGCAGCTTTATGAGAGGATTATTTGTGACGCTAGCAATAGTAGAGGCAAACGCCTCTTTGAAGGATTCACTCATTTTTCAGAGCCTTTCATAAATGCTACTATTAACAACCTATCCCCAAGGGGATTTGAGCCTGTAATAGATCTTGCGCGACAAGCCAACCGCCATTCTCTGAAGCCGATGTATAACAACCGCCTTATTATCTACTGCGAAACGAAGACGTTTGCAAAATAACCTATAAAACTCTTGATAGATCATGAAGCTAACAACCCATGGCTCCATTCGTTCAATCTGTGCCTGGCGCTCTCTTGCTAC
>JANLSE010000240.1:0-3820 GCA_031362265.1 Roseiflexaceae bacterium
CGACCGTAGTGCCAGCGGGCCGGTCTTCCAGACGATTGGCTTTATCGAAACACTTGAGGCGGCACGTAACCACCCTCACTATCAGGCTTCACTTGGTGGCCCACATCGTGGCCGCGGTGTCGCATCCGGCTACTGGGGCAACTGGGATGGCACATCCAGCGCTTCGGCGAGTGTTAATCCGGATGGCACAATCAGCCTGTTAGAGGGATCACCAGATATCGGTGGCTCACGTGCATCGATGACAATGATCCTGGCAGAGACGCTTGGCCTGGAGCCGACTGATGTATTGGCCCATGTGGTCGATACCGATTCGGTTGGCTACAACGATGTTACTGGTGGTAGCCGCACAACCCATGGTACAGGTTGGGCGGTATACGATATCGGCCTCAAGCTGATTGAAGTGCTACGTGGGCGCGCTGCCACACTCTGGGAGCTAGAGTCCGATCAGGTCGATTTTGCCGATGGGGTGTTTACGTCTGGTGAGCACACAATTGGCTTTAAGGAACTGTCCGGGCGGCTCTCAGAAACCGGTGGGCCAGTGATGGTTAGCACCACAATGGAAACAACCGGAGCAGGGCCTGCCTTCGCAACGCATATTGTTGATGTTGAGGTGGATCCAGATACAGGTAAGGTAACGATCCTGCGCTATACGGCCGTACAAGATGCAGGCACAGCAATTCACCCAAGCTATGTTGAGGGCCAGATCCAGGGTGGGGCAGCTCAAGGCGTGGGATGGGCATTGTATGAGGAATATCTGTACGACACGAATGGGCGGCTACTGAATTCCAACTACCTTGATTACCGCATGCCAACATCACTCGATCTGCCGATGATTGACGCGGTGATTGTAGAAGTGCCAAATCCAGGCCACCCACTGGGTGTACGTGGTGTCGGTGAGGTGCCGATTGTGCCACCAGCGGGAGCGATTGCCAATGCAATCTACCATGCCACAGGTATACGGATGACGACTCTGCCGATGTCGCCGCCACGTATTCTGGCGGCACTTATGGAGCAAGCCAACTGATGGTGACGGTCTGGATTCCAGCGTTATTGCGCGATCTTACCGGCGGCCAGGAGCTGATCGTGGTCGAGGCCGAGACGGTCGCGCAAGTCATCGAGCGCATGGAAGAACGCTACCCAGGGATACGTATGCGCCTAGTCCAGGAAGATCGTATCCGTCCTGGGCTGGCGGTCGTTGTTGATGGCGAAGTCAGCCGGCGTGGAATGCGCCAACGCCTGGCACCCAGTAGCGAAGTACACTTCCTGCCCGCCCTAGCTGGCGGCTGAACCAACGGTTCTTGGGTAGCTTCTTTCAAGAATGAACGCAAAGCCGCAAAGACGCAAAAACGCAAAGGCGCAAAGGGCTGGTTTGTTCGCTTGTTCGCTTGTTCGCTTGTTCTTTGTTCGCTTGTTCTGCGGTTCTGCGGTTCTGCGGTTCTGCAGTTCCGCTTCTTGGCGTGAAGAGAGCGTATCGTGATGACACCGATCTCCATTGCTGTCGCTAGCGATCATAGTACCATCAGGTTTGCCGCTGAAGAGCTCGCACGCTATTTAGGCCAAATCTCTGGCCAGCCAGTAGAACTCATCGATCATGCAAAGCTGAATGCCAATACAGCCGTACTACAATTGGGGTTTGCCCACGATATTCCCAATGCAATTCTACCGCCTGCTCAAGCCAATACACAGGCGCGGTTTGATGATGCGATCGGTATTGCGGTTGATGCTTCCAGCGGCACAATTGCTGGTAGTAACCCGCGCAGTGTGTTGTTGGCGGTGTATCGCTACCTGCATGAGCTTGGCTGCCGGTGGGTTAGGCCAGGTGCGGATGGTGAATATCTGCCAGCGGTTGATCTTTCGCAGACCCATGTGCATCTTGCGGAGCGTCCAACCTATCGCCATCGCGGAATCTGTATTGAGGGAGCGGTCAGTCTTGAGCATGTGCGCGATCTGATCGATTGGATGCCAAAGGTTGGCCTAAACGCCTACTTCACACAGTTTCGTGAGGCGTTTACCTTTTTTGACCGTTGGTATTCGCATATGGGGCATCCCACCCGCGAGACTCACGATTTTACGGTTGAGCAGGCACGTGAACTGTTGCGGCGTGTGGCAGCCGAGGCCAAACAGCGCGATCTCCTCTATCACGCGGTTGGCCACGGCTGGACGTGTGAGCCATTTGGGATCGCTGGCCTCGGCTGGGAGTATCCACCCGAGCCGGTACCACCTGAGGCCGTGCAGTATCTTGCACTCGTAAACGGCAAGCGCGAGCTGTGGCAAGCTATTCCACTCAATACCAGCCTGTGTTTCTCGAATCCAACCGTACGTGAGATCATGACAGATGCAGCAGTGGCCTATGTGCAGGAACATCCTGAGATCGATCTGCTGCATTTCTGGTTGGACGATGGTTCAAACAACATATGTGAATGTAAGAACTGCAGTACGACCCGTCCAGCCGATTTCTATGTGATGATGCTGAATCAGCTTGATCAGAAACTGACCGCACAGAATCTGGATGTGAGAGTTGTTTTTCTGGCCTATTTCGATCTGCTCTGGCCGCCAGAGCGTGAGCGTATTCTCAACCCGGATCGCTTTGTCCTCATGTTCGCGCCGATCACGCGTACCTATAGCGCAACCTTTTCTACTGAGCGTAGCTTGCCAGAATTGCCGCCCTATGTGCGTAACCGGCTGAGCTTTCCAACCAGTGTTGAGCAAAACTTGGCGTTTCTACGCGCATGGCAGGCACAGTCTGTGCGTGATGATCGCCAGCCGGTGGATAGCTTCGATTTTGATTATCACCTGATGTGGGATCATTATCGCGACCCGGCCTATCTTCAAATGACACAGATTCTGCACCAGGATATTCAACTCTTACAACAGCTTGGCCTGAATGGCTATATCAGCTGCCAGGTACAACGTGCCTTCTTTCCAACCGGTCTGCCAATGGCTGTTATGGGATGGAGCACATGGGACACAACCCGTACAACCGATTCGATCGCCCAAGAGTATTTTGCGGCGGCCTTTGGGCCAGATGGTAGCCAGGCATTAGCCTACCTGACCAAACTCTCGGAGTTGTTCGACCCGGTGTATCTACGTGGCGAGAAACCAGTGATCAATGCCCAGGCGGCAATCGCATTGGCGCGTGTAGCTGGGGTGGTGGATGCATTCATGCCAACCATCGAGCGCAATCTGCATCTGAATACCTCCTGTTGGGCGCGCTCATGGCACTACCTCCACCGGCATGCGGAGATTGTAACAGCACTGGCAGGCGCCTTGCATGAGCGGGCACTTGGGCATTCGGCGCTTGCATATAATCGCTGGGAGGCATTAAAAAACCGCGTATGGCAGCTAGAGGATGATCTGCATCCAGTGCTGGATGTGTATTTGTTTACCCGCGTTTGCAGTGGGCTGTTCAGACCTGATTGAGCATCACAAGTGGAATGAGCACCGATCCAAGAGAGGATTGAACCATGACCATGACCAGCGCGCTCGGCGATAAGGTTATTATTACATGTGCATTGACCGGTGGAATCCATGGTAAAGAAGCCAACGTTAATTTGCCCGAACAGCCAGATGAAATTGTGGCACAGGGCGTAGCTGCTTGGCGGGCTGGCGCAGCGATCCTGCATGTGCATACTCGTAACCCCGATGGCAGCAATACCATGAGCCGTGCGATCTATGGTGAGGTACATCGGCGGCTATGTGAAGAGACTGACGCCGTGTTGCAGCTGACCACTGGTGGTAGCCCGGTATTACCTGTCAATGATCGACTCACGACGGTACTGCTCAACCCTGAGATGTGCTCACTCAACATGGGGCTGCTGAA
>JANLSE010000287.1:0-8213 GCA_031362265.1 Roseiflexaceae bacterium
GGGGTTCAGGCGGCTTGGGAACATTGCCAGCACACCGGCTATGGTGAGGCGGTGCGCCTGATTGCCCGGCTGGCGTATGGGATGGAGGAAATTACTCCTGCGGCTTTGGAGAATGCACGCACACGTAACCTGGAGCTTAGGCAGCCTGGTGAGCGCCTGCGCCTGCTACGAGATGTGGCGAACCTTGATCATGTGCAGATCGATAATTTCTGCTGGCCGTGCCCGCCAGATCCAGCAGGAGCCGAATTTTTCCTCTATGATCTCTCGTGGGTTGGCTTTTGCCAGGGGGAAGTTGATCCGCAGGCGATCTTTGCTGAGGTTGGTGTACAGGTTGCGACGCTCGCCGATTTGCGACACGCCATGGAGCAGATCTTCGCAAGACATGGCCCAACAGCTATTGCCGTTAAGTCGCAACACGCCTACGAACGTACCCTGCTCTGGCATGAGCGTTCGGATGCCGACGCCGAGCGTGCGCTGGTGCGGCTGCTTACAGATGGACAACTCGATCTATCCGAGCGGCTCTGTCTGGGCGATTGGTGCTGGGCGCGTGGCGTTGAGCTTGCTATCGAATATAATCTGCCGTTCAAAATTCATACCGGCTATTACGCTGGCGATAGTTGGATGCCAGTGGAACGTATTCGTCCTGGCCACCTGTGTGAGTTACTCATGCGCTACCCGCTGGCGCGCTTCGTGCTGATGCATATCGCCTATCCATACGATGCTGAATTGGCGGCACTAGCTAAACACTACCCGAATGTGTATGTGGATATGTGCTGGGCATGGAGTATCGACCCATACACCGCCTGCAATTTTGTGCGCCGTATGATCCATGCGGTTCCGGCCAATAAGCTGTTTGCCTTTGGCGGTGACACCACCTGGCCGACTGCTGCTGTGGCCTACAGTATCCAGGCGCGCTCCTGGCTGACACGTGCGCTCCAGGCAGAGGTGGACGATGGTTTGCTCTCTGAGCGCGAGGCAATTGCCATGGCGACTCGCCTGATGCGCACAAACCAGGAAGCATGCTTTGACCTAGCGGGCACCCGCGCTGCGCTGCTACGCTAGCTGACAAAATGAACGCAGAACAAATATCGTGAGGCTATCTGCAATCATCTGAATGCAGAATGGAGTGCATCACCAAGCCCGAAAATGGGTCATTTTTATATTAGCATCCTGTCTGGTATAATACTCAGAAGGATGCTAATGTGAGGTTGATCATGTTTGTGAACCGAACGGCCGAGCTGCGATTCCTTGACTCCGTGCTCACCCGTCGCCAACCAGGTTCTGGACAACTGGTGATGCTCTACGGTCGGCGACGAGTAGGGAAGACTGCGCTGCTCAAGGTCTGGGCTGAGCGTGCGGGCGTTCCGTTCACCTATTGGGTTGCTGAGAAGGAGCACGCACCACTCCAGCGGCGTTCCTTTTTCGCTACCTTGCAGCATTCGCTCCAATCTGGCATTCCCACGCCGGATTTTGAGAGTTGGCGTGATGTGTGGCGGGCTGTGGCTGATCTGCTGGGCACGGAGCGGCATATTATTGTGCTCGATGAGCTCCCCTATGCGGCCGATACGGATCCGGCGATGCTATCGGCGCTTCAGCATGCCTGGGATCAGTACTTCCAATCCTCGCAGGTGGTGCTCGTACTCTGTGGATCGCATGTGCGCGCGATGGAGACGCTGTTGGCGCATCAGTCGCCACTCTTTGGCCGCATGACTGGCCAGTGGCAGCTTCAACCGCTCGCCTTTGGTGCGCTGCGCTTGTTTCTCCCCAGCTGGTCGCCTGAAGAGCAGGTCGCCGCCTACGCAATTGTTGGTGGTGTGCCAACCTATCTCAGGTGGATGGATGCTGAGCGTGGCCTGGTCGCAAGTATTCGTGATGTCATGCTGGCACCTGGCAGCCTCGCGATGGGAGAGGCTGAGTTTCTGCTGTATGATGAGGTGCGGGAGCCACGCACCTATTTGGGCATACTACGGGCACTTGCGCATGGGCAACATACACTGAAGGCCATTGCTGACACGATCATGGTTGGCAGCACGCATGTAAGTAAATACCTTGATCAATTGCAGGAGATGCGTCTGGTTGAGCGGCGTCTGCCTGCAACCGTGCCTCCCAATCAAGTGCTGCGTTCACGTCAAGGGCGCTATCATCTACGCGATCCATTCCTGCGTTTCTATTTTCGGTTCCTAGCGTCGCGAGCAGCCGATCTCGCCTATCAGCCAGAGCGAATCGTTCCAGTATTGCAGCAGGATCTGCGGGCGTTTGTTGGCCAGACATCTTGGGAGGAGCTTGCACGTACATGGGTGGCGCGAATGGCACTCCAGGGCGAGCTTGGAATGGCAGTGGAGCATGTCGGAAGCCATTGGAGTCGCACTGTCCAAGTAGATGTGGTTGGCGTTGACTGGCGTACGCGATCGGTTCTGATTGGTGAGTGTAAGTGGGGCACTGATGCCGTTGATAGAACGATAGTGTGGGATCTCATCGAGCGCAAAACACCGCTGCTGTTGCGCGACCTGCCAAATCAGGGCGAGGGATGGGACGTACATTACGCGCTCTTCACACGTGCTGGTGTCACACCTGCCGCGGCTGCGTTCCTTCGTGAGCACCAGGCACTCTTGGTGGATCTCAATCGACTGTACACTGACCTTGCTGAGGTGTAGACTGATGATACGAGCTCAATATGTTCCAAGATAACACGTGCTGTTGCATGTCTACGCATGGAGCCAAATAAACAGCGGTCGAAACATCACGCCCCAACCGCTGTGTGATTTCTGCACTCTACGACTCTGCTGATCATGCCAGATGTTCAGCTTGGGCGAGTTGGGTGCGTGGGTTCCTGCCCATGTTGCGCAGCTTACGCCACACGGCGATCAGCAGCCGACTGACTGGGCCGGATTGCCATTCATGCTCGATCTTGGCTAGCATCGGGTGCATGTTTCTGCTACAATCGAATCCATAGGAAATACCACACTAACTGTTACAACCCTCGCTGGGCGGCGCTGGAGCAGCCGATGACCGAAACGTTCGCTTGGAAGCGAGGCCATATGATGGCTGGATCTTGAGCAAGGCAGCCTAGCACGCTTATGGATGCTTGGTTTATGCTAAGTCTTATATATAAGAAGCACGCATCGTCAAACTGATACGAGATGCATGAGGAACAAGCGGATGTTACCCAAACAGATCTTCGTCAGTTATTCAACCCAGGATACGGCAGCCGCGACTGAGGTGCGCGATGATCTAGAAGCGGCTGGCCTGGCGTGCTGGATGGCACCCCGCGATATTGCGCCTGGGTTGGATTATGCCGAGCAGATCATCAGCGCGATTGAAGCATGCCCGGTACTGGTTCTCATCCTGTCCGAAAGTTCCAACCAGTCGCAATATGTACGCAACGAGGTCGAACGTGCCGTTGCGAAGCGTAAGCTGGTCGTCCCCTTCTGTATACAGAATGTGATCCCTTCGCGCAGCCTGGAGTTCTTCATCTCCAACACACAGTGGATTGAGGCCTGGCAAGGATCGCTGGAAGCGCACACCACATCCCTGACCGTCGCCATCCGCACCCACCTGACCCCAATCACCCTGTCACCCGTTCACCCCGTCACCCTGTCATCCCCACCCCGCCACAATCTGCCCGCCCAGACCACCCCCTTTGTCGGGCGCGAGAGCGAACTGGCCGAACTGGCCCGGCTCCTAGCGGATCCCGCCATCCGTCTGCTGACTGTCGTCGGATCTGGCGGCATGGGCAAGAGCCGACTGACTCTGGAAGCGGCCAGCGTGCAACTCGCCAACTACGCCGATGGTGTCTACTTCGTAGCGCTTGCCCCCCTCGCAACGGCGGATGCCATCGTGCCCACCATTGCCGCCGCGCTGAAATTTGCCTTCCAGTCGGACGGACGAACGACCCAACAGCAGTTATTCGACTATCTGCGCCAGAAGGAGATGCTGCTGTTGCTAGACAACTTTGAGCATCTTATCAACGCTGCTGGGTTGGTCAGCGAGTTATTGCAGGCTGCGCCCCAGGTCAAAGTGCTGGCTACCTCCCGTGAGCGGCTGCGTCTGAGCGGCGAGACGGTTGTCATCCTGGGCGGGCTGGAGTTTCCGGCCTGGGAGACCCCGGCAGATGCCCTGGCCTACAACGCGGTCAAGCTCTTTATGCAGAGCGCCCAGCGCGCTCGCCCGAACTTTGTGTTGGCGACAGACGACCTGCCCTTCGTAGCCCGCATCTGCCGGTTGGTGGATGGATTGCCGCTGGGCATCCTCCTGGCCGCAGCGTGGGTGGAGATGCTTTCGCCGCACGAGATCGCCGACGAGATTGCCGCCAGCCTCGACTTTCTGGCAACAGACTTGCGTGATACGCCAGAGCGCCAACGCAGCATCCGCGCCGTTTTCGAATATTCCTGGCGGCGGCTGACTGCCCAGGAGCAGACGATCTTCCAACAGCTATCCATCTTCTGCGGCGGCTTTACCCGTCAGGCGGCGCAAGAGATTTGTGGTGCATCGCTGACGGTTTTGGCAGCGCTGGTCAACAAATCTTTGCTCCATCGCAGCGAGAACAGTCGCTACGAAGTTCACGAATTGCTCCGTCAATATGCTGCTGACAAACTGAATCACGACGCAACGGGCCGCCTGACGGTGCGCACCCGTCACGCTGCTTACTACCTGACCTACCTCCAACAACAGATGGTTGATCTGACGAGCCGTCATCTGCGGGCAACCCTCGACGAAATCGAAAGCGATTTGGAAAATGTACGGGCTGCCTGGGAATGGACAATCGAACAGAAAGAGGTCGAGGCTGTCGGCAAAACGCTCGCTGCTCTGAACCACTTCTACGAATTGCGCGGGCGTTATGGGGATGGGGAAGCCGCCAGCCGTGTTGCCGCCAAACTCGCCACGTCGGCCCACGAACCACTGATCGAAGCCAGGGCGTTGACCTGGCAAGCCGCCTTTTGTCGCACATTGGCACAGCCAGAACAGGCTGCGCAGTTGTTATCGCACAGCGCCTTGCTGCTCGATCAGTCGGTGTCGCCTACCGTCGATAGCCGAAGGGAACGGGGGGCGCTGCTGCTGGGGCTGGCGCGCCTGGCACGCGATGCGGGTGATGGGCCAACTGCCAGACAACGCTTTGCCGAGAGCATCGCCATTCTTCAGCCGTTGGGGGATCACTGGGCAGTGGCAGGCGCGCTCACCGAATTGTCGTTTGTTATGCGCAATATAGGGGAAATTGGCACCGTGGCGCAACGCCAAGAGCAACTTGCCGAAGCGGAACAGACCGTCCGCCAAAGCCTGGCGATCTGTCGGCAGATTGACTACCCAGTTGGCGTGGCAGAAGCGCTGATGCAGTTAGGGATGACGCACTATTATCAATTTCGGCTGGATGAAGCCCATACGGCAATAGCAGAGTCTGTCGCGCTCTATGCTGACCTAAACATCGAGAGCGCGACGGCGCAATTCTTCTTTGGTTCTGTAAAGGTAACCCAGGGCGATTTTGCCCAAGCCCAATCCCTGCTGGAACTGGCGTTGCAGATCGCGCAAAAGAATGGTCATCATCATCAACTCGGTCCGATTTTCCATACTTTGGGATACATCCCCCTAGCTCACACTGATTATCATACTGCCCAAGCATTGCTGCAGAAAAGTGTCACAATCTGTCGCAGCGCTGGTGTCCGATATGAGCTGTCGATCGCGCTCTTCCTTCTGGGCTTTGCCGAACGCGGATTGGGTCATCAGCGCGTGGCGCAAAGCCATCTCGCCGAATCAATTCGGATTGGCATCGCCATCCGTTCCTGGCTTCCTTTGTGGGATGGAGTGGCGTTGTGGGCGCTGCTATTGGCTGAGCAGGGCGAAATAGCGCGGGCGGCAGAACTCTATGCCTTGTTTAGCAGTTTTATGCAAGAGCGCAGTCTTCCCTCGCAAGAATACCTGGTGGGTCGCCATTTCAGGACTCTCACTGCCAATGTACCCGCCGAAATCATCGCAGCCGCGACTGCACGCGGGCAAGCGCGCAATCTTTGGACTACTGCCCACGAAATATTGGCTGAAATTGAAGCGGCTGCAAAATTAGGATAGCAAGGAATCTGTCTATGTCCAAACCCGTCTTCATCAGCTACTCCACCGACGACACGCCAATTGCCGGACAGATGCGCGACGGCCTGGAAGCCGCGTCCATCGCCTGCTGGATGGCCCCGCGCGATATCGCGCCCGGCGAAGACTACGCCGAGCAGATCATCAACGCCATTGAAGGCTGCACGGTGTTGTTGCTTGTGCTCTCGGAAACGTCGAACCACTCGCAATATGTGATCAAAGAGGTCGAGCGCGCCATTGCCAAACGCAAAGTGGTGATCCCGTTGCGCATTCACAACGTAACGCCCTCGCGCAGCCTGGAGTTCTTCATCTCCAACGCCCAGTGGATCGACGCCTGGCAAGGACCGCTGACTCTCCCGCTGGCAAGCCTGACCGCCGCCATCCGTACCCATATGACCCCAGTCAGCGTGTCACCTGCTCACCCTGTCACCCTGCCATCCCCGCTGCGTCACAACCTGCCGACGCCTGCCACCCCCTTTATCGGCCGCGAGGCGGAACTGGCCGCGCTGGCGGCGCTGCTGGCCGATCCGACCGTGCGCTTGACCACAATCGTCGCTTCCGGTGGGATGGGCAAGACGCGCCTGGCGCTGGAAACGGGCCGCCGCCAGCTTGCCCAGACCGAGCGCTTTGCCGATGGCGTCTTCTTCGTGCCCCTGGCTGCTCTGGCCTCTGCTGAGCACATTGTCCCGGCCGTGGCCGAGGGGTTGGGTTTTCAACTGAAGACGGGACAGCAGACGCGCAGCCCCGAACAGCAGGTGTGCGACTATTTGGAGGCGAAGGCGCTGCTGCTGATTCTGGACAACTACGAGCATCTGCTGGAGGGGGCCGGGCTGGTCGCGCGCCTCTTGCAGGCCGCGCCTAGATTGCAAGTACTGGTGACATCGCGCGAGCGGCTGCATTTGCAGGGCGAACAGATCTACCCGATTCAGGGCTTGGAGTTTCCGGACTGGGAGACGCCCGCGGATGCAGCCCGTTATACAGCGGTGCAGCTTTTTGTACAGAGCGCCCGCCGCGTGCAGTCGGATTTCGAGTTGCGTCCGAGTGAGCTGGCTTCGCTCACCCGCATCTGTAGGCTGGTGGGGGGCGTGCCGTTGGCCCTGGAACTGGCCGCGGGGTGGGTGGAGATGTTGCCATTGGCCGAGATCGCCCAGGAGATTCAGCGCAGTCTGGACTTTTTGGAGACCGAGAACCGCGATGTGCCCGCACGCCAGCGCAGTATGCGCGCCGTCTTCGACTATTCGTGGCAACGCTTGAGCCAGCCAGAACAGGCGGTCCTGGCCCAACTCTCGGTCTTTCGGGGCGGTTTCGACCGCAACGCGGCCCAGCAGGTGGCCGCTGCCTCGATCCGTATCCTGGCTGCGCTGGTCGCCAAATCGCTGGTGCAGGTCAGCGCCGACCGTGTGCGCTATGCCATCCACGAAGTGGTGCGCCAGTACAGCGCCCAGGCCCTGGCGCTGCTGCCCGAAACGGAACGCGCAGCCCGCAACCGCCACAGCGTCTACTACGCAGAAAAACTCCACAGCCTCGAAGCGGAGCTGATGGGCGCCGGCCAGATGGCTGCTCTGGCAGAAATCGAGACCGAACACGAGAATCTGCGCGCCGGGTGGGATTGGGCCATCCAGGCTGGGCTGGTCGAGAACATCGAGCGTGCCATGCAGAGCCTCTGTCTCTTTTACGAGATGCACGGGCGCTATCAGGAAGGGCGGGAGGCGTGCCGGGCCTGCATCGAGCAGAAAGCGGTGCAAGCCGAGCCAAGAGTCTATGTGCGTAGTCTGATCTGGCTGGCAACATTTGCCCAAATCCTGGGACAGTCTGCCGAAACCCACGAATACCTCCAACAGAGTCTGGTTTTGATTGAGAGTGGCGCACTGGCCAAGACAGAGTCCGACAGGAATCGAGCGGCATTGCTGCTGGTAATGGGTTCTCTTGCTTACGCTAAGGGCCAGGTTCAGAAGGCAAGAGATTTCTCCGGGCAAAGTCTGGCGCTCTTCGCAGCCCTGAATGATCCCTGGCATGTGGCCAAAGTAGGGCTGCACCTGAGCAAGGCTATGGCCGACTTCAACCTATCTGGTGATGTTCGGGTGCGGCAGAAAGAGTTGATGGAAGCCAGGGCGGTTGCCCAGCACAGCCTGGGCATCTAT
>JANLSE010000303.1:0-10679 GCA_031362265.1 Roseiflexaceae bacterium
CTACAATCCGCTGATAGGTACTGCGTAAAGCGGGCAACTTCAACAGCCCGGCAAGCGCAGCAGAACCAGCCGGTAGCGGCAATTCGTCCGCTCCCAAGCGCGACACAGCATCCGGGAGTTGCTTACGACCCTGTTCCCAAGCGAGGGCAAGTTCGGCGTTTGGATCGGGGGCAAGCACATCTAGCCCGGTTACTATCTCAACTGGGCGAGGCCCAAGATCGGTACCAAGCAATGCACCAAGCCCCACCGCCGAACCGAGTGTAACCAATAACGTCTTCTGCCCCTGGCTGGCCATACCAAGTGCAGCCGCGCATGCAGCAATTGCAACACCTGCACCAGGGCTACCAGTAAAGATCAGGATCTGCGGCATGTGAGAGCCTCTCTTGAGCGCAAGAACGCAAGAGCGCAGAACACAAGAACGAATAGTCACTCCATCGCTCCATCGCTCTTGCGCTATGCGCTATGCGCTATGCGTTGTGCGCTATTGCGCTCTTGCGCTGTTGCGTTCTTGCGCTATGCGCTATCCTCCGCTCGCCATGCCCATAATCCCGCCCTCTGTCATCACACGCGTATCGAGCAGTTCATCCACTTCTTCTGGCTTAAGCAGGCCTTTTTCGACAACTACTTCCTTAATAGTTTTGCCAGTTGCTAATGATTCTTTGGCAACTGCAGCTCCATTTAAGTAGCCGATACGGCTATTGAGTGCAGTAACAAGAATCGGGTTACGTGCCAACCAACCGGTAGCTTTTTCGGGATTAGCCGTAATGCCCAACACACATTTTTCAGTGAAGGCTTTGATGGCACCATTCAAGACCTGCATCATCTCAAACAGATTATGCGCAATGATCGGCATCATCACATTTAATTCGAGTTGCCCTGCTTGGGCGGCTAAGGTAACGCAGTGATCACAGCCCTGGATATGGAAACACACCATATTGAGCATCTCTGCCAAAACTGGATTGACTTTACCTGGCATAATGCTTGAGCCTGGCTGCACAGCTGGCAAACGAATCTCATCCAGGCCTGTGGTTGGGCCAGAGGAGAGCATGCGTAGGTCGTTCGCAATCCGGGTCAGTGTGATACAGAGTGTCCGTAGGCTACCCGAAAAATCGGCAGCGTCGGCCATACTCTGCATCGACTCAAAGAGATCCCCTGATGATCGTAATTCCTGCCCAATGAGCGCACTGAGGCGTACAACCATCCGTGGATGGTATTCAGGATGGGCATTCAGGCCGGATCCAGTTGCGGTACCACCAATTCCTAGGCGGCGTAGTCGATCTGCAGCAACCATAATCCGTTCGCGATCATAGCTTACTGCGCGTGCATAGGCCCCGAATTCTTGCCCAAGCCGCACTGGCACTGCATCCTGAAGATGGGTTCGCCCAGATTTCACAATTCCATCGAACTCATGCGCCTTCTGCTGCAATGCATCTGCCAAACTATCAATCGTTGCAAGCAGTTCATGAATGCGCCATAAACACCCTAAGCGGATCGCGGTTGGGATGGTGTCGTTGGTGCTTTGCGCCATGTTGACATGGTCGTTCGGGCTTACTGGCTTCTTGGGATCATCGAGCGCAAAACCCAGAATTTGGTTCGCACGATTTGCGATAACTTCGTTGGTATTCATATTATGGCTTGTGCCAGCACCAGCCTGAAACGGGTCGACCATAAAGAATTCACGGTGTTGGCCATCGATCACTTCTTGGGCAGCTTGAATAATAGCTTTTGCCAGCGTGGCATCAAGCAACCCTAGATCCTGGTTTACTTCGGCAGCCGCACGCTTTATGATAGCCATAGACCAGACAAACGCTGGGTAAGGCCGCATTCCGCTAATGGGGAAATTGAGCACGGCCCGCTGGGTCTGAGCAGCATAGAGTGCATCTGCTGGCACCTGCATTTCGCCTAGTGAGTCTTTCTCAATCCGATATGGCTGGCTCATTGTATACTCCTTATGCACTTCGCAAGAATACACATATGGTAGCACGATCTGGCGGATGTGTGGTTGGGGATGCGGTACAATAGAACAAGGGAAAGCACAAGAATCAAGGGTTTCATATGCAGCAGCGTATCGGTGTGATCGATCTTGGCTCAAACACAACGCGTCTGATCGTCATGGGCTATGTTCCACATCACTCCTTCCGTTTGCTCGATGAAGTACGTGAAAGTGTGCGCCTCGCAGAGGGAATCGGGAGTGATGGGCGGCTCCAACCAGGCCCCATGCAGCGTGCAATTGCCACAATGCGGCTCTTCAATCAACTCTGCCAGAGTAGTGGCGTCCAGCAGCTTATTCCTGCGGCTACAAGCGCCGTACGTGAAGCCACCAACCGCAGTGAGTTTCTGGCACGGATCGAGCAGGAAGCAGGCATGCACTTTCGCGTACTGAATGCCGAAGAGGAAGCCTATTATGGCTACTTGGGGATCGCCAATAGCTTAAGCCTGAGCGATGCCTTCATGATCGACATTGGCGGAGGTAGTACCCAAGTGACGCTCATGCGCGGTCGGCGCTTTATTCGATCGGTAAGCCAGCCAATTGGCGCATTACGGCTCACCGATCGCTTGATCTCGTCAGACCCAATTAGTCATAAAGAGTTCAAACTCCTTGAACAGACGGTTGCCGAGCACTTCGCCAATGTCGATTGGCTCGGCAAGCATGGTGCGAATGAATTAGCTGGCATGGGCGGAACAATTCGTACATTGGCCGATATTGATCGGAAGCTCCGTAATTACCCACTTGGCCTCACCCATGCGTATTGCTTCAGCCGCGATAGCTTGGCAGATATCATTGAGCAATTGCGTGGTATGACAGTGCGTGAACGCGCGGATTTGCCTGGCCTGAATCATGACCGCGCCGACCTTATCTTGGCCGGTGCGGTTATCTTACACACCGTGATGAAACGTGGCGATTTTGAACAGATCACCGTCAGTGGCCAAGGGTTACGTGAGGGGCTGTTCTACGAGCAGTTTCTTAGTGGGGAAAACCCACCGCTCCTGCCCGATATTCGCAGTTTTAACGTACAAAACATGGCGCGCACCTATAACTACGAAGCAATTCATGCTGCCAAAGTGCGTGAACTCTCATTATCGCTGTTTGACCAACTTGCGATATTGCATGGCTATGGTTCGTGGGAACGCGAACTGCTCGGCCACGCAGCACTCCTGCACGATATCGGATTAGCTGTCGGGTACTATGATCACCACCGCCATGGCGCTTATTTGCTGCTGAACATGGCACTCCCTGGATTTAGCCACCGCGAGCAGGTGATCCTTGCGTACTTGGTGCGCTATCATCGTAAAGGTGATATCGATACTAGTGAGCTTCAGGTTGTCCTGGAAGCAGATGACCCAGTGCGAATAGCCCGGCTGGCGGCATTGTTACGCCTAGCAGAATATCTTGAACGCCGTAAGGATCAGGTGGTTCAGAGTCTGAGGGTCGAGATCAGTGATTCGGTGCGAGTTATTGCACGTACCAATGGTGCTGCCGATGTCGAGATTTGGGATGCTAACCGAAGCAGTGGGCTGTTCCGCAAAGCCTATGGCCGCGAGATGCAAATCATTGCAGCATGATACTAGCCATGCATACACGCATTGATTCAGTTACTGGCATTGGATGCCTCTTGGTGCGCTAATCGCCACAGTTGGGTTGCAACAATGCCGATCCAGCCAAGTGCACCAATCAGGAAGAAATAAAACCAAAACCCCTTCAGAAGAAATGCTGGTGCGGATAACCCCGCAACAACGAAGGTCAGTAATGTTAACCAATGCCAATCTGGATCGCGCCATGCTGCCACTGCCGTAGTTATCAGGCCAGGGAAGAATGTAAGCCCAAGAATAACGAAAGCAGCATCATGCAGCATGCCAAAGAGGGTTGGTGTGATGGTCGTATTGGTTGGATCGGTTGGCGCAGCCAGTAACAACAGAGCCAGCGCGCTACCACTAAATAGCGCACCAATCAACCTACCGTGTGATGCAAATGCTAATCGTATGGCACGTGCAAAGAGAAACATGGCGGCCCCACTAGCCAGAAATGCCCCGATCATGATCCAGCCAAATGGGCCTAGTGCCAAGCCACTAGGCCAATCGTGGGTTGGTGCCAGAATTGGATGCCAGCCTAAACCACGCAGAAAATCGTACTCTGCATAGGTGAGGGTGGCAATTGCACCCCCAAGCACACTGGCACCTACCCAGCCTGCAATCGCGCCACGTTTGAAGCTTATTGTGTCACGAGCAATTGTGCCCATCCCGCGCCGATCCTCTCTCAAACCTCTATACCCACCAATCGAAAAGCATCACTCTGGTGTAGTGATTGCGATGTTATCAGGTAGAACGGTTGGCACCTTCAGCGATCTCGGCAAGTATGGCCCAACGTTCAAAGGTTGTGTCAAGTGCTGCTACCACTTGTTCTAATCGGGAGCTTATTTGCTGGAGTGCTTGATAATCGGTAGCTGCGGCATTCATTTGTGCGGCAAGGCTGGTTTGTTCAGCCTCGAGATCACTGATCTTACGCTCCAATTCGTGGAGTTCCTTGGTCTCGGCAAATGTGAGCCTGCGCGAACGATTTGTTGGCGGTGCTGCATTGACTGGCTTAGGTTTAGGGCGCGCCGCTGGTTCGGTGGCCTCTGTTTCACGCCGCGCTACCGCAGCAGCATAGGCGCTATAGCCACCTGGGTATTCTGTGATTGTATTATCTTCAAAGGCAAGTGTGCGATCAACGGTTCGATCAAGAAAGTAGCGATCATGTGAAACAATCACTACGGTTCCTGCAAAGCTATCAAGATAATCCTCCAAGACTGTCAATGTCTGAATATCGAGATCATTGGTTGGTTCGTCAAGGAGAAGCACGTTAGGTGCATCAATCAATTTGCGTAGCAGATACAAACGGCGGCGCTCACCACCGGAGAGTGTGCCAATCAGGCTGTAGTGGGCGCTTGGCAGAAATAGGAAACGCTCAAGCATTTGAGCGGCCGTTAAAAGTGCTCCCTCGGAGGTTTGCACAAGCTCAGCGCCAGCCTTGATATAATCGATCACACGCAACGACTCATCGAGCCCTGTGCTCTCCTGATCGTAATAGGTCAGGTGAACCGTTTCGCCAATCTCGATCACGCCCGCATCTGGGGCGATTCTACCCGCAATCAAGTTGAGCAGGGTCGTTTTTCCATTGCCATTGAGGCCAATAATCCCAACCCGATCACCCGCACCAATACTAAGGTTTAGCCCTGCGATCAGGGTTCGTGAGCCATAACTCTTGCCCACATTGTGTAGCTCAATCACTTTCTTGCCAAGCCGCCGTGCAAGCGAATCAATCTCAATCGGGCCACGCTGCGCCTCCGGCACAACTGCCTGCATTGTCTCAATCCGGTCGATGCGCGCTTGTTGCTTGGTTGTGCGAGCACGCGCTCCGCGCTGTAGCCAAACCATCTCCTTCTTCAGAATGGTCTTGCGGCGTGACTCTTCAGAAGCTACCTGGTTCAGACGCTCGGCCTTAAGCTCAAGGAAACGGCCATAGGAACCTGGGTATGAATAGAGTTTGCCGCCATCGATCTCAACGATTCGTTGACAGACTGTATCAAGCACATAGCGATCATGGGTCACAAGAAGCAATGCCATTGTTGAGCGTGCCAGGAATTCTTCAAGCCATGCGATTGTTGCCGTATCAATATGGTTTGTTGGCTCATCTAGAATCAGAACATCCGCCGGGTTAATCAGTGCGCTTGCCATGGCCACACGTTTGCGCAAGCCACCCGAGAGATCGCCAACCCGCGCATCTAGATCGGTAATGCCAAGCTTGGTTAAAATCGAGCGAGCTTGCTGCTCTACACCCCAGGCATCAGTAGCATTCATCTGTTCCACAAGCGTAGACAACTGATTCTGTTTGATCGGATCATCTGGCGTGTGCGTAAGTTCATCGACGATCTGCTCGTAGGCACGTACTAAGCGTAGTGCAGGTGTATCTACCTGAAAAATCTGGGTTATTACATTAAGATCGGGATCAAGGACAGGATTTTGCGGCAAATAGGCAATCCGCAGATTACGTGCTAGACTCACTTGCCCGCTGTCTGCTTGTTCTACCCCAGCCATGATGCGCAGCAGTGTGGTCTTACCACTGCCATTGGTACCAACAATGCCAACACGTTCGCCGGCAGTAATGCCAAAACTGATGTTCTGCAAAAGTGGACGTTCGGAATACTGTTTGGAAATTGCCTCAAGTGTCAGAATTGTGGGTGCCATAGGTTCTATATACTCAAAAAATAAAACGCCCACTCCGCGAGCAGGCGTGCCAGTAGGCCTGACGATTGGCATGGCTCATCTACTGTTATTCTAGCATCCTCGAATGCACCTGACAAATGGCCATAACACGACAGGTGAGATTTGCATCATTCAGATCGCCTATGCTATGCTGCATATATCTTTTATTAGCGCATAAGCAATCGGCATATTGCCTTCGACAGGGCAATAACAAAAGGAGGCCATTGTGAGCGATACCCTCGAAAACATTCTTGCGGTTTTAGTCGCTACGCCACTGCGTTGGATGCAACTCGTAGAAACATTATCGGAGACCAGGCTTGAAGAGCGCCCCGTGCCAAGCGAATGGTCGATGATGGAATGTTTACAGCATTTGATTGTAACCGAGCGGATCTTCCCAGTACGCTTGGAGGCATTGCGCAATGGGCAGGATATTGCAGCGATGAGCCCTACCGAATTCAGCCTGCCATCTGGTGATGTGCCAACGCCACGCCTGTTGCTTACCCATTTTATGGAATTACGCGAGGCCAGCCTCTGGTTAGTTCGCCAGATAACTGACGACATGCTTGAGCGCCACGGGCAACACAGCGAGTATGGCAGAGTGAGTCTAGGCGAATTGTTACATGAGTGGGCAGCCCATGATCTGGATCATACCATGCAGGCCGAGCGAGTGCTTATGCAGCCTTTTATTCAGGGCTGTGGGCCGTGGAAGCCCTTCTTTGCACCGCATCTAATCACAGAACCCACCGGATAATATGCGGGCAAGCGTGTTGAATGTGCTTAATCTTCTGTCATAGGATTGCAGGCAAACACATATTCCTCAACCACATGGCCGCCAATCAGATGCTCCTGAATGATCTGTTCAATCACAGCTGGCGTACATGAATGATACCAAACCCCATCAGGGTAAACAACTGCCACCGGGCCATGTTCACATACACGCAGACAGTTGACCTTGGTACGGTAAACGCCGCCATGCGCCAGTGAGAGATTCAGTTCTTTCAAGCGATCCTTGAGATATTCCCAGGATTCGAGCCCATCCTCTCGTGAACAACACTTAGGCTTGGTTTGATCGGCGCAAAGCAAGATATGGCGCTGAAAGTTGTCGATCTGGAGACTGGCAACTTTTTCGGCAAGGTCATCCTGAATAGACATCTAGCCCCTCCGCGGAACGCGTAAAGACAATAAAGGGTTGCCGTGTTGTCGATCGAAATTCCTGGCTCGGAGCAAAACCGATTTTTTGCCAAACGCGTTGAGCACGTGTATTAAACCCTGCAACTGTGACACGCAACGTTTTTGGTTGGAACAGTTGGATGCCAAAGGCAATCGTTGCTAACGCATATGAACGGCCACGCCCTTGACCAGTAAGCTCAGGGTGAACACCCATACCGATATCAAGTGCCGCGCTGCTATAATTGCCACCCTCTACCTGAGCATCTTCGCCATAACAGCAGAATGCCTCTAATTTGCCATCTGCATTATTGATACGGTAATAACAGTTTACAGGGTCGATCAAAATCGCAATACCACGCTCAAGGGGTTCACCCTCAAGCTCAATCTGATAGATTGAGTAGGGTGGTTCATAGCGCCAGCTTGCCACCTGCCGCGCGCCTGCATCATCAAGTGGGCGAAAGTGTAACCCCATAATCAACTCACTATACAATACTCACCACAAAAACACAGAGGGCAACAATGTGCCATCTATGCCTTTGTGATGCTATAAACACCTATCGTGAGAGTGCGCTGATTGGCTCAAGCGCTTCGACTAAGCGTGAGCGGCCACCACTTGCCAGATCCCAGAACCAAAGCGCGCTTGCGCCACTAGTGGGTAGGATGAGCGGCCCGCGTGGAGAGGCATCGCCTGGGGCGGCGAATGTACTATATGCCAGACCATCTGCACCCGCAATAAACGGCCCGAAACTGCCAGCAGTCACCCCGATTGCGATAGTTCGCTCGGCTCCGCTAGCTGGATGGGCAATCAGCGCATAGTTTTGAATGGCATCACTCGCACAGGTGCTAGTAAGGTAGTACAAGCTGCCATCAGCGCCGAATGCAACTGGCCGGCTCCAGAAGCCTGCACTCGTAGAGCCTTTTTGCTCATTACCGCGCTCATCCAGAAGCAACAAGTCGGCACCGGTCGCATCCGGCCGAATAGCCTCAATCGCGACACGTTTACCATCCAGTGAGGTCAAGAGATCGCCAAAGCCTTGATAGCGGGTGACACTCTGGCCTTGGCCATTATCGGCAACCAACAATGGCGCACCAACATCAATCTCCTGTTGCTGTGCATTACGTAGGAAAATCGTGCTGCGACCATCCTCAGCGCGTGCTGTGTAAATAAGCCCACTCCCCGCAAGCCAATGCGGGCTACTGCGGCTCCACTCATCGCTCGCTGAGGCAATGCGCTCAGGGCCATTGCCACTGGTAAGATCAATCGTCCAGATACTCAATCGTGCAGGGATTGCGCCACTTGCATCTTCATCCACAACAAAGGCGATTTGCTTGCCATCGGGAGAGAATGTTGGCTGGCTACACGAACGACCAGGCGCGGCTAATTCCTGTGGATTCTGGCCATCACTCTCCATGACCCAGAGCGAACTGACCTCAGTCGCATCGCCAGGAGCACTTGTAGCGCGGCAGAACGCGAGCCGCCCGGCACCTTGCGTTGCAGCTAGTGCAGTTTCGACCTCGGCAGAATTGGTGAGATTGGTAGCCTTCTTATCCGCATAACTCCAGACATCGCCCGCTTGTAAGAAATAGATTGGCGCTGTTGGAGCAGCTTTCGCTTGGCCAGGGATCGCAAGCATATCACTGGCAGGGCTCAATGCCGGGGCCTTGGCGACTTCCAGCACAATTCGCGCAGGATTGGCTTCAATCGTAACATGAAACGCATGTGGCTCCGCGATTGGCAACACAATACTACCACCAGCGATCTGATCGGATTGGAAGCGATACAGCAGTTGCGAGAGTACCTTGGTGCCACTCAGTGTTTGTGTTGCAGTAGCTACACTCGTTTGGAACAGTTCATCGTGCTGCCAACCATCGAGATCAAGAATAATCTCATATCCATTAGCTGATGGTGCACAGCGTGCCAGCAAATGCGGCGCTGCAGAATCGCCAGGTACATCCAGCAACAATTCTACCCGTTCGAAGGCCGTTTCGAGCGTTGCGGTGATCGTCTTGACTTTCATCGCAAATCGCCCACTCTCTGGGCTACCCGCTACTGTCGTACAAACGCTGAAATCCTTGAGGGCAGGATCTGGTACAGCGGTTGGCGGTAGTGGTGTTGGCGATGGGATCATTGTGGCTGTTGGCGGTACTGCTGTCGCTGTTGGTACAGGTGTCGGCGATGGGCCAAGTGTTGGTGTGAGTGTTGGAGTGTTCGTTGGGGTATTGGTTGCTGGCGGAGTGGAGGTGCTTGACGGGGTCAGTGCCAATGCTGTCTCTCGGCCAAGAATTTCCTCATCGCGGGCAATTGAGGTCTGCTCGCAGCTCGCAGCAAACAGCGCAATCAGGCATAGCAACAGGGCCAGCGTGTAGTGTTGTTTCATAATTTCATCGTTTAGACAGGCGACGGATGACAAGTGATCGATGATCGATTATCGGCCAGCACTCAGCGATCGCCAGGCATTTCAACCTTGATCCAACCACGCCGCATAGCATACACAACGGCTTGGGTACGATCATTGACGGCCAGCTTCCGCAGAATGGAGGAAACGTGGTTTTTCACCGTCTGATTGCTTATATCGAGATCAATCGCAATCTCTTTATTGGTACGGCCAGCTGCAACGAGTTCTAGAACTTGAAGTTCACGCGGTGAGAGTGGTGAATAGATGCTCTGCGTATCTTCGTCCACCGCCATTTGCCGGAAGGTTGCCAGAACCTGGAAGGCCACTTCAGGCAGTGAAAGCACTAATTCGTTAATCGGATATTCGCCGCGCCGCACCTGATTGAGTGTTCGCACCAGTTTATCCCAGGAGACGTTCCGTGGCAAGTAGGAAGCGACCCCTGCACGGATAGCCTTGACCACCTGTTGGCCATCCATTCCGGCGCTGAGCAGCACTATCCCCACATTGCTATGCGATCGCTTGATTGCTCGCGCGACTTCAAGCCCATTCACGCCTGGCAAATCCATAGACATCACAACAATATCAGGGTCGAGATTATCTACTATTTGAATAGCCTGTTGTCCATTCGATGCCTCACCAACGATTTTGTAATCGCTTACAGTTGCAACGTTATGGCGCAACCCTTGGCGGAAGATCTCATGCGAATGCACAAGTACAATCGTCGTCTGACTCACAGCCCCCCCTGATACCAACAGCCGAACCTTCCCACAACCCAGTGCCACTGGATGGGCCTACTACAATATCGGGCGTATAGCTCGGATAACCTAGATTATACTTGATGGGAGAGCGGGTTACAAGCTCAGTAGTGTT
>JANLSE010000312.1:0-10286 GCA_031362265.1 Roseiflexaceae bacterium
TGGATGTGCCAAATGCCAATACGCTGATCATCGATGATGCGCCATACTACGGGCTTGCTCAGCTCTATCAGTTGCGCGGGCGCGTTGGCAGAAGCTCACAGCGTGCCTACGCCTACCTGTTATACCATCACGATAAGCCAATGACACCCGAAGCTCATGAGCGCCTCCAGGTTATTCAAGAAGCAACTGAGCTTGGCGCAGGTTTCCGGATTGCTATGAAGGATTTGGAGATTCGTGGCGCTGGGAATTTGCTGGGAGCCGAACAGAGCGGCCAGATCGCAGCGGTTGGCTTCGACCTCTACTCGCGCCTATTGGAACAGGCCGTGCGGCAGTTGAAGGAACAGGTCGATGACAAGGTGGCTAGCCAAGAAGCAGACAAGCAGACAAGCAGACAAGTAGACAAGGATAGCGAACAACTGGTAGAGAGCGATCTCCTTGTCTCTCAATCTCCTAGTCTCCCAGTCTCGCCAAGAAAGGCCATCAAGGTTGATGAGAAAGTGCTGATCTCGCCTTTGGTCACCCTCGATCTGCCAATCGATGCCTATCTGCCAGTCGAATATGTGCAGGATGATCAGGTGCGTTTATCGGTATACCAGCGCATGGCCGAGGCCCAAACCCCAGCGACAGTTCGCGAACTCCGCCAGGATCTGCGTGATCGCTTTGGCGATTTGCCAACCGCTGCAGAGGAACTTATGACATGGCTGCTGATTAAGGCGCTGGCGCTACAGGCTGGGGTTACCTCAATCGTCACCGCCGATGAAGAGTTTATCGTACGACTCCCCGAGACAGGTGGCCGTGAGCGTGAGCGACTCCTGCGCCGCTTTGGGCGCGACCCGCATGTGCGGATTGGCCCACAGT
Source organism: Roseiflexaceae bacterium (assembly GCA_031362265.1). Lineage (GTDB taxonomy): Bacteria > Chloroflexota > Chloroflexia > Chloroflexales > Roseiflexaceae > JANLSE01. The sequence goes on from JANLSE010000312.1 coordinate 859, forward strand.
TTGTACGCCTGGACCGGCGCGCACTTAACATGGCTGGCTCAATCGAATGGATCGCCGCACTCACTGGTGTGCTTGAGACCTTGGCAAGGTGACACGGACGCAGAACCGCAGAACCACGAGACCAAGAACCGCAGAACCGCAGAACCGCAGAACCGCAGAACCGCAGAACCAAGAACCAAGAACCAAGAACCAGCGTACGGGCGAACCTTGTGTTCGCCTACCAAGAACCGCAGAACCGCGGAACCAGAACAAAAGAACAAAAGAACAAGGGAACAAAAGAACCAAAAACTGCTTCAATGCTTCACCCAGAGGGCACCCGGCTTGGCCGGGGTACCCTTTGGGTCTGGCACCCCGCTTCAATGCTACACCCAAAGGGTACCCGGCTCCAATGCTTTGCGCTCTAATGCTTCATGGCTTCACTGGTAGCGCCCTGAGTGCCGCGATGGCTTCTTGGATGTTGGATACCGGGATAATCGTGATCGTTTTGGCGACCTTGCGTGCCTCGGCTTCGTGCTCGCGTGGAGTGATGAAATAGTGTGCACCTGCCCACTCGGCACCTGCCACCTTTTGGGCAACCCCACCAATTGGGCCAACTGTGCCATCGAGGGCAATTGTGCCAGTGCCAGCAATAATCTGGCCATGGGTTAGATCTTCAGGTGTCAGCAGATCATAGAGTGAGAGCGCAAACATGAGTCCAGCCGAAGGACCACCGGCGATACGCTTGGTCTCAATCTTTACCGGAAATGCTAATTGAACATCAAGCCCAAGTGGTTGGAGATTAACGCCAATCCGTGGCGGGCCGCCCGGCTCACCAGGCCCCATGAGCGTGGCATTTACTGTCTGTTGCACACCAGCGCGCTCAATAACCAGTGTAACAATATCCCCCTTATTGTATTTGGCCAATTCAGTGCGTAGCATATCCAAACGTGGGGTTGCAACCCCGTTTACACTGATCAGCGCATCGCCCGGTTGTAGCAGCCCAATCGAAGGGCTTTCTGGTGCGATTGCGACAATTTCAAGGGCACTACTTGTGAGATCAGCCGTAAACCCAGCTAGTCGCATCCCGACGACCATTGCAGTCGCCTCGCTCTCTTCCAGCATCTGTACATTACGGCGCATCACCTGCTGTGGGGTTGTGTCGAGTGGAACAACTTGTTCCGGCGGGACAAGTGTAAAGGCTGGTTCGATCTTAGCATAGGCCCATTGGCCAAGCGTGATTGGTGTCTGCGCAATAACAGTTGTCAGTAGAAATTGGCCGCTTACGGGTGTGCGGCGTTCCTGCGGCACAATCACCATTGGTGCGACTTCAACGACTGGCCCTGGCGCATACAGCCCATCGACAAGTGGAAGCATGAGGAGGCTAACGCTCAATTGTGTAGCTGGAATGAATATCCCCACCAACCAGTTGAGCGCCATGCGTGGCGGTATTTCTGGGGTGGTATCCCAATTCCAGCTTGGATGGCGTAGCCCAATCAGAATCAGGAACGCAGCCAGGAGTGTCCCGCTACCAGTTTCAAAGCTAAAGCGCGCATTCAGTGTGATCAGAATAACGCCCCAAGCTGCGAGGCCAAGTAGTAAAACAATACCAGCATTGCGTGCGATCCGCATGGCTCGCAAGGGTGCGCCGAAATCTGCCCAGATCACCGAACGTAGCATGCGTCCACCATCAAGTGGCAACCCTGGAATCAGATTAATCATTGCTAGTGCGCTGTTGGCAACAGTTGCCATAAATGCAATTGCATTCACAACAGGGCTAATCTGCAGATTCCAGCTGAATGCGCACAGCGAAGCCAATAACCCGCTGCTAACTGGCCCGGTTAAGGCGATCAGCGCATCACTGCCAGAACCTGGTGATGCGGGCCAGACCTGGGCTGCATCGCCAAAGAACTCAATTGGGATTCGCTCAGGCAATGGTGTATGGGTTAGCAGCGCCATACATCCTTGTGCAAGCGTGTGGATCACTAGGGAACAAATCAGCATACCAGTGGTAGCCAATGCCACGAACCAGCCCTGATCTGGTGGTAGGTTTGGCACCGCAATTGGCAGTACAAGATCGTGTAGCAGCCATGTTACACTGGGAATTGCTAGCAGCCAGAGCAGGCCAAATGCCAGCCGAATCGGCCCAATTGGGATGATCAGAACCGACGGACGCATAAACAATCGTTTCATAAGCCCCATGATACGCCCACCTCAATATCTGTTATCCACCACAATGAGCAGCCTAGCCTAAAGGCCACAGGGCGCAAGAGAATCACTACTCTGCGTCTTTGCGCCACCGGGGTACCCTTTGGGTCTGGTACCCGGCACCTTTGCGTTATTCGTTCCACTATTGACATGATCGGCTATGGTAGCGCTGCTAGCGCATGCAGTGTACCGCGCATTGTGGCATAGGCATCGTGGTAGATCGCATACACTCGCTCATACTGGGTCTGTTCAGCGGTATTCGGATGTGTGATAGTAGCAATTGAGACACACTGATCTGCGGCAGCCTGCACTGAACTAAATACGCCAGCTGCAACCCCACCAAGCAGCGCCGCGCCATAGGCTGGCCCGTCTTCTGCAACAAGTGTTGCTACTTCTGTGCCATAGATATCAGCCTGCATTTGGCACCATAATGCACTCTTGCCACCGCCACCAGTTGCGCGGATCTGGCCAAGCGGTAACCCCAAATCGCGCATGATGGTTAGTCCATCGCGTAATGAATAGACAACGCCTTCCAGCACCGCGCGCGCCATATGGCCAAGCGTGTGGCGTGTGGTAAGCCCAACAAATGCACCCCGTGCGAGTGGGTCGAGGTGTGGCGTCCGTTCGCCACTCAGATAGGGCAGGAAGATCAGGCCCTCTGCGCCAGCCGGGGTTGCCGCTGCGAGTGTTGTGAGATCTTGGTAGCTAAGGCTCGCCGCCCCTTGGCCCAATACATCGCGGAACCAGCGGAATGACCCACCCGCCGCCAATGTCACGGCCATAAGATGATACTGGCCTGGGACTGTGTGGCAGAAGGTATGTAAGCGGCCATGTGGATCAAGTGCGATCGTATCGGAGTGCGCAAAGAGCACCCCACTTGTGCCAATACTACTACTGACAACTCCGGCACGAACGACACCTGTGCCAACTGCGGCAGCTGCATTATCGCCACCACCTGCTGCAACTGGAATATCGGCAGGTAGCCCAATCTCGGCAGCAATTGCAGGCAGCAGGGTTGCTGTAATTGCCGGCCCTTCATAGACACGAGGTAGCCATGTACGCGGAATCTCAAGCGCTGCTAGGATTTCTGTACTCCAATCGCGGCTACGCAGATCGAGCAATAATGTCCCTGCCGCATCGGATACATCGGTCGCGGCGACACCTGTAAGGAGCAGCCGGATGTAATCTTTTGGCAGCAGTACTTGGGCGACACGCGCATAGTGTTCGGGCTCATGGTTTCGCAGCCAACGTATTTTTGGTGCCTGGAATCCTGTCAGCGCCGGGTTTCCTGCTATTTCAATCAGGCGTGTTGTGCCAACGATCTGGCTGATCTGCTCACATTCTGCAGCGGTGCGCTGATCATTCCAGAGGAGTGCTGGGCGAATAACTGCATTACTGGAATCAAGAAAAACGGCCCCATGCATTTGGCCAGTCAAGCCCAGTGCGGCAATATCGCCTGGGCTGATACCACTTTGGGTAACGACATTACGTAGGGCTACTTTGGCAGCATGCCACCAATCGATTGGATGTTGTTCACTCCATAATGGTTGTGGCGTTAGTAATGGATATTCGGCTAGGCTGGTTGCCAGAACATGGCCCTGTTCATCACATACCAATGCTTTGGCGCCCGAGGTGCCAATGTCGAGGCCAAGAAGATAAGACATTGCAGTTTCCTTCATTTGCTTGACGCTACGCCATCAATAGGGCATACTACCTGTAACGTTCGCAAGTCTATCACAGAGGCCAGCACATGCCAACAACAATGCTCTATAATGGCACGATTTATACAATGGATCCTACACAGCCACGCGTTCAGGCAATTGCTATCCGAGATGGACGTGTGATTGCGGTTGGCAGTGAAGGAAAAGTCCAGGCGATGATCGGGCGCCAGGCCGAAGGGATCAATCTACGCGGACGTGCGGCTATTCCTGCACTTACCGATGCGCATGTGCATTTGATCTGGCATGCGCTTGCGCGCCAAACCGTGCGCCTCGATGGCGTCAGTGATTTCCAGGCTGCACTCAAACAGATTGCGCAGGCTGCAACAATCGGTAGCGGTTGGTTACAGGGCGGTGGATGGGATCATACCTTGTGGGATGGGCGCTGGCCAACCGCTAATGATCTTGATGCGATTGTCCCCGATCGCCCAGTGTTACTGACCCGTAAGGATGGCCATGCTGCCTGGCTGAACACGACTGCAATGGCGATTGCGGACATCGATGAGGATACGCCCGATCCCGTAGGTGGGAGTATTCGCCGCGAGAATGGTGCGCCAACCGGAGTCATCTACGAGACAGCGATCGATCTGGCGCGCCGCCATATCCCCGAGCCAACCATTGATGAACGGGTTGCAGCCGTACGTGAGGCAATTACCGAAGCGCATTCCTATGGCATGATTGGTATGCATATCCCAACCGGCATGCGTGGCGATGATGGCGCGATGCACCTAAGCGATCTTCAGAAGATGCGCGAGGCGGGTATGTTGCCATTACGCTGCCTTCAGTATATTGGCCTGGATGGGCTTGATGAGGCGCTGCGCTTAGGTATTCGTAGTGGTCTTGGTGATCGATGGTTGCGGATCGGCGGCCTGAAACTTTTTGCCGATGGTACGCTTGGCTCTGAAACAGCCGAGATGCTTGAACCATTCCTGAGTGGGGGCGGCAAGGGCCTTGCAGTTATGCCAACCGAAGAACTCTTTGATGCGATTCGCCGCTCGATCCAAGGTGGCCTCTCGGTGATGGTGCATGCGATTGGGGATGCTGCCAACCGCAAGGTGCTCGATGCAATTGAATCCGCTTCCCCACGGCGCATGCATACGAATGCGGATGGCGATGATATTGAAACCCATTACACCATCCGTAATGCCCAGCAGCGAATTCCTAATCGAATCGAACATTGCCAGTTATTGCATCCAGATGATATTCCACGGTTTGCGAAGCTTGGTGTGATCGCCTCCATGCAGCCAATTCACTGTACTGCCGATATGGACACCGCCGATCGCCTTTGGGGTAACCGCTGTGCTGGCGCATATGCCTGGAAATCACTCAAGGATGCTGGTGCGGTGCTTGCCTTCGGCTCCGATGCGCCTGTCGAATCCCTCAACCCTTGGCTGAGTGTGCATGCTGCGGTGACGCGCCAGAAGGTGGGTGGTAGCCCGAATGGTGGCTGGTATGCCAGCCAGCGCCTAAGTGTGTATGATGCACTTTGGGGTTTTACGATTGGTGCTGCAACCGCGGCAGGTGCGACCCATGAGCAAGGTATGCTGACGCCTGGTATGCTCGCCGATATTGCCGTGCTCGATCATGATCCATTCAAAATTGAGGTCGGCGCACTGCATGCGATTCAGGCCGATATGACTATCCTGGAAGGACAAGTAGTTTGGGAGCGGCGTGGGGCCTAACCTGAAAGTATTGAGCCTAAGCTGATGAATGAACTATTGCAACGTGGCATAGCATTAGCGCGCGCTGGTAAGCGCCTGGAAGCGCGTGACATCCTGCTCCAGGCTGTTGATGATGATGAGCGTAGCGAACAGGCCTGGTTATGGCTTTCAGGGGTTGTTGATCAACCTGAAGATATTCGGGTGTGCCTGGAAAATGTGCTGGCGATCAATCCAGCAAATGCGCAGGCACGCCAGGGCCTGGAGTGGTTGGCAGCACGTTATGGGCCACAGGCTGAGGCTGAGCCGATACCTACCGAGATCCAAACCACGCTCCCATCGGAGGAACCTGACCCTGACCCTGACCCTGAGCCAGCACCGGTGTTGCGTGTGGCTGAGGTGCCATTAACCATCCAAACGGATGATGAGCCGGATAGCCCATGTCCATACTGTGGTGCGCCTGCATCGATTGGCCAACGTAACTGTTTGAAGTGTCGGCAATCGCTTATGATTCGCGATCAGCCACGCGCCAAGCGTTCGATTTGGTTAACAATCTTAGCTGGGCTGAGGATGTTTGATGCAGTAACAGTGTTATTGTTTGGTTTGGGTCTGTTGGCCTTAGCTGTCTCCACGTATCAGGCCGGCCAATTGGCGGGCCAAACCGCCGTGGGGAACAGTGGCGCTATTGCACTTACTACGAGTGCTGTTATTGCCCTGATCTTTGCTGGTGGTCTGTTTACGATTGGGCGTGCTCTCCTACGGCGTACACTCTGGGCGTACTACACTACGATTGGCCTTAGCATCTTCAGCTTCGTTGCACTGCTCATACAACTTGGTGGTAGCGCTGTGCTGACCTCATTGGCAGGTGTGATTCCAAGTAGTCAGCGTGGCAATCTATTAGCGCTGAATGCTGGTACTGGCATAGCGTTGCTGGCTCAGTTTGCTTACCTAGCACTTGCAGCGGCGAGCTATCGCGATTTCTTTGGGCCACTACGCCGCTTTCAGCCGAGCTTCACGAAAACAGAGCATGCCACGCACTACAATAATGGGGTAGCCTACAAAGATCGCGGTATGTGGTACATGGCAATGCGCGAATGGGAAATGGCCGTTTCGCGTGCACCATTTGATCTCAACTATCTGCATGGCCTTGGGTTGGCATATGCCCAGCTTGGCCGCTTCGACCAAGCTCGCACAACCCTTGACAAAGCGCTTGGGATCGCGCCTGCGCACCGCCAGATCACCGAAAGTCGTGCGTTAGTAGAGCATATGGCAGCGGGGAAATAAGCGCAAGAACGCAAGAACGCAAAAACGCAAAAACGCAGCACACTACCCAATGATGTGTATGTTTTGCGCTATGCGCTGTGCGTTATGCGTTATGCGCTATGCGTTACCCAAACCGGCCTACATCGAATAGCCCAATCGGGTGGCGGGTTGTGCCATCGATGGCTAAATCGGCCAGGATTTCACCGATCACGCTCGCAAATTTGTAGCCATGGCCAGAACAGGGTGATGATACAACCACATTTGGGTGGTGTGGATGCAACCCAAGGATGAAGTGCTCATCGGGCGATGTTGTGTACATACACGCGGCAGCCTCAATTACAGGGCCATTCAGATCGGGGATATGTGCTGCAAGGCACTCACGGAGCCGATCTACCTCATGCGGATGAATAGTGCGGTCAATCGTTTCGGGAGTGCAATGAACCCCGGCGCGGAAAAGGGCCGCTTTAACCCCTCCAGGTGGGCCATCCTGCGCGGGGAACCCATAGAATTGGGTGTGATCATCAACTTCCCAAATATAGATTGGGAAGCGCCCTGGCGTGAATGGTTCACGGCCACCGTGAGGCTCAAACCAAAACAACAGATTACGCTCCACCACAAGTGGCAAGTGCAGATCGGCAAAGAGTTGTGGTGCCCACGCGCCTGGCGAGATGATTAGCCGCCCTGCCTCATAGCTGCCTTGTTCGGTGGTAACGTGTACCCGTGTGCCGCTTGGCGCAGCTTCCCAACTAAGAACTGGCTGATTGAACTGAAGTTCGGCACCAAAATGGCTGGCCATGCGCAGATGAGCTGCTACACTTGCCTCGGGATGGAGAAAACCAGCCTTCTGCTCATACAAAGCAATGGTACCAGGTGTAGGGCGGAGAACCGGGAAACGCTGTTGAATTTCAGCGGCATCAAGCATCTCGTGGGCTAGGCCGTGTTGCTCGGCACTGCGGCGTGCTCCGGCCACTGTACGGCTGGTGGGTGGGCCGATCATTAGGCCACCAGTAATATGCAGCAGATTCTCGCGGCTCTCATGCTCGATCTGTTCCCATAGCTCGTAGGCACGTAGTAATAAGGGCACGTAGGCGGGATCCTCGAAGTAGGCCTGCCGGATGATGCGCGATTTACCATGGCTCGACCCCAATACATGCGCTGCGGTATGACGTTCGAGGCCTAGCACACGTACGCCACGCCGTGCCAATTGGTAGGCTGCCGCGCTGCCCATCCCGCCTAACCCGATCACGATTACATCGTATGCTGATGCCATGGATGTGCCCTCTCCTAACAATACTGTTAGTAGATACTATAGCACGTTGCCAAGTGTGGGTGAATGCTGGATGTAGGCTGTTTCAGTATGCACGAACATCCATTGTTAACATGGCGTAATCCAGAGATCTTCCGCCAATCAGGTGATCTTTCTATACTACATATGTGGGTAGATCCCCTGTCCTTACCCATCTTCGCTACGTCGTAACTTCTCGCGCTGAGGTCCGATGATGACAACAACAACATGCTCACGCTTCTGCAGTTTTGTCAACCAGCATCTGGAAGATTATGTGGCAATTCGCCAGCATATTCTGGAAGGGGCACGTTGCCCTGATGCTTGGCTCGCATTGGGCCGGATTGTGTCTACACCACAGCAGCGATTGGATTGCCTGAAGTATGCGGCGCAGATTGAACCAGAGAACCTTGATCTCCAAATCACGTATCTCGATCAGCATGTCGCTGTGTATCCCGAAGATATAGAAGCTCATGGGCGCTTACGGCAGGTGCGTGCCTTACGAGTGGTTCGCAGCGTTCGGCCACGCGCAATGCTACGCCGGGAACCACCACGCACTATTGGCCGTATCCTGGTTGATATGGGTGTGATTGATCCGATTATGCTTTCGGATGCATTACGTGAGCAGCGTATACGACGTGATCAAGGCAAGATTATCCCACTTGGCGAGCTCTTGATTGAACGGAAGCAGATTCTGCCTGGGCATTTAGCACGTGTGTTGACCATTCAGTTCCAAGAACGGCAGGATTGTGGCCATAGCCCGAGTATGCTTGGGGAATACCTTGTGCGTGAAGGCTTCTTGACTCTCGATTCGTTGGAACTTGCCTTACTTGAGCAGATTCGGCTGCACCAACTGGGCAAACATGAGTCAATCGGCCGTATTCTGATGGCGCATGGTAAGTTGCATTGGACCGACCTGAAGAAGGTGCTCGACATCCAGGCCGACGAATCACAAATGGCATATGTGTGACAACCTATGCCTGAAGGTGGTGTGCTTCCTACCCTGTTCGCTTCCCCAATCGCCCTCTGATCGTAGTTGCGTACTTAGCTTACGCTAGCGATCCTTGTGTTGGTTGCAGATCCTCACCTGCAACTGAGTAACCGCAGCATAGGGCCATGATCCCTTCTCACCTGTAGAAGTCTTGCATACTCCTGTGCCCGCTGGGCGCGAACTCCTGCTTGCCTACTGATAACAGCACTGCTGACCGAAAGAACCCGCCGCAAGCCCCCTGATTTCAATCCATGTGGTTAGGCGGGTTTCTCGCGTTGGCTTTAGCCAAGACCCTGATAACATTGTGGTCATTGTTTACGGCTTTCTAGTGC
>JANLSE010000317.1:0-19041 GCA_031362265.1 Roseiflexaceae bacterium
GTGGGTTTCAACTAAGCTTGCCGGCTGATCTGTATCGACGTACAACCAATGCACAAGGGAGTAATACAACATCTGGCGGACGTACATTGACGATTGAGGTCGATGTGACCGATGTTGATGGTCAGGTGATCACCTCACAAGGTCGCGTCCAGGTACATCCAGCGGCATTCTATATTGGCTTGCGTCCCGAAGGTAATGTTGTTCAGAGTGGCGCTGCCCAAAAGATTGGGCTTGTCACGATTACGCCGCAGGGTGATCCAGTTCCAAGCCGCACATTATCGGTGGATATCTTCCGGCGCGAATGGTATAGCGTCAGTGCCCATGGCGATGATGGTCAACTCTATTGGACATCCAGCTACACTGACACGCTTGTGCAGACCTTGCCTGCCAGTACGGATGCCCAGGGCCATGGTGAAGTTTCGTTTAGCCCACAACAGGGCGGATCGTATCGGATTGTTGCATCGGGGAAAGATGCAGCAGGTAAGCAGGCCATTTCATCAACCTTTACCTGGGTGTATGGTGGCGATGTGTTTTGGGGAATCGATGATACTAATCGGGTCGATCTCATTAGCGATAAACGCAGCTATCGCCCTGGTGAGACCGCCAAAATATTGGTAGCAGCACCATATGCTGGTATGACTGCACTTGTCACTGTGGAACGTGGTGAGGTATTGGAGCATCGCCAGATCACCCTGAGTGGCACAAGTGAGGTGATCGAGGTACCAATCCGCGCCGAGCATGCACCCAATATCTTTGTTTCCTTAGTGTTGTTGAAGACGCCATGTAGTCCAGAAGCCGCCGCACAGAGCCCCTGCCCTACCGTACCCGATTTACGCGTTGGCCTCGCGAATCTGGCTGTCTCAACTGAGCAACAAGAACTGAATATTACGATCACACCGGATAAACCGCAAGCTGGGCCGCGCGACAATATTACGTATGCCATTCGCGCAACAGATTATACTGGTGCTGGGGTTCGTGCCGAACTTGGACTTGCGCTGGTTGATAAGGCCGTGCTTACGCTGGCGGATGATCCCAACCCTTCATTACGAAATGCCTTTTATTCCCGCCGTGGCCTTGGGGTGCAAACCGCTCAGTCGCTCACTGCGCTGGTGGATCGTGTTACTGTCAAACTTCAGCCAGGTGATAAAGGTGGTGGTGGTGCTGAAGAAGGCGCAAGTGTACGGCGTGAATTCCCGGATACTGCGTACTGGAATCCATCAGTTGTTACTGGCGCGGATGGGACAGCCAGTGTGACAGTGGAACTGCCGGATAGCCTGACGACATGGCGCATGACAGCACGTGCCGTGACGGTCGATACACGCGTTGGCCAGGGAACCAATGATATTATCGCAACCCGCCCATTATTTGTGCGTCCTGCACTACCACGCTTCCTTACAGCGGGCGATACACCAACCCTTCAGGCAGTTGTACAGAATGGCAGCAAGGCCGCGATTGATGCGACTGTCACACTTGAGATTATGGGCGATCAGGCAGCACTACTCACGCTCGATGGCCCTGCTGTGCAGAGTCTTCAGGTCGCGTCTGGTACTGCTGCTGTCGTTCGTTGGCCAGCCAAACTAAACCCAGCGCTGACAGGTGGTGCACTCACACTTCGTATTACTGTTGAAGGTGGTGGTGAGCGCGATGTTGTTGAGGCAACCGTGCCATTGCAGCGCTTTGAAACCCCCGAAGTCGTAGCTACAGCTGGCCAAGTTTTGGATGAAACTGTTGAGACCATTCAGCCACCCAGTGGCGATGGGCGCCTCGATCTGGAACTGGTTCCATCATTGGCATCCGGAATCTACACAGGACTGGACGCCATCCAAGCCTATCCCTATGATTGCACCGAGCAGACGGTTGGCAAATTCCTGCCAAATGCGGTTACTTATCGGCTCTTCAAGCAGGCTGGGCGTGATGATCCCAAACTGCGTACCGCACTTGAGCAGAATCTGGTCGCTGGCACGCAACGCCTGGCTGCGTTGCAGCATCTCGATGGCGGCTGGGGTTGGTGGGAAAACGATATTAGCAATCCATTCATTACTGCATATGTGGTTCAGGGCTTGAATGAAGCCCAAAAGGCTGGGATGAGTGTCGATGCTCGGCTGCTTGCTGGTGGGATCGATTATTTGGAGCGGTTGCTCAATGGTAATGATTTGGCCGCCAACAAACGCAATGGCAATACAGATGTGCGTGCCTATATTCTGTTTGTGCTTGCAGAATCGGGTAAGGCCGATCGCGCGCGCGCGATTGCATTATTCGAACAACGCAGCGATTTGCAGACCTATGGGCGGGCATACCTGCTCATGGCACTCCAGGCGAATGGCGGCGAAGAGGTGCGTGTACGCAGCTTAGTCAATGAACTAATGAATCGCGCAATACTTACCACCACCGAGGCCCACTGGGAAGAGCAGCGTATCGATTACTGGGCGATGAGCAGCAATACCCGCACAACCGCGCTTGCTCTGCAGGCGCTTGTGCGTGCTGATCCACAGAATTTCCTGATCCCTAACGCCACACGCTACCTGATGGGACTGCGTGATCATGGTACCTGGCAGACCACCCAGGAAACCTCGGCTAGCGCGATTGCACTTGCCGAGTATGTGGCCGCTTCGGGGGAACTGACTGCCGATTACACCTATAAGGTGGCGCTAGGTGGGAAATCGTTACGTGAGGGGAGCGTCAACGCCCAAAATCTGGCTGATCCCATTCAGGTGGCGGTAGCCTTAGCCGATATGCAGATACCAAGTGGTGGGCAAAGCCAGCTTGCGATCAGCAAAGCAGGCCAGGGGCGGTTGTACTACACAATGCGGTTGCGCACCTATGCCGATGCGGTGAGTGTCAAACCGCTTGATCGTGGCATGGCGATTGATCGCCAATATGTTGCCGTTGCTTCTGATACCCTGACACCAACTGGGCAGCTTATCAGTAGCGCTAAACTGGGTGAGGTAGTCCAAGTGCGCTTAACGATTCACCTCCCTACCGACATAACCTACCTTGCGATTGAGGATTATCTACCGGCTGGACTCGAACCACTTGACACAAGCCTGAAGACATCCGCATCTGCAGCACAAGATCAGGGCCTCACCGATAGCGAAGGATATCCTGGTTGGTGGTACTTCACCCGCTCCGAGATTCGCGATAATCGTGTTGCACTCTTCGCGACCGAACTCCAGAGCGGTACCTATACGTATACCTACCTAGCGCGCGCAACTACTCCTGGTACATTCCAGACACTCCCTGCACTTGGGTATCAGATGTATGCGCCAGAAGTGTATGGGCGTAGCAGTGGTACTAGCTTTATTGTGGTACAGTAGAGCGCAAGAGCGCAAGAGCGCAAGAGCGCAAAGCATGTGAGCATGTGAGCGGAAAGAGGTTTCTGGTTCTTCTGGTTCTTGGTTCTTCGTCCTCGCTTAGCCGGGTACCAGGCCCAAAGGGCACCCCGGTCTGGCACCCCGTTCTGCGGTTCAGCACGGCGAACACAAGGTTCGCCGGTACGACTATGGGTGGTTCTTGGTTCTTGGTTCTTGTTCCTTTGTTCTTTGTTCTCTTGTTCCTTTGTTCTCTTGTTCTCTTGTTCTCTTGTTCTGCGGTTCTGCGGTTCTGCGGTTCTTAGCATGCTCGCGATTTCAGACGTGGAGGTTTGGTATGCCGTTGATTCCGAACATGTTGCTTAAGCAACTCTATACCTTTGGTAGCCTCAAGAATACAACAACCGGAATCCAGTTCGCGATCAAGAATCGTCTGAGTGATGCCGAAGTGACTGAAATTCAGGATATTCGGATCGATGGGCAGTCCATCCCACGCGCCGCACTGAGCCTTGATCTTGGCGATGGTACGATCCTGACGCCAGATCAAGTGACTGCCAGCAGTCCAGTTGCGTTTCCCTTACGTAAAGTCTTGCTCGTGCAAGCGCGCATTGCAGCATTACCAACCGGTAAGCACACAGTGACGATTGCGTTCAAGGCCAAACCATTTGGTGGCCTAAAACTGGATGTTGAGGACGCGATCGCTGAGGCAACCCACGACATGGTGCGTATTCCGCGCGATGCTAATGATGATTACGGCGAGGCGATCATCCGCCAACGCCAAGCCTTCGCAGAGCAATATAGCGGTACGAAACTCGAACATATCACCAAGTATTCGTTCGACCCCCATAGCACTCAAGGGAATTGTGAGCACTTTACGGGAGTCGCGCAGGTGCCGCTTGGCCTCGTCGGGCCGATCACAATCAATGGTGAGCATGCGCAGGGTGATTTTCTTATTCCAATGGCTACTGCAGAGGGTACACTTGTTGCATCCTATAACCGTGGTATTAAAGTGGTGAATCTTTCGGGCGGTGTGAAATGCACCGTTGTTGGGGATGCCATGCAGCGTGCGCCTGCCTTTGTGTTTGCCGATGCACGTGCTGGCCGCGAGTTTGTGAAGTGGATCGACGCCAATATCGCAAAGATTCGTGAAGAGGCTGAAACGACCTCGCGGATCGCCAAACTCCAATATATTGACCCATACCTGGCAAATAAGTTCGTCTACTTACGCTTCAATTATTCTACCGGCGACGCAGCTGGCCAGAATATGGTTGGTCGGGCCACATTTGCGGCATGTAGCTGGATTCTAGATCACTACCAGGGTATCGAGCATTTCTATCTCGAATCGAACTTCGCCACCGATAAGAAGGCCTCACATGTCAATATCATGCGTACACGTGGTAAACGTGTTACCGCCGAGCTTGTCGTCAAGCGTCAGGTATTGATCGAGCATATGCGTGTCGAGCCCGAAGGCCTCGCATACCACTATGGGGTCGCAAATATTGGTGGGTTCATGTCAGGCGTGAATAATAATGGCTTACATTCCGCGAATGGCATTACGGCCATGTTTATCGCAACCGGCCAGGATGTGGCAAACGTTGCCGAATCGTCGGCTGGTATCCTGTATGCGGAGCTAACCCCCGAGCGCGATCTGTATATGTCGCTTACGATCCCATCGCTGATTATTGCAACCTATGGCGGTGGCACGCGGCTCGCTACCCAACGAGAATGCCTTGAGATTCTTGGCTGTGTTGGTACTGGTACGGCCCACAAACTTGCGGAGATCATCGCGGGGGTGGCCTTGGCCGGCGAAATCTCGCTCGCATCAGCAATCTCATCCTCAGATTGGGTCTCTAGCCACGAACAGTATGGACGTAATCGGTAACGGTGAAGCAATGAAGCAATGAAGCAATGAAGCGCAGGAACGCAAGAGCGCAGAGCGTTGGAGCCGGGAGACCTCTCGGCGAAGCAGGTGCTCTTTCGTAATGTTCTTGCTTTTTTCTCAAGCTCTGTGCCTCTGTGCGCCATGAGCATTGGAACGGTTCTTGATTCTTGTTCCCTTGTTCTCTTGTTCCTTTGTTCAGGTTCTTGGTTGGCCGTGGTCTCCTTCGGGTTTCGTACCCCGTTCTCCCGAACTTTGCGCCTTTGCGCCCTTGCGTCTTTGCGTTTTGGTTCTTGTTCTTTGTTCCTTTGTTCCCTTGTTCTACCCCCGCCACGAATGCTCTGGCTGATAGCCAATTACAGCATGGGCGGCTTTCCAGCTGAAGAATGAATCATGGTCACTGAGTGTGCTGGCATGCTCTGCCAGATGTGGATAGAACTGTGCCAAGAGGTCTTGGGAGGGCTCATCGGCCATGGTATCTGCTGCGTTGATATAGAGCGGCAGGCACGCCGGGGTTGCCATTGTAGGGGCATGCAGTGCCTTGCGAAAGGCTTGCGCCACATCGCGCATATCCACCCACGCCCAGAAGCCACCGCGATGCTCGGCTGCCTCAAATGGCTTATCGAACCGCCAGCGATATTCCTCCTCGCCCCAACACCATGCCAAGCGTAGCGCATAGCTATCGATGCCATAGGCACTTGAGAAGGCTGCAAGCGTTTGCTCATTCACCACTTTGGAGAGGCCATAATTATCCTCTACCTGGCTGGCATGGGCTTCATCGATTGGGAAGTATTCTGGCTTGAATGGCCCACTGATTCGGGCACAATGACCAAGCGCACAATTGCTGGATGCAAACACAAATCGCCGGATCCCGGCCTCACGTGTGGCTTCAAGTAGATTGTATGTGCCAACCGTATTATTGCGGAAGGTATCGGGGCTGAGCCAATTATTCGCACCAATATGCACAACTGCGTCAATGCCCTCAACAGCACGTTTACAGTCATCTGGGTTGGTTACATCGCCCTGAATGAATCTGGCCTGTGTGGCATGCTTGCGCCGCCCAGCAGTTGGAGGCCGTCGCCCAATCAGCACTAATTCATGGTCGGCCTCTAGGTTATCGATCACAAACGAAGTGACATAACCACTGGCACCGGTGATGAGTACACGCATAATTCCTCCTTTTGTCAGGGGTTTGCATTCTGAGGTTGGGGATGCTAGCAATGGCACCTATTGTAGCACGTAGCGTTGCGCCTGATGAAACGGGGGTTTATTTACCACAGACGGGTACCCTTTGGGTGCAGAGGCCACTGAGATAATAGCTGGTCTGGTCTCTGTGCCTCTGTGCCTCTGTGGTGATCAGTCCTTCTGCCTGACCCAATCGAGGAATGGCACTAGCCACCACGCCCCTACCTCTATCAGCCACCAATACAGCTGTCGTACACGGCTGCGCAGTGTATTCCTCGGCTGGTGTGGTTTATACCAGCCAGCGTCACGTTGGGCAATCTGTTGTGCAGTAGCAATTGCCGGATCGATTAATTCTGGTAGAGCCGGCGTACGCGGCTTGGATTTATGTAGTTGATATGCCTGCTGGAGTAGTAGCTCAAACCGCTCACCATATTGATCACGGCGGAAATGCTCGCGAATACGGGCAGATCCTGCTTGGCCCATAGCGTGTAAGCGGCTGGAATCGGTTGCGAGTTGGTAGAGTGCGGCGCGATAGGCAGCTTCTTCATTGCGGGAATGTGTGATAAGGAAGCCAGTTTCAGGGGTGACCAATTCGCCCTGGCCGCCAGCCGCGACACTCAGTGGCACAAGACCCATCGCCATTGCTTCGTAAATGGCGACAGACAGCCCCTCCATTTGTGATGGCAATAGCAAAACATCACTGATGGCATATAAATCGGGCATCCGTTCTGCGGTAACTGCTCCAAGCATGTGAATATTCTTGCCAAGGCGCTGAGTACGAATGTAACTGCGCATAAATGGCGCATAACTGCCATCGCCAGCGATTAGGAAATGGGCATCGGGAATCTTGCGAACCAGCCAGGCCATGAGTCGTAGGGCAAGATAGGGCTGTTTGACTCGTTCCAGCCGTGCGGGAAATAGGCCAACAAAGGCCTGCGCTGGAATATTGTGGTGTGTACGTATGGCAGTTCGGTCGAAATGCGTTACATCCCAGCGATCCGTGTCGATACCTGCATGGCAGATGTGGATGCGTTCTGGTTCTCCACCATGGGCAATCATCCATTCGCGCAGGGTTGCCGAAACCGTTATTTGCAGATCAAGCAGCGCAGCTTGGTCAAGGCTCAATGCTGGGTATCCACCGCGCGGGTCATCTGGGTCGATCGCATGGCTGTAATCAACAAATGTTGTGGCAGGAGCTACCTGACGTAGGGCTGGTAATAGATAATAACCCTGTGAACAGTTAGAGATAAGCACCCAGCCAGGTTGTAGCCGTTTGACATGCTGGATCAGCTGGGTTGGCTGTTCCTCTAGCGCTTGAGTACCTAATACAATAATCTCCTCACACAGCGGCTCAAATAAGGGTAGCCATGGATTTGAACTTGGCAGTGTTGTGATTACAGAGATTCGCCAGCCACGCCTGTGTAATTCTGTAAGCAGATCAAGGTGTAATTTATCTGCCCCGCCGAGCGTCAACCAGGGCAACAGGCAGAGGATGTGCGGAGCAGTACTCATAATATATCCCTAGTATCGAACGATGGAACGATGGAACGTAAAGCGCAGAGCGCAGAACGCAAGAGCGCAGAGCGCAGAGCGCAGGAATGGTGTCCCCATGTCTCCGTGTCTCCGTGCCTCCGTGCCTCTTTGCGTTATGCGTTATGCGTTATGCGTTATGCGCTGATTCAGGATCGCTTGAACTACCTCTGTCAGTTGTGTTGCGCGTACCGCGGTTGTGTGGTGAGTCAGGACATGTTGGCGCGCCGCGCTGCCAATCCGCTGGCGCAATTCTGGGTTGGTAATGAGTGTATTTAGGGCTTGGTGCCATTCGTTGGGTGAACCAGCAAGCAGGCCAGTGACGCCAGGCTCGATCACCGATTGATATGGCTCCAGAGCAAGCGCAACAGTTGGGACTCCAACCAGCGCCGCTTCCAGATATTTGATGCCACTCTTAGATCGGCGCTGTGGGTTTTCGACAAGCGGTGCAATATTGATTGAAACACGGGCAATCTCGTTGGGAAGCAGCCGCCAATCCACCGCAGAGCGACGCTCAATACGCAGTGTGAATGCGGTTAGTTCCTGTGGTAGGGCTACCTCGCCAACCAGTGTGATTATAAGCTGTGGATGCACTATGAGGAGCTGTGCCAGTACCGGGCCAAGTGTCGCGAAATCCTCATCGTGAACACGGGCATGCCCCGAGAAATAGCCGATCCGCACCAGATCATCAGGTGGGTGTTGCGTATGCAGTGCTTGGTGTGCGTGCTGCTGCATCTCTATGGAGATTGCATTATGTAGGGTAAAGGCCGGGCGCTGAGTGGCATCCTGTGCCAAGTTAGCCAGATAATCTGTCGAAAGGATCAGTGCGTCAACACGCTTCATAAGCTTCAGTGTGCGGCGTGCGGTGCGTAGAATACGCTGGATCTGTGGGGCGCTATAGTGTTGATCGAGGAATTCATACTGGCGCTGCTGAACATCCCAGATCAGGTCATCCGAATCGAATGCGACTTTGAGGCCATATTTGCGTGCGAGGAATAGTAGCAAGACGCTACGTGGCCCAAGTGTGATGCGGTGTAGGATGAGCAGATCCGTGTTGTGGAGCCTATAAAGCCGCTCTGGGTCGGCCAGTTGTGCCACCTCGGCATGCATGCCACTGAACTGGCTCTCTTCAACCCCATGGAATACTCGGTAGCGGGCTGCGGCGCCTTCGCTTGCATAGACATAGCGCAACCTTGGTGCCGGGCCTGTGGCTGGCGTTCGTGGTTGCGCCAGCGCTTGTAGGAAGCCACGCAGATGGCGAATAAGCATCGATCCAGCACCTTTATCAACGCAAAGGCGCAAAGGCGCAAAGATTATAGGCTAAGTGCAGGCTATTTCTCTTCGAACATATGCCTTGCGTCTTTGCGTGTTACGTCCCTGCCGGTTTCCATTTGTGTATCTCTGCGGCTACTCTGGATCTACCTCAAGCCGCTGGTTGCGGGTCAGATAGCGATAGAGCAGCAGGCCAATTGGCAGCAATAACCAGAAGCTGAGTAAGCGGAACAGCAAGGCGGCACTCAGTGCTGCACCTCCTGGCACGCCCTGCGCTCCAAGCGCGAGTGTCAGCGCGGCCTCAACTGCGCCACCACCACCTGGTAAAATCACAAAGGTGCTGGCGATCAGTGCAAGCCCATAGCCAGCCAATACCGCAAATGGTGGCGGATCCACGCCAAGGCTATGCAGAATCGCAAGCAACGCTAGGCTATGGCAAACAAACATGGAGAGCTGAAGCACAACAAGTAAGAGCATGCGGCCAGGCTGTTCGAGGATGAGGCGGCGGTTGGCAACAACCTCGTCGACGATCTGCAGAACTTGATCATCCGTCCAAACAACACCGAACACTTTATCGGCAACATGTTTGATATTCTGCGCCCAGGCATGCAGGGTAGTGTGTGGGCGGCTAAAGACGAATAGTAACGCCCCAAGAATAATAACTGCGGTTGTGACACTGACCTGGTAGGTTTGGGGCGAAACCGAGCCGCCATTGAGGATGAGGTAGACCAAGCCATAAATGAACATGAGCAGGACAGCACCATTCCAGCTTAGGAGTTCAAGTGTGGCCACCAGCGCAACATTGGCGGGTGGGATGCCACGGCGGCGCAGTGTGAGCACTAAGAATGCATAGGCTGCAACACTTCCCGCCGGAATAGCATGGTTAATCAGTACTGTGACAAGCGCGGTGGCGGTGAGCCATGCCGGGCGTTCACGGAACCCAAGCGTGGCCAGAACGCGGCCATAGACCTGCCCAGCGCAGACGAAGCCAAGCCCGACCAGTAATAGCGCCAGGCCAAGCCACTCTGGGCGAACGGATTGGAGGCGCTCAATGGCCTCTCGAACCTCGATCCAATTCCGAAAGAGGAACAAGATGACGAGCGCGAGAAGCAATGCCCCAACTAAATATGACCAGCGTGAACGGTTGCTGGATTCGTGCATGATCAATCCTTAACTGACCCAATCGAGAAATTTGTACCACATCCCGGCGAATGGCAGAAACCAGGGCCGCCCATCGTATAATCCAAGCGGCGCGCTGGGCAGTGGCTGGTCGAATGGGTTTTCAACAGTACCACCGGCCATCCCAGCTCCAAGCTGTGTTCCTAAGTAGGTTGCGAGTGCCACTCCATGGCCAGCATAGCCCACCGCATGGCTGAGCCCAGCGTGTGTACCAGCGTGTGGCATCATATCAAAGGTGAAATCGACATTACCACCCCAGGCATGGGTGATACGCGCATCACGCAATTGCGGGTAGACATCAATCATACCGCGCCGTAAAATCTCAGCGCTGGTTCGAACTGTCTTTGGGGTTTCTGGGAAGAAGCTCGCCCGCCCACCAAAGAGCATGCGCCCATCTGGAGTGACGCGAAAGTAGTAGAGAAAGTTGCGAGTATCATAGATCATCCGCCCATTAGGGCTAAGTTCTTTGGTGAGTTGTGCCGGGAGCGGTTCAGTAGCAATAATAAACGAACCGATTGGGATGACCCGCCTACGAACCGAGGGCGTGGCCGGGCCAGTATATCCACCAGTTGCTATCAGAACGCGCTCAGCGCGTAGTACACCACGTGGGGTCTTGATCTGCCAGTTGCTGCCCTGTCGCTGAACCTGAGTGACTGGCGTGTGTTCGAACAGGCGTGCCCCGGCGCGTTGGGCAGCCTGCGCTAATCCAGCGGTATAACGTGCGGGGTTCATGCCAGCACTGGTTGGATCAACCATACCACCAAAAAACTGGTTTGATCCGATCTCGCTGCTGAGCTCATTAGGTGGGATAATCTGCGATGGATGCTGAAATTTGCGCTGGAGCAGTTCAACCTCGGCGACTAAGCCAGGGTAATGGGCCGCTTTTGAAGCGACAACTAAATGGCCAGAACGCTTAAAATCACAATCGATCTGCTCTTCAGTCACGATTCGCTCAACCGTATCGATTGCGCGTAATGAGGCTGTGAACATGCGCTGGCTAGTAGCTTTGCCATAGCGTTTGAGCAGCTTCTCCACGCCAAGCTTCAGGCCTGTAAGCACCATTCCACCATTGCGTGAGCTTGCTCCCCAGCCAAGCGTTTGTGCTTCAAGCAGGGTTACTTGTATGCCACGCCTAGCCAGTTCACGTGCTGCGGCCAAGCCGCTGATCCCCGCACCAATAACAACAACATCAACAACATCCGGCAGCGCGCCAGTATCGCCCATAGGTGGGGTAAGGCCCTCTTTCCAAACTGGATATTCGTGTAGTGCCATAAACGTGTGATCATTGCTCAGTATTCTTGATCACAGAGTAGCGTAGAAGCGGGATATGTGCAAGTCGCTTGCTATGAAACATCACAAACTGAGGGAATGATAAGCTGAAGAGTTGAGGGAGAGGCAGACTCTTGGTTACACCATTCCAGCCAGATTGCGCATGATTGCCGCACGTTCGACGCTGTTTTGACACAGATCGAATGCTTTGAGGTAGGCTTCACGAGCGGCGGGAAACTGGCCCAAACGGCGCAGCATGTCGGCGCGGGCGAGGTGATAGGGGTGGTACGAATCCAGATCCTGATCGAGGCCTGTGAGTTCGGCCAAGCCCTGAGCCGCACCATATGCCATGCCAATCGCCACACTGCGGTTAAGCAGTACAACTGAAGAAGGGGCACGGAGCAACAGTTCATTATATAAACTTGCAATCTGTAGCCAATCGGTATCTGCGGGCGTTGCAGCCTGTGCATGAAGTGCACTGATCGCAGCCTGAATTTGGTATGGCCCTGGATGTCGTTGCCCCAGAGCGGTATCGAGTAATGCAAGGCCAGTGGCGATCTGGGCGCGATCCCAACGCTGCCGATCCTGTGCCGCCAGTAGCACCAAATGGCCGCGATCATCGGTACGTGCATTGCGGCGCGAGTGATGGAGCAGCATTAATGCCAATAGGCCCAATGCTTCAGCGCGTGAAGCCGGTGGCATATGGGCGGGGTGTTGGGCGATAAGTGCATTAAGCACACGCCCAAGACGAATGGCTTCCTCACAGAGATCCTGACGGATTAGTGCATCGCCCTGGCTGGCACCATAACCCTCAGTGAATATCAGATAGATCACATGCAGCACAACATCCAAGCGCTCACTAACCTGATCGGCTGGCGGAACCTCGAATGGGATGTTTGCCTCACGGATCTTGCGCTTGGCACGTACGAGGCGCTGCGCCATTGTTGCAACCGGTACCAGGAAGGCATGTGCCGCTTCGGCGGTAGTGATGCCTCCCAATGCGGTGAGTATCAGCGCGATCTGTGCCTCGGGTAGGAGTGCTGGATGACAGCATGTGAAAATGAGCTTCAATCGATCATCGGGAATCTCATCAAGTTGATCGAAATCCCCCGCTGGCACGAATGGCTCATTCACCAGTTCATCGAAACGCTCAGTACGGAGCTTTCCAGTCGTTCGCCGCAACCGATCGAGCGCCTTCCGCCGCGCAACTTGGGTGATCCATGCACCTGGGCGCTGCGGAATTCCATCGCGGCCCCAATGCTCAAGTGCGCTAACAAACGCATCCTGAAGCACATCTTCGGCCAGTTCAAAATCGCGCAGCCAACCGACAAGGGTTGCTAGCACCTGCCCAGATTCTTGGCGGAAGGCGCGCTCGATTGTTGTGTGAGGGGAAATAAGCATTGGAGTAGGGTACCCTCTGGGTGAAGCAATGAAGCATCGAAGCATCGAAGCTTTTGTTTCATTGCTTCAATGTTTCAATGCTTCATTGCTTAGGTGCTTTCCTACATAGCCATCAGTGGGCGTACTTCAATTGAGCCATACGCTGCTGAGGGGTTCTTGGCGGCCCAAGCGATCGCTTCATCAAGATTAGCACACTCAATAAGGTAGTAGCCGCCAAGCTGCTCGGCGGTTTCCGCGAATGGGCCGTGGGTAGGTAGGGCTTTGCCATTACGAACGCGCACGGTTGTTGCGGCGCTTGTTGGAAGCAATGGGTCTCCACCGAGCATCACGCCCTTTTCATGCATTTCAGCGGCATACGCCATATGTGCCTGAAACATTGCCATCTGTTCGGTTTCACCAGCACTTGCCTCGGCTGCTTCGTTCCCGTAGATAAGTAGCATGTACTTCATGGTGTTACTCCTATTGCTTGATGCAGAGCTTCACATGCCTGCTTATCATACCGACGCACAAGGATGGCCGAAATCGACACCCGAGATAACAGCGCATAGCGCATAGCGCAAAACATCTATACCTTATGGTTATGCACTACTTCTCTAATTGGTATGCGCTCTTGCGCTCTTGCGCTCTTGCGTTCTTGCGTTCTGCGCTCTTGCGTTCTTGCGGTTCTGCGCTACCTCCGCCCCCATCCCAAGAATAGCCCTGCACCAATCAGTGCTAGCGGCAGCCACACAAGGCCAAGGCCAAAGAAGCTTGGTAGATTTGAGACCACAACAAGCGTGCCGACGGCGAAAAGAATCACTGCGGGGATGGCTGGCCAGCCGCTACGCATATTGAAGAGCGCTCGCCCAAGCACAAGAATGGCGAGAAAACCAAGCGAGAGGCTCCATAGCACCGACACCCCATGGGTTATGTCGGCAAAGGGAACGCCAATACTGAGCCCAGCCAAGATGCTACCAGGAATCACAAGACCGTAAATACGCTTCCAGAAGCTAAAAAACAAGAAGCAACTTGCGATCGTCAGCAGCACTATACCGGGCGCGATCTCGATTCGGCCAAAGAGATTCCCGCCAAGATTGCTAATCAACACGAGTATACCGATACCAATCAGGGCAAGTGCTGGCATATTGTTATTACGACGCACTGTTGGGTATGCCGCCATTGTTGCGTTGGCATAGCTTGGAGGCAATTCGCCTAGGTTTTGGGTTGGCATTCCCGCTGATCCATGCTCGCGCTCTGTGGCACGCACACGCTCGGTGTCCTGCTCAGAGTATTCATTCGCCATGTACATACCTCATTCTTCGCATTTGGAAATTGATAGTAAACAGACGATAGGAGCAAAAGGATAGTTGCATGCTCTTCGTGTATACTTCCTCGCATACGCAATCATTTGTATATATGGAGCATGCTATGCCAATTCATAATTTTAGTGCTGGGCCTGCCATCCTCCCGGCAGCAGTGCTTGCACACGTGCAAGAGGAACTGCGCAGCTTTCGTGGCAGTGGGGTTTCGATCATGGAGATGAGCCATCGCTCAGCCGAATTCGAACAGATTAACCGTGAAGCTGAGGAGAGCTTCAAGCGTCTAGCTGGCGTTGGCGCTGGCTATCGCGCAATCTTCTTGCAGGGTGGTGCGAGCCTGCAATTTGCCATGCTGCCGTTGAATTGCCTTCAACCAGGTACCTCTGCCGATTATATTATGACGGGTGCATGGGCCGAGAAGGCATATGAAGAGGGCGCAAAACTTGGCTCGGTACGCGCGATTGGCAGTACCCAAGCCAGCGGTTACCGGCGTATGCCTAGCCAGGAAGAGTTAGATCTCGCGCCAGATGCGGCCTATGTGCATCTTACCTCGAATGAGACTATTCAGGGAACTCAGTGGCACGCATGGCCAGATGTTGGTACCCGCCCCTTAGTGGCCGATATGAGTAGCGACATCTTTTCACGCCCACTCAATGCTAATCAATTCGATCTGATCTACGCTGGCGTACAGAAAAACCTCGGCCCTTCTGGCATGGTTGTTGTGCTGGTTCGTGAAGCATTTCTAGAGCATGTCAATACCAATCTACCCACTATGCTGCGCTATTCAACATATATTAAGAATAATTCGCTTTACAATACACCACCTACATTCGCAATATATATGCTTGGGCTAGTGCTGCAATGGATCGAAGAGATGGGTGGTTTGGAGGGGATGCAGCGGCGCAACACATACAAAGCCAACGCAATCTATTCTGTAATTGATCAGAGCAATGGATTCTATCGTGGGCATGCCGAACAATCTGCACGTTCATTGATGAATATGACCTTCCGGCTTCCCACGGAATCACTTGAGCAGCGCTTTGCTGTGGAGGCAGCGACACAAGGTATGCTTGGCCTTGCTGGGCATCGCTCCGTTGGTGGGATCCGGGCCTCAATCTACAATGCGCTTGAACCAGAAAGCTGTACTGCTCTTGCGCAATTCATGCGTGAATTTGTACGCACCCATGGATGAGCGTTGGAGCTTCCTGCCGCTCTGGTTTCTAAGATGCTATAATAATTCTATGGGAGTGAACCATGGTTGAGCAACCATCTTCGCCAGTCTGGGCACAACGGATAGAAGATATCGCGCACTGGATATTACGCCACTGGCTATTGTTTGCCAATGGGTTGGTGTTGCTGTATGGTGGCATACCTTGGCTTTCGCCATTGGCCTATGCGAGCGGGCATGCGCGCATTGGTTGGTTCTTGTTTGCGATCTACCGGCCGTTTTGCCATCAGATTCCCGATCGCTCGTTCTTTCTATTTGGCCATCAAGTTGCCTTTTGCCATCGTGAAACGGCCATGTATACAGCGCTTTTTGCTGGTGGCCTACTCTTTGGTCTATTTCGCAATCAAACCAAGCCAATACCATTGTGGTTGGCGGGCCTGCTATTACTCCCAATGTTACTTGATGGCAGTAGCCATATGCTGGACGATGTTTTTCGGATTGGGTTTCGTGAAACCGGTGATGCGCCTGGATCGCTTAACTTCTGGCTGCGTATGATTACTGGGCTACTCTTCGCAATTGCCATGCTTACCGCAGTCTATCCACGCCTCGAGCGTGATCTGCGCAAGACCGGCATGTTAGCGCTGCGTAGCGTATAGTATAAGAACCAACTATCCTGGTGTTGTCCTGAAGCGAGGAACTATGTCATCGAGTCGTCTCATCACCCAAGCACCCAATCACCGTAGCATGGTATTTGTGTGTCATCTCAGCTTGATAGCACTATTCTTGTTGATCAGCTGCACAAGTGTGCCTACTGCGGTTACGCTACCGCCGAATATTGCGGCCTCCTCACAATCGTTGGATACTGGGCGTGGAATGCCAGTTGTTGGGGAGCCTGCCCCTGATTTTAGCTATACTAGAAGTGATGGCAAGGTTGTGCGGCTAAGCGATTTCCATGGCAAAGTTGTGATTGTCAATTTCTGGGCTACATGGTGTGGGCCATGCCGCCAGGAAATGCCCGATCTTCAGCAAGCGGCTGATGCTTCTGGCGAGCAAATTGTGGTGTTGGGGGTTAATAAACTGGAAGCAGCAGCTGTCATCGTGCCATTTGCTAGCGAGTTAGCGGTGCGTTTCACGCTTGTCGCTAACCCGGCTGGGGATATTCCCGACCGCTATGGCGTGCGGAATCTGCCAACGAGCTTCTTTATCCGGCCAGATGGCACCGTTGCTGATTGGCGCCTGGGAGCAATGGACGCACAAATGATCCAGGCGAGTGTCGCAAAGGCGAAGTAGCAACATTGCGGTTGGGTTTCTATGGAGAACAATACATCATGGCCGAACGAAGTAGCGATGATATTATCCGCTTGGCACAAGAACAAATAGCTGCACGTCAGGCTGCTGTAACTGGCGCAGTATCAGCCGTATCTGAGTCGCGTGGTTGGCGGATAGCATTCGCCAGCATGCTGGCCGTATTATTATTGGCGCTGGTTGCCTGGCCAGGTATTCCACTGAACTGGAAGATGTATTCGGTTGTCCATGGAGTCTGTGCGCAGGTTCATAATGTGGAGATGGGTGGCCTACAATTGCCGCTCTGCGCCCGTAATACTGGTATTTATGCCAGCTTATGTATGACAAGTATCTACTTATTGGTATTAGGTCGATGGCGGGCTGGGCGCTTGCCACCCTTGCCAATAACCATTTTGTTAGGCCTGTTTGTCGCCATCATGGCGGTGGATGGGTTCAACTCGTTATTACGCGACATGTTCTTGCCGCATTTGTATGTCCCAAGTAATGAGTTACGTACCCTGACTGGAATTGGTATGGGTACTGCATTGGCGGTGATCCTGTTACTGATTGTGAATCTTGCGCTACGCAGCAATGTGGATCGCAATATGCGTGTACTGAGTGGCTGGCGCGAGTTTGGCGGCGCATTGGCGATCAATCTGCTTGGTTGGCTGGCAATCTACGGCAATATTGCGCTTTTTTACTGGCCACTTGCGATTGTTGCCTGGACAGGCATCGTCGGGGTATTGTTCTTTGTGAATCTGCTGGTTGTTGCGGTGATTATGCGCTATGAGGGGATCGTTGAGCGCTTCACACAATTGGCACGCCCAGGTACGATTGCTCTCGTACTAACGCTCATTCAGCTTGGGTTGCTCAGTTGGGCACGTTTTTGGATGGAAGGTCGAGGGCTGGTGATGTAACGGCGCGGGAGCTTAGATATGATACATCACCTCACCTGAGTGGCGGCGCCTCCGTTGAAGCAGATCGTCAAGCGTCAAATCAGCCAGATATGATTCGAGATTTGCCCGCGCACCATTCCAAACCTCGCGGATGACATTACGGTCGATCGGGTCGCCCAGAATCGCACTATCGCGGCCAGTGTCAATTGGGAGGAGTGGCCCTTCCAATGCAATAATCGCATCGAGCATGCTGATTTGGATTGGGGAGCGCGCCAAGCGATGGCCGCCCTGTGGACCACGTAAACTCTCGATCAGGCCAGCACGCCGCAGCAGGATCAGAATCTGATTCAGGTAGTTCTCATCGATACCTTGCCGCAGATGAATCTCGTGGCTCTGGATCGGCCCTTCGCCATAGCGCTGCGCAAGATCAAGTAATGCACGCAGCCCATACTCACCTTTACTCGAAATTCGCATACGGTCCCTAATTGCTAAGTGATTGAGTCAACTTAGTCACTACTATACCATTGCCGTCAATGGGTCGGTTCGGCAACTTCGGATATGTGAGTGCGGCGAAGCTGCCCTCGAAAAGGTTTGGGGCCGAACCCAAGGGCCATGATGCAGACTAGTGGCTCAGTACTATGCGATGGCAACAGCCATACGAGATATATTCCGAAATGGCATTACCCGAGCGGGATTAGCGTCGGCGTGCTGCCGATTCGCGGATGATCAGCTCGGTAGAGAGTGCTGGGAGCGCGGGGGGCTGGCCATTGAGCAGACGCAGGATCGCCTGGGCGGCTGCCTGACCAATCGCATGGGTTGGCTGACGTACGGTTGTGAGCGGCGGGGTGGTGTATGCCGAGGCGGGCTGATCATCGAATCCTATCAGGGAGATGTCATCTGGCACACGAATGCCATGCCGATACAGCGCCAGCCGAGCGCCATAGGCCATCTGGTCATTAGCGGCGAAAATTGCCGAGAACATGAGCGCGCGGTTCAACAACGATTGTGTTGCGAGTAGGCCAGACTGCTCGGTAAAATCCCCTACGAATATGATCTGCTCGTCAATTGGCAGGTTTGCATCGCTCAGCGCACGCCGATAGCCCGCATAGCGATCGACCGCATCCTGATGGTGGGTTGGCCCGGCAATATGTGCGATACGCCGATGGCCCAGGCCAATCAGATAGCGGGTTGCCTCGTAGGCAGCACGAAAATCATCCACGCGTAGGCAATGATCTTCGATATGCTCAATTATCTTTTTTTTAACTGGAGGTTCAATCAGAAATACAAAAGAAAAAGATATTATATTTAAAAATGTACTTGTTGTCCTTTGGCGAATCGTCAAATATAGCGGTAGTCACATAATTTAAATAAA